>JACRGY010000154.1 GCA_016212165.1 Nitrospirota bacterium
TAAGATTAGAAATCCAATTAAACTTTTCCTTGTCAATCTCCATGGTGCGTAGATATAATACATACTATGCGCGTTCCTTATGATTGGTTAAAAGAGTTTGTTGACATCACTAAAAGTCCCGAAGAAGTAGCGGATGTTCTTACAATGGCCGGACTTGAGGTGGAGGCAGTAGAGAAGCTGGACGGAGAATTTGTATTTGAGGTGAATGTTACTCCAAACAGGCCTGACTGTCTCAGTATTATTGGTATTGCACGGGAGATTGCCACAGCAATGAACCTGCCGCTAAAGCATCCTGAGCATGATATAAAAGAAGAAGCTTCGGATGATGGTTTTAAGATAGAAATACTTGACGCAGGCTTATGCCATAGATATGCCGGAAGGGTTATAAAGGGAGTAAAGATTGCGCTTTCTCCGGACTGGCTTAAAAACAGGATTACCAAATGTGGCATACGAACGATAAATAATATAGTGGATATAACAAACTATGTCCTAATGGAATCAGGCCACCCGTTACATGCGTTTGACCTTAATGCGTTGAAGGGGAAATCAATAAAGGTGGCGCTCGCAGAAGAAGACTGCAATATTGTGACACTTGACGGCATAGAGAGAAAATTGCCGCCGGATGCGCTTCTCATATGGGATGCAAAGAATCCTGTAGCAATTGCGGGTGTTATGGGAGGCGCTGAAACAGAGGTCAGTGATTTTACTCATGATGTGTTTCTTGAGAGCGCATATTTTGAACCAACATCGGTCAGGAGAACATCAAGGGCTTTGGGCCTTAAATCCGAATCGTCTTACAGGTTTGAAAGAGGTACGGACATTGAGGCTTTGAGCAATGCGCTTGACAGAGCAGCATCCTTAATCCAGCAGGTTTCCGGCGGAACTATCTATAAAAAAGTTGATGTTTATCCAAAAAGGTTTGTCCCTGTAACTGTGGATGTGAGATATGACAGGGTCAATAAGGTTCTGGGAACAGAGATTCCTGACAAAGAAATGGTGGATATAATTAAGAGATTGGGCATTGCCGTGGATTTACATAAGGACTATTTCACGGCAAAACCGCCGGCATTCAGGCCTGACATTAAGATGGAAGCTGATGTTATTGAGGAGATAGCAAGAGTTTACGGTTATCAGAAAATACGGACAACAATTCCCAAAGCCGGTATTTCGGGAGGGAATCCGGACAGGAAACAAACTTACGCTATTAGGATAAAAGATATAGTGAGAAAAGCAGGGTTCAGCGAGGCAATAAATTACAGCTTTATGGCTGAAACCGACCTTGATATGCTTCATATCACAGCGGAAGACAGCAGGCGCAAGGCTGTTTCAATAAAAAACCCGCTGAAAAAGGAAAGTTCATTGCTACGGACGACACTGATTCCGTCTTTGCTTGAAAATTTTATGTATAATTTTTCGCGGGGCATGAGAGATATCAGGATTTTTGAGTTATCCAGAGTATTTGAGGATATAGGACGGCCGCTGCCTCTTGAAATTATGTGTCTTGGAGGGATATATTACAGAGAAAAAAAGCCGTCCTTATGGAAAGAAGATGCGCATAGTTTCTATATAGTCAAGGGGATGATTGAAGACTTATTCGGTGACCTGCATATTAATGGTTATGCGTTTTCTCCTTCAAGCGAGCCTTTCCTACATCCCGGACAGTCATGCGATATCCGCATCTCAGGCTCAAGTATCGGTTTGCTCGGAGCTGTTTCGCCTGTGGTGGTTGAGAAGCTTGATCTGAAAGCGCCGAGACCCGAGATAGTTGTATTTGAAATAGACTTTGACAGATTAATTTCTTTGATTCCTGCTTCTATGGAGTATTCGCCCATACCGAAGTTCCCGTGTATTGAGCGCGACATAGCAATCATTGTGGATGATAAGCTCAGCGCATCTGACATTGAGAACCTCATAAGGGCTTATCCGTCGGAACTAATAGAGGATGTTTCCATCTTTGATTTTTATAAAGGCAGAAATATTCCTGATGAAAAGAAAAGCCTTGCATTTGCAATAAGATACAGGTCGGACAGCAGAACGCTTACGGAAGCAGAAGTGGAAGAAATGCATCTTAATATCGTTAAGTATATCACAGCAGAGACAGGCGGGAAGTTGAGAGTTTGAGGGTCTGTTGAGAGCGATTATAGGTATAACAGCAGACATCGAGGACAACCGCTTAAAACTCAACAGGGATTATGCAGAGGCTGTTGAGAAGGCAGGAGCCTGTCCCATATTGCTGGCGCCTTCCCGTAACGCTGCTGATATTGCTTTAAGGATTGACGGAATTCTTGTCTCCGGAGGAAGTGACCTCCATCCATCATATTACAACGAAACTCTCATGTCTCAAAGAGACACAAATGACAATGAA
>JACRGY010000153.1 GCA_016212165.1 Nitrospirota bacterium
CAATCTTACTCAAGATGAAAAATATTATCAAGGCAACGTGCTTAGTTGAGAAAGTTTTTGAGCGGGTCAATCCCCCGGAGGGGATTATTTAATATCTGCCGGCTATAATTATGCTTTTTAGCAGTTGCTCCCTTTTCCGCTCCGTGATTATTCCGTAATATTTTTACCCATTATGATAGAATATATTCAAAGCAAAAACGGAGGTGCTGAATGGGAGTGGCAATAGCTAAACAAACGAAACATCCTTATATTTCAGTTAATGCACAGATATCAAAAGGCAGCCCTGTAGTTGCCGGTACAAGAATAAGGGTAATTGACATTGCGATAAAATACGACAGGCTGGGTTTAACACCAGACCAGATTATCGAAGCACATCCTCATTTGACCCTTGAAGCTGTTCACGATGCCCTTTCATACTACTATGAAAACAAAACATATTTTGATGAAAAAATCAGGGATGAAAAAGAATTCATAAAGAGGATATCGCAGAAGACGCCATCAATTCTAAAAAAAGCCCGTGTCTGAAATAAGGTTTTATTTGGATGAAAGCGTTGATGTTACAATTGCCAATGGTTTAATAAGGCGTGATGTAGAAGTGCTGACCGCAAAAGACGCAGGGAATCTTGGACTTTCAGATAAGGAACAGCTTGATTATGCAGGAAAAAATAATTTTGTCATTGTAACACACGATGCCGACTTTTTATCTCTGGCGCTGGATTCCGAGCATAAAGGCATTGCGTATTCTCACCAGCAAAAATATTCTGCAGGCGATTTAATCAGGAGATTAAAACTACTCTGGGAAGTTGCTGAGCGGAAAGACATGATTAACCATGTGGAATTTCTGTAAATAGTATCTCCCTAATCCGGTAACTCTTTAAGTTCTCTTTTCCATTAAATCTTTTATATCTGAATAGCTTACTGCGCCTTTGCGGAGTATTTTAATATCTCCCTCTGTAGCATCCACAATTGTAGAGGGAAGCCCTCCGGGAGTTTTACCTCCGTCTATTATCAGGTCTATCCTGTCGCCGAAATATTTTATCACTGCCTCTGCATCCTCAGCAGGCGGCATTCCTGAGATATTAGCGCTGGTCCCTGTTATTGGGAATCCGGCTTCTTTTGCAAGAAGAAGCGCGAAAGATTCACCCGGAAGTCTGACAGCAACCATGCCGGTGCCTACGGTCAGATATCTTGAGAGGCCTTTTTTTGCATCTAAAATAATTGTCAGCGGCCCGGGCCAGAATTTATCCATGAGTGCAGTTGCAGCATTACTTTTGGATACAACAAGGGAGGACAGCAATTTCCTGCTGCCGATAATTAAAGGCATTGGCTTTTTTACAGGCCTTTTTTTCAATTCATAAAGTCTTATTAAAGAGTCTTCCATGTCGGACTTTACGCCAAGGCCGTAGAAGGTCTCAGTTGGAAAGGCAATAATACCGCCTTTCTTCAGTATCTCAACTGCTTTTTCCAGAGTCTCTGATAAGTTATTTTTGGTGATTTTTATGAGCATTATAAACCTTAAAGATACATAGAGGGAACAATCTTTTCGCTCATTCTCGCTTCGCCCCGAGGAATTTTGCCTCTTTATTATTTTATTCTTACTGCCGGAATATCGGCAAAATAAAACCGCTCAAAGACAATTCCCTCTATGTATTGAATCATTATGAACAAAGAGAATCAGGATTTTCTTGATGTCCTGATTCTTATCGTATTCCCATGCGCCTCAAGCCCCTCGATATCTGCAATGGTTTCGACTGTCTTTGCAATCTTCATAAAACCCTGTTTTGTGAATGACAGAAGGCTTGAGCGTTTGATAAAGTCATAGACTCCCAATGGAGACGAAAACCTTGCAGTGCCTCCTGTCGGAAGTGTGTGGTTCGGCCCTGCTGAATAATCTCCTAAGGGCTCAGGCGTCCACTGGCCCAGGAATATCGCGCCTGCATTTTTGATTAGCGGCAGGACAGCCGCAGGGTTTTTTGTCATAACCTCAAGGTGCTCCGGCGCAATATTATTTGAGAGCTTAACAGCATCTGCAATCTTTTTAACAATAATAACAGCCCCATAAGCAGAAAGAGATTTTTTTGCAATATCCTTTCTTTTAAGGCCTGCAAGTTGTTTCCCAAGTTCTTGATTTACCTTTTCTGCAAGCCTGCCTGAGTTTGTAATTAATATGGATGATGCAAGTTCATCATGTTCTGCCTGGCTTAACAGGTCTGATGCTATGAATGCAGGGTTTGCGGAATCATCCGCAATTATCAGTATTTCGCTTGGGCCTGCAATCATGTCAATGTCTACCTCTCCAAAGGCCATTTTCTTTGCTGTTGCCACATAGATATTGCCGGGCCCTGTAATCTTGCCTACCTTTTTAATTGTTTCTGTGCCGTAAGCCATTGCTGCTATTGCCTGAGCCCCGCCGATTTTATAAGCCTCTTTAATGCCGAGCATCTTTATGGCTGCCATTACATACGGGTTTATCTCGCCCCGCGGCGAGGGAACGCAGAGTGCAATTTCCTTAACGCCTGCAACCTGTGCCGGTATGACATTCATCAGCACGGTAGATGGATAAGATGCCTTGCCGCCGGGCACATATACGCCGACCCTTTCAATAGGACGTATAACCTGTCCCAAAAAAGTTTCTGAACCATCTTTGACTATCCACGATTTTTCTTTCTGCATCTCATGGAATTTTCTTATTCTCTTTGCAGAGAGTTCGAGCGCCTTAACGCCCTTCCTGCCGGCCTTATTTGCATAGCTTGATATCTCAGCAGATTTTAATGCCAGGGTGGCTGCGTTGCGGTAGTCGAACTTCTTTGTATATTTCAGGACAGCCCTGTCGCCGTTCTTCCTTACATCAGCAAGAATAGAACTTACTCTTTTTTCTATCTCAGGGTTATTTCCTGAGGCGCGCCTTCTTAAAACATCAAGGAATATCCTGATATCTTTTGTTGCCTTCAGAATTCTCATAAGGCTAATTTTAGCCTTTAGTGCATGATTATTCAAGATTTTTAAGCAATAACGCTAAAGTTTTTTTATTTGGTGACAATAAAAAACATTGACATCCATTTCTGATATGAGATAATTATTTTAAGAAAGAACTGCCATGACAGATAAAACAGGGCGCAAAAAAGCTGTAGTAGAAAACATAAAACACCAGATTAGGGTGCTTAATGGAATAATTCTGCTTATTGTTTACGCCCTTTTATTACTGATAGTAAGGTTCTTGTATGTATTTCTCGATTATATGTCTACCCCTTCTTTAGTAACTATTCTTTCGATTGTGGCAGGGCTTGTAGTTACAGGTATGTATGTGGCTAATGCCGCCTCAAAAAGCGCTATTAAAACAATAGATGAATATACCAATAAATTAAACAGCCTTCTGAACACCACAAGGGACATACGTGAGATAGTTTATGGCGATGTCCTTCTGGAAAGTATTGTGGAAAGTTCATTGAAAATTACCGGAGCAGATGCGGGTTCAATTATGCTTGCCGATGGAGACAGGCTCGTATTCAAAGTGGCAAAAGGCAGGGAGAGCACTAAAATAGAGGGGCTTTCGATTCCAAAATCCCAGGGCCTTGTTGGATGGGTCGTGGACAACGGCAGCGCTATCAGGATTGACAATGTAAAAAGCGACAGCAGGTTTGATTCAGAGATAGATAAGATAACCGGATATGATACAAAGACAGTGCTGTGCGTGCCTCTGAGATTAAACTCAGGAACAATAGGGGCCCTGGAGCTTATCAATAAAGAAAAAGGTGTTTTCAGTTCTGAGGATGAAGATTTAATAACATATTTTGCCGACCAGGCCGCTATAGCCATTGCCATGACAAAATTCCGCGAGGACCAGAAAAATTTTGAAATCCATCTTACAGATGTCCTGCTCGATGCCATGGACACTCATATCCATGAGAAAAGCGGCCATTCAAAAAGGGTTGCAAAATACTGCCTTTTAATGGCGCGTGCAATAAATATGTCTGAAGATGAGAAGAAGAAATTGTACCATGCCTGCCTGCTTCATGATATTGGTTTTCTGAAGATTAAGGTAAAAGATGTAAGATCCAAGGATGAGTATAAGGCACATTCGCAGCTTGCTTATGAGATGCTGCGGCCGATAAACTTTTATTCTGATATCGGCCCGCTCATTTTGCACCACCACGAGAGGTACGATGGCAATGGATACCCGGCAGGCCTGCAAGGTGAGGCCATTCCTCTGGAATCGAGGATGATTGCTATTGCAGAGGCCTTTGATGCAATGGTCAGCAGAGATTCATACAAATATGTCGGGAGGCCGGTAGAAGACAATAAGGCCCCTTCTGCCCAGGGGTTCCGCAGTGCAATTGAAGAGCTTAAGAATAATTCCGGCACCCAGTTTGATGCTGAGCTTGTGGATATGTTTGTCAGCAATATTGATGAGGCTTTCGTCGAAGAGGTGTGATTATACCCGCTCTGTATGTCCGGTAATCTATATCTTTCCCGTATCTCTTATGATGTTCTCTCTTGACTTAAAGCTGCGTTTAAATGAAAATCATAAGGTCATGAAAAACATAAAACTTCTCATTGAATATGACGGCACGAATTACCACGGGTGGCAGGAACAGAAAATAGCCATCAGCTCTCTCTCCTCGGCGAGTCCCGACAAGTCGGGACAGCCATCAGATGTCAGCCAAAAGAATATTCTTACAATACAGGGGATACTTCAGGAAAAGCTAAAAACAATAACAGGTGAAGATGTAAAGGTCATTGGTTCCTCAAGGACTGATGCCGGTGTTCATGCCTTTGGGCAGGTTGCTTCGTTTCTTACGGATTCATATCTTGAACCGGAAGTATTGCAGAGGGCCTTGAACTCACTGCTTCCTGAAGATATAAGAATACTCAATACTGAAGAAGTGAATGAGGCATTTCATCCGAGATATGATGCCGTCAGCAAGAGCTATTTCTACCTTATATCCAATATGAGTATTTCATCTGCTTTTCTCTACAGATACGCATGGAGAGTACCGCACAGGCTTGATATGGACAGTATGAAGGAGGCGGGGAGCCTTCTTAAGGGTAGGCATGACTTCTCGGCATTCAGGGGTGCGGGGTGCGGTGCGAAAACTACTGAGAGGGATATAATCTCCTTTAATATAGAAAGGCTGGAGAGGATTGATTTTATGACAGCAGGGCTTAAAGGGGATTTCATAAAAATAAAGATAGAGGCAAATGCATTTTTGAGGTATATGGTAAGAAATATTGTCGGAACGCTTGTTGAAATAGGAAGGGGGAAGATGGCTGCGCATGCCATATCAGATGCCTTTGAGCTTAAAGACAGGAGGAAGACCGGTCCTACGGCGCCCGCAACCGGGCTGTTCCTTGAGGCAATAAAATACTGAACCGTATTTCCCTGAATGGTCCTTTTACCGCAATTGGTTTTCTATTGCCTCTAATTGTTCTATTCTCTCCTGGCAGTCCTTGCAATATATCGCAAAGGGCATGACCTTCAATCTTTGCTCACTTATCTCTTCACCACACGACTCACAGGTCCCATAAGTCCCCTCGTCAAGTTTTCTGAGAGACTCATCTATTTTTACAAGTGTTTCTCTGTGAGTGCTGAGTTTTCTGAGGCTCACATCTTCAGAGAGGTCTACTATAGACCAATCGCCGTCATCAAGCGCAGTATCCACAAGCTGTCTGGTCTCACCCCTGATATATTTTGATATTTCAATCTTTGCCTCTTTGACAAACTGCTCCCTTGTCTGGATCAAAAGCTTTCTAAGCGTTTCTTTCTTTTCCTCCGGGGATTGTTTTCCCTTTACCGGCCGTAACCGGCTCGCAACGAGCTTCTTTGCCTTTACCGGGACGGCTTTTTTTGCCTTTGCCTGCTGTAAGCGGCCCGCAACGGGCTTTCTTTTTTTTGCGGCAGGCCTTGCTGTTTTTTTTCTGACGGGTTTTTTCTGTTTTGCCTTTATGGCTTTCCCGTGCTGTTTTTTTGCTTTTTTAACTGTTTTTTTAATTGTCTTTTTTACGCGCTTTTTCATTGCCATTATTTTGCCTCTTCTGTTTTCTCTGCCTTTTCCCCTTCTTTAAAGACCTCGATAATGCTTCTTACCGTTATGCCTGCGGCCTGCAATGCCTTCTGGATATCAGGTAATTTTGCGTCAGTGACCTTTAGAACGAAATTGCTGTTAGCCATACTACACCTCCATTATTTCTTTTTCTTTATGCATCAGTATTTCATCTATCTTCTTGATATAAGTATCCGTCAATTTCTGTATTTCATCAAGGGATTTTTTTGTATTATCTTCGCTCAGGTGCTTTTCTTTCTCGAGTTTTTTAATCTCTTCATTTATATCTCTTCTTATATTTCTTACGGCAATCTTTGAATCCTCGGCATTTTTCTTTGTGACTTTTACAAGCTGTTTCCGCCTCTCTTCTGTAAGCGCCGGGATATTTATCCTTATAATCTTTCCGTCATTTGAAGGTGTAAGGCCGAGGTCTGATTTCATTATTGCCTTTTCTATTTCGGATATTATTTTCTGCTCCCACGGCTGAATCGCTATCTGACGGCTTTCGGGAATGCTCAGTGACGCAAGCTGCTGCAGGGAGGTTGGCGTGCCATAGTAGTCAACCTTTATTCCGTCAAGGAGCGCAAGGGATGCACGCCCTGTCCTTATAGCGCTGAACTCCTTCTTGAGCATTTCTATGGCGCTGTCCATTTTTTCAGCGGCTTTTCTTTTTAGTTCTTTCTCCATTGTCTCCTCCTACCATGGTGCCTATCTTTTTGCCCAGGGCAACTTTGCTGATATTATCCTTTCCTTTAAGGTTGAATACCATAATCGGGAGATTGTTGTCCATACATAATGATATTGCTGTTGAATCCATGACGCTGAGGCCTTTTTTCAGGACATCAATGTAGCTTATGGTGTCGAATTTTTTTGCCCTGGGGTCTTTTACCGGGTCAGAAGAATATACGCCGTCAACCTTTGTTGCCTTCATTATTACATCCGCCCCTATCTCCATGGCCCTGAGGGCCGCGGCAGTATCAGTTGTAAAATAGGGGTTCCCTGTGCCTGCGGCAAATATTACGATGCGGCCTTTTTCAAGATGCCGCATGGCCTTTCGCCTTATATAAGACTCGGCCAGTTCTCTCATCTCTATGGCTGACTGGACCCTTGTAGTGATATTGTTTTTCTCAAGTGCATTCTGAAGTGCTAATGCATTTATGACAGTGGCAAGCATTCCCATATAATCTGCTGATGCGCGTTCCATTCCCTTTACGCTTGCCTCTACTCCTCTGAATATGTTGCCGCCGCCTATGACTATGGCAAGCTCAGCGCCCATATTGACAACCTTTTTAATTTCTTTAGCTATAAAATCAACAGTGGCAGAATCTATGCCAAAACCCTTATCTCCCATCAGCGCTTCGCCGCTGAGTTTTAAGAGTATCCTTTTATATTTCAATGAGGGTTTCACTCTGGATTTTATTGCTTCTCGCCAAGCTGGAACCTGGCAAAACGCTTTATTAAGATGTTTTCTCCAAGCTTGGCTATCTTTTCGGTAACAAGGTCTTTTATCTTTGTCTTCTGCTCCGGGTCTTTTATAAAAAGCTGGTCGAGCAGGCAGGTTTCGCTAAAGAATTTATCAAGTTTTCCCTCGACTATCTTCTCTACAACCTGCGGAGGCTTGTTGGTGACCTGTGCCCTGTATATCTCCTTCTCTCTTTCTATAACATCCTGCGGCACATCTTCGCGTGAAAGGTAAGAGGGATTTGCCGCAGCAATGTGCAGGGAGACATCCTTAACGAGTTCTCTGAAGTCGTCTGTCTTGGCGACAAAATCTGTCTCGCAGTTTACCTCCACGAGAACGCCTATCTTGTCCATATGTATGTATGAGCTTATAAGCCCTTCTGATGCTGTTCTGCTGGCTTTTCTTGCAGCGCTGGCCAGGCCTTTTTGCCTGAGGCAGTCTATTGCCTTTTCAAAATCACCAGCACTTTCAGTAAGCGCTTTTTTACAGTCCATCATGCCTGCGCCTGTTTTTTCCCTTAGGTCTTTAACCTTGTCAGCTGTAATAGCGCTCATTATCCCTTTACCTCCTCTGCCGCTTCCTTCTCTTCCTGCTGCACCATGTTTGCAACAGCCGTCTTTTCAGCCTCTTCAGCAGCAATCTTGTTCAGTGTCTCCCTTCCCGAGAGAATGGCCTCTGCCATCTTTCCTGCAAGGAGTTTTATTGCCCTGATTGCATCATCATTGCCGGGTATAACATGGTCAATCTCATCAGGGTCACAGTTTGTGTCAACAACACCGACTATCGGAATTGAAAGTTTTCTTGCCTCGGCAACGGCAATCCGTTCTTTTTTGGGATCTATTATGAATACTGCTGCAGGCAGGCTGTTCATATCCTTTATGCCGCTCAGGATTTTTTCGAGTTTGCCGCGCTCTTTTTCAAGGGCTGAGACCTCTTTTTTCGGCAGGAGATCGTATGTGCCGTCTGTCTTCATGGTCTCTATCTGTTTAAGTCTTTCTATGCTTTTTTTGATTGTCAGAAAATTTGTAAGCATGCCGCCGAGCCATCTTTGATTTACAAAAAACGCGCCTGCCCTTTTTGATTCTTCGTATATTGCATCCTGCGCCTGCTTTTTTGTCCCGATGAAAAGGACATTCCCGCCTTTGGCAGCGGTATTCTTAACAAAGTTATATGCATCTTCAAGCCCCTTCATTGTTTTCTGAAGGTCAATGATATAGATGCCGTTTCTTTCTCCAAAGATGTATTTTTTCATCTTTGGGTTCCAGCGTTTTACCTGATGCCCAAAATGGACACCTGCTTCAAGAAGCTCTTTCATTGTTGCTACCATTTGATTCCTCCTCTGGTTTTTTCCTCCGCCTTTTTCTCTACACCCCGAAGGGACCTCATAGAGAAAAGTTGATGGCGTGTGTTTTTACCCCGTGAGGAAGTCTTTCCTTCGGGGTTTACAGGGTAAAATGCTAACATAAAAGGCATCTTATTTGCAAGAGGAGGGGCTATATTCCTGGTTTGTTTGACATCTAAAATATTTTCGTGATAGACTTTGAGCACTTTTACAGAAAAGGAAGTGGGAAAAATGAAAAATCATCGGAAATCAGAGAAACTTTTTAAGCAGGCAAAAGCTATAATCCCCGGAGGCGTGAACAGCCCTGTAAGGGCCTTTAAGGCTGTAGGCGGCAATCCTGTTTTTATTGTAAAGGGAAAAGGCTCAAAGATATATGACGTTGACGGCAATTCTTACATTGACTATGTTCTTTCATGGGGGCCCCTGATA
The DNA here is from genome assembly GCA_016212165.1 of Nitrospirota bacterium. Lineage (GTDB taxonomy): Bacteria > Nitrospirota > Thermodesulfovibrionia > Thermodesulfovibrionales > UBA1546 > SCSY01. The sequence continues at coordinate 9,275 of JACRGY010000153.1, forward strand.
CTCGGGCACGCACATCCGAAAGTCATTAAGGCGCTTAAATCAGCAGCAGAAAAAGGCACAAGCTTTGGAGCGCCGACGCCATTGGAGATAGAGCTTGCAAACCTTGTGCTGAAGGCTTATCCCTCTATGGACAAGGTCAGGATGGTGAATTCCGGCACAGAAGCTACAATGAGCGCAATAAGGGTTGCAAGGGGATTTACCAAAAGGGACGCGATAATAAAATTTGAAGGCTGTTATCACGGCCATGCAGACGGCCTTCTTGTGAAGGCTGGTTCAGGCGCTATGACCTTCGGCATTCCTGATAGCCCGGGAGTGCCTGAATCCTATGCAAAAAATACAATAACAATTCCTTTTAATGATATAGATGCATTAAAGACAGTGATTAACAGGCAGTGGAAATCCATAGCGTGTGTAATAATTGAGCCTGTTGTGGGCAATATTGGCTGTGTGCTTCCGAAGCCGGGTTTTTTAGCGGCAGTAAGGGCATTAACAAAGAAATACGGAATAGTATTAATATTCGATGAGGTTATGACAGGGTTTAGGGTTGCATACGGCGGCGCGCAGGAACATTACAGGATAAAGCCGGACATGACGTGCCTTGGGAAGGTCATCGGAGGAGGGCTTCCTGTCGGCGCTTATGGAGGGAAAAAGGAGATAATGTCAATAGTATCGCCTGAAGGCCCTGTTTATCAGGCAGGCACATTGTCAGGAAATCCATTGGCTATGACAGCGGGAATTGAAACACTGAAGATACTTTTGGAAAAAGGCACATACAAAAAACTCGAAAGCCTTTCATCAATGCTTGAAAGAGGGCTTAAGGATGCAGCGAAAAGGGCAGGGGTTGCCACAAGGTTCTACAGGGCCGGCACAATGTTCTGCACATATTTTACAAACAAAGAGGTCTATGACTATGCAACTGCAAAGACAGCTGACACGGCAAAGTTCTCACGTTTCTTTTCCGGGATGCTGGATAGAGGAGTAAATATAGCTCCTTCGCAGTTTGAGGCAGGGTTCATGTCACTTGCGCATAGTGCGAGTGATATAGAAAAGACAGTAAGGGCTGCGTATGAGTCTTTAAAGAGGGCCTGAGGAATGAAGACCCCTGGCAAAAGGTAACGACGTGGCAGAAAAAAAAATATTAAGAAGCCTTCTTGACCTGAGCACGATAGGGCTTAATCTTGTCCTTGCGACATTCGTGGGGCTTGGAATGGGATACGGCCTTGACCACGTTTTTGATAAATATCTTGGCATGAAGACCTCCCCCTGGTTTACGATTATATTTTTGATACTCGGCATAATCTCAGGTTTTCGTGAAATGATCAGGATGGCAAGGAAATACAATGCAGATAATCAAAAGGATATATAAACAGTCCGCCTTTGTATTGATACCCCTTGCTGTTCTTTCAGCTTTTTTTGAGTGGAAGAAATTGCCGCTTAGCATTCTGATTGGCGGCGGCCTTGCGGTTGCTAATCTCAAGGGGCTTGCATGGGGTGTTCAGGGACTGGTGGGAAGCGGGCAGCAGGCAACCGGGGCGTTGGTTTTTTTCAGCATGATAAGGTTATTTATCCTCATAGCGATTATTGTTATTCTGCTCTGGCTTAAAATAATAAACATAGCCGGCATTTTTATAGGGTTTACAGCAGTCCTGGTCCTTCTGCTTAAGGAAGGGGTCAGGTCAGCAAGGGAAGAGGGGTAGAAAAGGAGGACTCTTATGCTTGAGCTTAATTTCTCGAATATGATGGGAGAGGTGATAGGCCAGAAGGGTATTGCGGAAAGGCAGATTGAAGGCATAAAGACAACGGTTTCCAATATAGATAAACGGATAAAGTCAAAAGAAAGGCCGGAACTTGCATTCATAGACCTGCTTGAGCAGGACACATCAGAGATTAAAAAAACAGCATCTTTTATCAGAGATAATTTTGAGAATTTCATAATCCTCGGAATCGGTGGTTCTGCGCTGGGGCCAAGGGCCATCACAGAGGCCCTGAGCCCTTTTCATAATCTCGATAAGAAACCAAGGGTATTTATCTACGACAATGTTGACCCAGGGACATTGGACAGGATGTTATCCTTAACAGGCCTGAAAAAAACAGCAGTCAATGTCATCACAAAGTCAGGCAGCACTGCAGAGACCATGTCTTCTTTCATGATACTGTGGGACAGGATGAACAAGGCCGGCAGTGAGGCCCATAAAAGTTTTATTGCAACAACAGACCCTGAAAAAGGGAACCTGAGAAAGATTGCAAATGAAAAGGGGCTGAAGGCACTCTCAATCCCTTCAGGTGTCGGCGGAAGATATTCTGTTTTAAGCCCTGTAGGCCTTCTGCTTGCTGAGGTCATAGGCGTCAGTGCTGATGAAATGCTTCAGGGAGCAAGGGATATTCATCAAAGGTGTTCTGATGCAGAGGTCTGGAAAAATCCTGCTTATCTTTTCGGTGTCCTGCTGTATATTATGGAGCGGGAAGAAAAAAGAACAATGAATGTCATGGTGCCTTATGCTGACGGCCTGAAGCCACTGGCGGAATGGTTCTGCCAGTTATGGGCGGAAAGCCTTGGCAAACTCGGCACGGGCCTCACTCCGTATCCGTCATTGGGCACAACAGACCAGCACTCTCAGCTTCAGCTCTGGATGGAAGGCCCTGAGGACAAGGTGGTCATATTTATAAAAGTTGATGATTATGGTGTTGATATTAAGATTCCAAAGGTCTTTCAGGATATGGATGGCCTGAATTATCTCGGAGGCCATACAATGTCAGAGTTGATTAAGGCAGAACAGGAATCAACAGAGCTTGCACTGGCAAAGATTAAAAGGCCGAACATGGCCATAGGGATTCCAAAAATAGATGCCTATCACATGGGGCAGTTATTTCACTTCTTTGAGATGGCAACAGCCTTCACAGGGTTTCTATACGGCATAAACCCATTCAATCAGCCGGGTGTTGAAGAAGGCAAGAACTTCACTTACGGGATGATGGGTAAAAAGGGATTTGAGGCAAAGAAGGAAGAGGTGGAAAAGGCGAGAGAGAAAAAAGCGTGCTGGAGGGTGTGAAGTGGCATGAAAATATTTGCCCTTGCTGTATTGCTTATATTTTGTTTTGTGTTCTTTTCTCCTGATAATGCATTTGCAGGCACGCATGTGACGGTGTATTTTGCAGGTGGGTTTGTAATAGGAGGAGTTGCAGTGTTTTACTCGGTATTAATCGGCGGTGACAGGCACCATTCAAAAAATGAAAACAAGGACAATGAGGATAATCCTGCTCCGGTGATGCAGGCCTTTAATTATCCCGCAAAACAGATTACAGAGGATGAAGTATCTCAGGCAGGACTGGTGAAGATTCTTGAGTGGTAGAGATGAATAGAGAACTGGATAATATTCTTGAACAGCTTTTGAAATTCCGCAGGGAGCGGGATTGGGAGCAGTTCCACCGCCCGAAGGAACTTGCGATATCCATTGTCCTTGAGGCAGCGGAGCTTCTTGAGGAGTTCCAGTGGAAGACTGATAAGGAGATTAAGAAATATCTGGATGAAGGCGGGCTTGAGAATGTCAGGGAGGAAATCGCTGATATTGCTATCTACATCCTTCTTTTATCCCATGACCTCAAAATAGACCTTCCTGACGCGATTAAAAAGAAACTGAAAAAGAATGAAGCGAAATATCCTGTTGAAAAGGCAAGGGGAAGCGCAAAGAAGTATGATAAGCTTTAGGTATGAAGAGCTTCATAAAGGCAGGACATTATATTTTCGCTCATTCTCGCTTCGCTCCGAGGTATTTTGCCTCTTTGTTTTTTGTATATTACTGTCTGAGTATCGGCAAAATAAAACCGCTCAAACATAATGTCCAGCCTTTTCTATGAGATACGATTATGATAGTTGTAGAAACATATAAGGGAAAATCAATCACAGAACACCGTGTCGAGATTGTGGAGCGGAAAGGCACCGGCCATCCTGATTATATGTGCGATTCAATAATGGAGGCTATTTCTGTTGCGCTTTCCAATGAGTACATGAAAAAGTTTGGCATAATTTTGCATCACAATATTGACAAGGGATTGCTGGCAGCAGGCAGGGTGGAGAAAGGATTTGGCGGTGGCCGGGTTATACAGCCGATGGAATTGATAATCGGAGACAGGGCGACATTCAGGGCTGCCGGCAGGGAAATCCCTGTTGCCGATATAGCAGTGGATACAGCCCAAAAATGGGTAAGGTCAAATTTGAGATTTGTTGACGCTAAGCATCATTTGAAGTATCGTGTTGTGCTTGCGCCTGGTTCAGCTGAACTTACAGACATTTTTTTAAGGCGCGGAAAGGTCAAGGCCGCCAATGATACATCAGCTGCTGTCGGGTATTATCCATTGAGCCCGACGGAAAAAGTTGTGCTTGAATTAGAGAGGTTTTTGAATTCCAAAAAATTCAAAAACAGGTATCCTGAAACAGGAGAGGACATAAAGGTCATGGGTATGAGGAGCGGTGATTTACTGGAGCTGACAGTTGCAATGCCCCTTCTTGCAAATTGTATAAGGTCCGAGAGCGCTTATTTTGAAAGAAAAGAGATAATCCTGTGTGAGATGAAAAGATTTCTTGGAAGATATGAAGGATTCAAAAAAACAGAGGTTCATTTCAATACACTTGATGAAAAGGGCAGGGGTTTTGGCGGAATATATCTCAGCCTTCTGGGCACGTCGGCAGAGGATGCTGATTCAGGACAGGTTGGCAGAGGAAACCGCGTGAACGGGCTTATATCTCTGAACAGGCCTTTGGGCACAGAAGCAGCGGCAGGTAAAAATCCTGTCAGCCATGTTGGAAAGATTTACAATGTTTTGAGCCATAAAATAGCAAAAGAGATTTATGAAAAGATTGACGGCATAAAGGAAGTCTATGTCCTTCTTTTAAGCAGGATAGGCACACCGATTGATTCTCCTCAGATGGCTACTGCACAGGTTTTGCTTGAGAGGGGAAGGAAGATTAATGAGATTGCAAAAAAGGCAGAAGAGATTTTTGAAAAAGAGTTTTTGGCGATAAATAAATTTTGCATGGAACTGGCAAGAGGAAAATATCCGGTCTGCTAAAGTTTTTTTTTGGAAAAAGAAATCCGTAACTCCCGGCTTTAGCGTAACCAAGAGGAACATATGAAAAGAAGAGGATACTTATACATACCGAAGAAAGAAAAAGCTAAGAGCGTGAGGGCCATAAAAAAACCTGCTGATGAGAGCAGCCTCATCGCTGCTCTGCCGGAATCGGATAAGTTTCCTGACAAGGGACAGTCCGAATTTCAGGAAGGCCAAAGCGTGGAATTGTTGATTTGCGAGCTGACAGATCTCGGTTATAAGGCGATTATCAACAACTCCGGCGAGGGTTTGCTTTATAAAAACGAGGTGTTTCAGGCCTTAAGAAAAGGGCAGCATGTCGCAGGGTTTATCAAAAAGGTGCGGGAAGACGGCAAGATTGATCTCTGTCTTCAAAAACCCGGGGCTGAAAAAGTTGATGATATATCGGAAAAAATTCTCGACAAACTGAAGGCTCAGGCTGGATATATTGCTTTGGATGATAAAACTCCCCCTGAAGTTATCTACCGCCTGTTCGGGACAAGCAAAAAGACATATAAAAAGGCGATAGGCGCTCTGTACAAAAAACGGCTTATTATTATAGAGATTGGCGGCATAAGGCTCGCCAGGAAACATGCCTGAAGAAAAATCGAAATTAGTTTACTCTACCGGCAAGTTTATTTCCCGGAAGGAAAGACCTGTCGAAGATAGCGTCAAGCCTGCGCTGAATCCTTCTCAACAGAAGGTGATTATCCGGCTCGACCGGAAGCAGCGGGGGGGAAAGTCTGTCACAGTAATTGAGGGTCTTCTTATTCCGGCAAAAGACAGGGAGGCGCTGCTCAAGCGATTGAAAGCCGGGCTGGGTGCCGGCGGCACAGTTAAGAGCTCGTCTCTTGAAATACAGGGCGATCACTGCGACGCGCTCATTACAGCATTGGCAAATATGGGCTATAGGCCGAAACGCTCAGGTGGTTGAGGAAGACTGAAAAACTAGTCTCGATGAAAAGTCAAAAGTAAAGACCTGACCCTCATTGTTCTGCTATTGTTCCTGCTCATTGTTCTGCTGATGTTAGCATCGCTCAAGCTGCTTTAATTTATTACCTTTTTGCAGACCAACCCAATAATCGTCAATCCCGACAATAACCGTTAGCAAAAAATCAATTTCCATTATTGAGTCTCGTAGCATTGTTCGAATCATGCTTTTATCAGTGGGAGACGGCTGTGGGCAAGACTCGGAATGTGTGTGCCATTCCCCCAAATAGATTTTTTCTCCTTTGCTGTAATTCCATGTTTTGTTGACGATATCCTGTGCTTTCCTCCTGCTTCTATTAAAAAAGGCAAGCCCAGCTTTATCGCGACTGTCAGGGGTAGTAATCGCTTTAATAGTGATTTTATTTTCAAATATTTTGCCAAGCAAGATTCCCCCAGATTCTTGTCGTCCCTGCATCTGCTTATATTTATTAAATGTAGCGATTACCTGCTGGTCAAATTCTAATACCGTATTATCATCTATTCTATATTTCACGCCGACACCTTCGAGGAACACGTTTCACATAGTTGTTGATATGAAAGATTCATCGCATGTTCAGTATAAGATGAATCGGATGCCCAATATGTAGATACGGCCTCACCTTTTTTTCTGAAACTATCAATATCACCTATCCATGTCAGTAAAGTACTATCAGTCAAATCGCCTTTTAAAATGGGCATAATAAATCGTGTAATGCTATTTACAAATCGATCAATTTCCAAAGAAGGATACGGTATATAGGTGGTTTGACAACCCGCTTCTCGCTTGAAAAATTTAGATGCTTCCTCGACGACGCGATATTTCACCTTATAGTCAGCCTCAAGAATACACTCTAAACAACCTGGTTTCGATGGGTTAACGAATAGAGCATGTCCAGCTATGAGCAAGGGCTCTACCCAGACAAATAGAAAGGACGATGTTATCGCTTTATTTTGTACAAGAAGGTTCAACCTTTTTTCGACAGCCAGTTTTCCAATTGCTACAATATTGAGGGTATATTTGTTGAGAACAGAAACATCTTCAGATAGAATGAGAAGAATATCTTTGTCATATGCCTTGCACTGCAAATAGGGGTAACTTAATCGAAATTTCTCTCGAAGTACTTGTGCTTTATTTTTACCAATATCTGACAGTCCACAAAAATGCCTTGCAATGTTTGCCGAAGTTAAATCCTCAGGATCAATCAAATCAATTGCTTTCAAACCACTTCTGACCAAAGAATATGCCAAAGTGCTCCCTATTGACCCGCAACCTATAACTGATGCGATAACATTTTCAAACAGGGGCACTCCGCAGCCTCCACGAGTAAACAGACGCTGTCTATCAACACGGTCAACAACCCTTTTTATTAATTTCCTATCTGGATGTTTTGATAACAAGTGTTCGGCGGGAATGTTGCCCCGAGGAAATCCAGCCGCAATATTTTTTTTTGATACGCCGTAATGATACCAGAACCCTAAAACATGGCCAGCCGGTGTCGGCACAGAGAAAAGGACATAATATGGGTCGGTTCTTCCTCGAAAATACTGGATGAGATCTTTAAGCGAATGCGGGCTATATTCTTTAAGTCTTTTGTGGAGTTGTGCATTTGTGGCAGGATAAGGAGGATTTCCAAAACTATCAAGAGGGAGAAAAAGAATGTTGGCGACATTCAAACCATCAATGCTGATTTTCAAAGCATCACACCAATTCTTAATATCTTCTATTCGTTCCGCTATGACTCCCCAATATCCATTCTTTATTGATGTAAATGGCAGGAAGACGAATTCATTCCTTTCGATCTGTGGCGAAAACAGCATGCTAAGTTTGCCATTACATTCCACATCCCAATATGCAAGAAATTCTTCGTTGTAATCGGGCAAATTTCTCTTAGCAATGCCATCATCAATTATTTTAAAGCCTTTCTCGATAAAACTTTCAACTATTTCGCCTGGCTTGTCTGGATTCGGAGCACTGTCAATAGGATCAAATGTGCAGAGAAATTTTCTTAAATCGAGATGCGGTATTGGGGAGAGGCTATCAAAGCTCCTATTTGAAAGAAATATCTGCGGAAATTCATCAGGAAAAGTTATCGGAAGAGCTATCAATATTTGAACATCACGCGAGCCTAAGACGCGGTCTAAAAACCAGACAACGCGCCATTCCTTCGTTTCCTTTAATGGATAATCCGGGTCATCCTTATTACATACATTAAGGACATAACCCTTACTTAGAAGATGCTCTTCTGCTTTTATTAAAGCAGCTCTGTAAAAATCTACCAGCATAATTATTCTTAAGCCGATCTCTCGGCGCTACCGAGTATTGCCGGCGCACTCGTTTTCATCGCTTTTGAGGTTTTATCGTCTTCTGATGGCTCATGATTCGGAAACCTATCACCCAATAATTTTATCCATTTTTTAGAGGCCTTTGATTTGTCAGTTTCTTTGATCGCTTGTCCGCCCTCATCTCTCAAAGTCTTTAACTTTTGCATAAAATTATCCATCTGTTTGAGAGTCAAGTCTTTCCCCAAATCATCATATGGATTTACAGGCCTCATGATAGTTTTAGAAAATTCTAAAGTGGATAGTATTTTCCTGGCTGTTCCAACAAGACTCGCGTCATCCCGATCGGCAGAAAACTCAAAATTATTACATGCAAGTACGGTCAGAGTGACCCCGCTAGGCATTTTTTCAGCACTATTTTGTTCCTGAAAATCAGCCCACGCTTTGAAGTATCTGATAATTCGCTTTAACTGGTCACCATGATCACCATGTGATTTTATCGTGCTATTAAACCATACTATTAATGCCTTCGGGTCGCTTATATGCCAGCCTTCTTTCCCTTTTTCTGCCAAGTAGGGTGTATCACGATCCATACAATAGATTGGCAAATCGATATGGTAATTATTCGCATACCGAACCCGTACACATCGATTTTTGTCTATTGGTTTTTCATTTGTATGTCCGTCTGTTGCCGCAACTATCCAGCCATGGACCTTTTCTGGCGCGTCCCATTTACTCCTATCAGTACTAAGATTTTGGAGATATACTCCATCGTCAATGTCGAATTCACCATTGAGGGGGTTCACCGTGGTTCGCATCATGTACGAGCCCTGCCCGTGGAACTTTGGGACATTTGCCTTCAGAATATTTTTGAAGTAACTTCGTATTTTATATCGAACAGCGTCGCGTGATGTTTTGAGATTATCCCTTTTTGCAGGCGCTAATTTAACGGCGTCATGATATTTGCCAAAAAGATCGTTGCAGTCAGCCATGTTATTTTCCTCCTTGGTTATCACTCGTATAGAAGATGGGTTTTGCGGCTACTGTTTTAAAAAATGCTTTGATGTCATCATGAGTATTCCAATAGTGCCCCTTATCGTGTCCTAGTCTTTCAAGTGTAATAAGCGCATTTTTACTCGTTTTATCCAAGTCAATTACCTTAGCTTGATCCTCGGACAGCTTTGGACCATCAATTATAGTCACTGCTCCTTTTGGGCTGATATGTGGTATGAGAAATTGCAACACTGCTCTAGTATGTTCACTTTGCGCGTCAAATATGATATTTATCAGTTTTCCTCGCCAACCTGCAAAAGATCGTTTCCTTCTAACACCGGCAGGCCAACTTGTATTGTTAGTAATGCTTGCTATAGACAGTAACCGAAAAGACTTATACCTCTTACCCTCACCGACAAAAAATCTCAACGCTTCATTTATTCCAACCAGGGATGGGTTATTCGCCCATATGCCACCATCTACAAATTGCCCACCTGGGATACCATCAATTTTCGCAATAGGGAAATATGTTGGAGCGGCGGCTGTTGCAAGTGCGACGTCAACCATAGAAAGTTCTGAATCTCTCGACAATTCAAGGTCGTGGTCAGTTTTTAGAACATTGATACGTCCTATTGTTAAATCATATGATGGAATGCAAAGATATGAGTTGGATTCTTTAATCTTCTTCTTACCTAAAACAGAAGTTAGGCTGTGCTTTAAACAGCAGTCACCGTATTTTCCTCCCCACATTACTTGTTTAGCAGAGCGGAACCATTTCACGAGAAAGAAAGGATTGCAGAATATACGAGGTCCGAATTTTTTATAAAAATCTACAATCTCACTCGCTGGCTTTCCAGCAGCAAGTGCGAGCGCAATAATACCACCTGTCGAAGTCCCACATATGAGGTCAAAGTGTTCTGCAATACTTCCATTTTTTTTCTCAATTTCAGCAAGGACTACGGCCGAGTAAAGGCCTTTAATACCGCCGCCATCTATCGACAGTATTTTGAATTCTTTTTCATAGCTTTGTTCACTCATAAGAGCACCAGTCCCATAGGAAAAAAGTATGGACACAGCCTATTTTTCATACTTCTTCATTGTCAACAATTCCCTCTCCCAAACCTGCCAGAATCATAACATAAGAAAGTGTCATAGAACCAAAGTTCCTTAGTGCCATAGCAAGAAAAACAGGGTTCAATAGGGGGAAAGTTAGGAAGCGAGAAAGTCTGTGAGCGGACAAGAGGGCAAGAGGGGCAAGGTGCGTTGATTCAAGGGCAGGGATTATGCCCCGATTTCTTTCAGCATCTCCATCTCTTTGCGTAGTACAGCATTTACTATTTTTTCAAGCCCCGTCTTTTTTGCAGCGGCTTTTTTGCTGAAAAAAGCCTTTATTTCCTTATCAAGATAAACTGGCACTTCTAATTTTTCAAGCGGTCTGTAGAATTTGCCTTGTTCAGCTTTTGAAAAATCATACTCTTTCTTCATTTATTTATCCCCTCCTTTCAAGATATTGCCTCTCTTCCTTATGTGTAGCTTCCCTTGCAGAAACAATTCTTATTAGCTCTGTATCACTGGTTCCCCTGTAAGTATGAACAACTAGCAGTATTTTACCATTAATTGACTGTCCCATTGTTATCCATCTTTCTTCGTGAACAGAGTGCTCTTCGTCGAACACTGTTAATAAGTATTTGTCAGCAAATATATAACAGGCTTCTAAAAAAGAGACTTTATGTTTGTGTAGATTAGCTTTGGCTTTTTTAGCATCCCATTCAAATTTCAAGTATATGACCTCTTAAAATATCATGCAGATAATCTACCGAATCCCTTTTCCCAAATCCTGCCAGCATTATAACATAAGAAAGTGCCATAGAACCAAAGTTCCATAGTGCCATAGCAAGAAAAACAGGGTTCAAGAGGGGGAAAGTTAGGAAGCGGGGAAACGGGCAAGCGCGAAAGACAGGAAGCTCGGAATATCGGAAGCGGGAAGGCATCATTCATGGTCCGGTTTTTCATCCTTGGGAATGAACAGGATGGTCAGGAGGCCGGGGATTGCGAGGGCGCAGACGATTACAAAGAACATTTTATATCCAACAGCCTGCTGGAGATAACCGCTGATTAGCCCCGGCAGCATCATACCAAGCGCCATGATGCCTGTGGAAATAGCGAAGTGAGATGTCTTGTATCTGCCCCGCGAGGCATACATGAGATATACCATGAACGCTGTGAAACCCAGCCCGTATCCAAACTGCTCCAAAGCAACGAGTACATAGGTAAGCCCGATATCAGGCTGCACATATGCCATATACACATAGAAAATATCAGGAAAGTGGAGCGTAATTGCCATGGGCCAGATGCACTTTCTGAGCCCGAACTTTGATATGAGCCATCCGCCGAGGATTCCTCCCGCAACGAGACAGACCATGCCAACTGTGCCGTACGCGAGCCCGACCTGTGTGGTGGAAAGTCCCAGGCCGCCCGTGCCTTTGGTATCCAGTAAAAAAGGCGGGGCCAGCTTCAGAAGCATGGCTTCGGCGAAACGGTAGAGAAGAATAAAGGCAATAATTGCCCCGATCTTTTCCTGTTTGAAATAAGAACGGAATATTTCAAGAAAAGGGACATCACTTGTTGCGTCCTGCGTAGAGCGTTTGCTGTCCGCAGCAGGAAATGGAAGCGCGAATGTGTGATACAGCGGCACAAGAACGAACACAAAACCTGCGGCAGCGATGACAGTTGTCCAACTCACTGGAATGCTTCCTGTGAGAGTCTCTATCCTGCCTGCTGTGTATACGAGCAGGCCTGAGCCGAATATCATGGCTAATCTGTAGAATGTGGCCCGGATACCCACGAACAACGCCTGGCTTTCCTTGCTGAGCGCCAGCATATAAAACCCATCGGTAGCGATGTCATGCGTTGCAGAAACAAATGCTCCGGCAGCAAAGGCCAATAGAGAAAAGAAGAAATAGCCCTCTGTGTTCAGCGCGTATGCTGCAGAGAACAGACAGATTGCCATAGCTAACTGCGTGGAGAGAATCCATTTTCTTTTTGTTGAGTAGATGTCAACGAGCGGCCCCCAGAACATCTTGACGACCCAGGGCAGGTAGAGCCAGCTTGTCCAGAATGCGATGCTGGCATTGTCAATGCCCATTTTTTTATAGAGGATGACCGAGACAGTGTTTATGATTATGTACGGAAGGCCTTCAGAGAAGTAGAGCGTGGGAACGAATACCCATGGGTTACGGGAAGCGGGGGGCTGTTGCGTCATATAAAAATATCCAGGCTGCTATTTTCAAGAATATTTTTCCTGACCTTTTCTTTCAGCCAGATGTCATAGAAATCAATGGGATTGTAATCATCTGAAAGTATAATTGCCGGTGTATCTGACGGGAAGCTGAATCTTTGGTCTGCGAGCCGGCTTACCAGGTCTCTGGCAAGAGGATGAACAGGGAAATTTTTAACCCGGCTAAGGTCCAGAGGGATTGAAGGATAATCGTATGCAATAACTGCCAGATTTCCCCATCCCTCGCTGTTATCGAGAGAGAATAGCGGATAGATTTCTACTGTTTTGAACACACTTTCAAGGGTTTTTATGACAGATGCCGTAATAAAGGTCTCTTTCTTAAGGCTGCCTGCCAGATTAACTGCTAAAATCCCATTTTGGGTCATCCTTGTTTTCAGGATTTGCAATGCCTCCACACTTAAAATATGTCCCGGTGTTGTGTCTCCGTTAAAGACGTCTAAAACTATATAGTCATATGTTTTATTTGAGTTAATCAGGTAATACCTGGCATCAGAGATAATTACGTCTCCTGCAAGCTCAAATCCAAAATATTTTTTTGCTATAGTAACGACATTGGGGTCAATGTCTACAGTATCAGTTTTTATGCCCATTTTTTCATACCACATAGGGATTATCCCTGCTCCCAAACCTATGACCAGGCAGTTCTTGCCAACAGGATTCAAGCTGTAAGGAAGGAATTCCATGGAATATGCATACTCATAGACCGGGAGACCGTTGTTCATATCTATCCCGCCCTGTATCAAACCGTCGATTATCAGCTCCCGTGTATGGGCAATGCCATAGGAATAATCAACAACCTTCAGGTTTCCGTAAAAACTGTCTTTGCTGAATACCCTCGTTACTTTTGTCCCATTGGGCATGACAACCGGGTTTAAATCTGCTGTATTAGGTATGAAAAAAGGTATGGCGATGAGTATCAGGAGATACCATTTCTTTCTGAATATCAAAAAGTAAATAACAGACAGGCATATCAGGACAACGCCTATTATCCCGAATATCAGGTTTACACCGAGATAGGCTATTAGAATAAAACCTGTGAGTACAGTGCCCAGGAAACTCCCGATTGTCGAAACAGCATAAAATAACCCGACAGTCCTGCCGATATTTTTTATCTCTTTTGCAGCTATTTTGATGATGTAAGGAGATACACAGCCAAGAAGGAACAGCACCGGGCCGAATAACAGCATGGAACTGACAAGCGCCCCTGAGCGAAGGCCGAGATGCAGGAAGCTTTTTAGAATTATCCCCTTCAGGTGCGGTATTAAAACAGCCGATAAACCTGCTGCAAGGATAATTCCATAAAGATAGTCAGGCGTTCCTTTTCTGTCGGAGATTATTCCGCCGGCGGCATACCCAAGGGCAAGCGCCACGAGTGTAACGGTAATCAGGGATGTCCAGACAAAGAGGCTGACGCCGTAAAAGGGGCTTATAACTCTTGAGCCCATGACCTCTACGGCCATGACCAGAGCGCCGCACACCATAGCTGTAAGAATAAGATAGGAGACAAACAGTATGGGTTTTTCTTTTAAGGGTGAAAGCATATTTTTTCCGTTACCGTACTGCTATGACTTTGAGAAGAGTAAAATATCACAGTGTTCCGGTTTAAGTCAATTGTTTAAATTTAACAATAAATTTTATCCGAGTCTTTGCCGGAGTAATCAGAAATTATAATCCTGCCTGCTGATTATGCTACAATAATAAATATGAAGCAGGGAATTATTTTACTGATTATACTGATGGTCCCGGCATTGTCTTATGCTCAGCCCGGAAGCGAGTCGCAGCTGCCTGAGATAAAATTTGATGCAGAAAGCTATGACCTTGGGATAGTGACGCAGGAGATGGCGATGCATTCTTTTGAGTTCAGGAATACAGGCACGTCAGAGCTTATTATAGAAAAACTTGTCCCGTCCTGAGGCTGCACTGCAGCGCTGGCCAGTTCAGGCCGTCTTAACCCGGGAGAAAAAGGCACGATAAGCACAACTATAGATGTAAGAGGCAAACTCGGGAAGCTTTCAAAAACGATTCAGGTCTATTCCAATGACCCTAAAAGGCCTCAGGTAGCTCTCATGCTGACAATGAATGTGAAGGATGCATTTCATGCTAAAAAACATGACGCTAAAGATATATTCAGGAAGCAATGCTCCGGTTGCCATATAGATGCTGGCAAAGGAAGGAAAGGCAGAGAGCTGTTTAATGCAGACTGTATTATGTGCCACAATTATGGCAAGACAGCTTCTCCTGTTAGTGTAATGAGGGATATGCCGGAAGACAAACTTAAACGCGGTATCGAAGAGGGCGTTAAAGATTCTTCAATGCCTGGCTGGGCAGACGCAAAAGGCGGCCCGCTTACAAAAGAAGAGATGAATTCGCTTGTAGAATTTATAAAGGGGCTTAAGTAATTTTTAGTTGTATGTAACAGGCAGCCTCAACATCAGCCATGATTTCTTGACATGTTTTTAGAATATTCTTTATAATTAGACACTTTTGCTGTGGTATTTTCCGTCTCAGCTGCTTCGTTCGGCTGGCCGGGGAGAGTGAATCTGCCTGAGTGCGGACCACAAGCGGATAAGGCGGGTCTTTGATAAAATGAAGATAGTAATTTCAGATATACCGGATGAAGGCCTCGAACTGGAGATTGACGAGGCGCTCAGTGCAGGTGCTATAAAATTAATCTCTCCTGTGAAGGGAAATCTCACCGTTAAGAAGGTTGGGCAGGAACTGATAATACAGGGGGAAATAACAGCAAAGGCAGAGTTTGAATGCAGCAGGTGCCTCAAAAGCTATACAGATGAAATATGCGTGCCTGTTGGTGTAACGTATCATCCTCTTGAAGAACTGAAGCCGGAAGGCAAATATGAGGTAAAAGAGGATGAACTGGATACGGATTTTTATGCAGGCGATGAATTTGACCTGCTGGAGTTAATAAAGGAGCAGATAGTTTTAAATGTGCCCATGAAGCTGCTCTGCAGCGAGGCGTGTAAGGGTATTTGCCCGAAATGCGGGACAGACCTGAATATCAATAAGTGCAATTGCAGTTTGACTGAAGTGGATTCAAGGCTTGAAATTTTGAAAGATTTATTAAGAAGGGAGTAAAAATGGCAAATCCAACGCACAGACATACCAGGACCAGAAGGGATACGCGCAGGGCGAACTGGAAAGGGCAGATGCCTAACATTAGTTCATGTCCTGAGTGCAAAGAGTTAAAGATGCCTCACAGGGCATGTCCAAGTTGTGGTTCATACAACGGCCGTAAGGTTCTTGAGATAATCGAAAAAGAAGCATGAAAATTGCCCTTGACGCCATGGGCGGCGATTACGCCCCGGCTGCAACAGTTGACGGCGCTGTCGAGACTGTAAGGGAATACGATGATCTCGAAGTCATACTTTTCGGAGATGAATCCCAGCTTAAAAAAGAACTTAAAGGCAAGAAGTATCCATCCCACTGCATTCATATCAGGCATACGTCCCAGATTATCGGGATGCATGAATCTCCTGTCAGCGCCTTGAGGAAAAAAAAAGATTCTTCCATCAGGCGTGCTGTTGACGCAGTTAAGCTTAAGGAAGCCGATGCCGTTGTCAGCGCCGGCAATTCAGGGGTGGCGATGGCAACTGCGCTTTTTGTCCTTGGCACCTCTAAGGGGGTAGACAGGCCCGCAATCGCAGCGATTATGCCGACACTTAAAGGCCTGTTTGTCCTGATAGATGCAGGAGCAAATGTAGATTGCAAGCCGGAGAACCTCCTCCAGTTTGCAGTAATGGGCAGCGCATACTGCAGGACCATTCTGCACAGGCAGGAGCCAAAAGTAGCTTTGCTCAGCATTGGAGAGGAAGATACAAAAGGCAATGAGCTTACCAGAGAGGCATTCAAGCTTCTAAAAGAGGCAAATATAAATTTTACCGGCAATATAGAGGGGAAAGATGTATTTTCAGGAGAGGCCGATGTTGTCGTATGCGACGGGTTTATAGGCAATGTGCTTTTGAAGACCAGTGAAGGCCTTGCAGAAGTGATAATAAAGATGCTCAAAAGAGAGATAGAAGGCCAGGCAACTGGCAAGCTGGGATATCTTCTTATGAAACCTGCCTTGAGAAATTTCAAGAAAAAAACAGACTATGCAGAATATGGGGGGGCTCCGCTTCTCGGGATAAACGGGACGTGTATTATAAGCCATGGCAGGTCTTCACCGCGTGCGATAAGAAATGCGCTCAGGGTTGCGGTAGAATTGTCCAGGAAAAAGGTGCATAAGATTATCTCGGAAGATATAATGGGATTTCACGAAAAGGAGAAAGTATTTGCTAAGGGCTAGGATTGCTGCTACAGGGTCGTATGTCCCTGAACGCGTGCTTACCAACTTTGATCTCGAAAAGATGGTTGATACCACTGATGAATGGATCAGGGAAAGGACAGGGATAAGGGAGCGGAGGATAGCAGCTGAAAAAGAGGCTGCTTCAGACCTTGCGTATGAGGCGGCAAAGGCTGCCTTTAAGAAAACTGATATTAAGCCAAAGGACATTGAGCTTATAATTGTTGCGACAGTTACCGGGGATATGCCTTTTCCGGCAACTGCGTGTCACCTTCAGCAGAAGCTTGGCCTGAAGAAGGCCGCTGCCTTTGATATAAATGCGGCATGTTCAGGGTTTTTATACGGGCTTTCCATAGCAAACGGCTTTATAAAAAGCGGCACTTATAAAAGGATACTTCTTATCGGTTCAGAGCTTCTTTCCAGGATTACCGATTGGGAGGACAGGTCAACCTGTGTGCTTTTTGGCGACGGGGCCGGCGCTGCAATACTTGAAGCTACAAACGAAGAAAGAGGGATAATCTCAACTCATCTCAGATCCGATGGAGGCATGTGGGAGTTGTTGCATATGCCGGGGGGAGGGTCAAGAAATCCTGCTTCCAAGGATACGGTTAAAAAGAAGATGCATTGCATCAAGATGAAGGGCAATGAAACATTTAAGATTGCAGTGCGTACACTCGAGGGCCTTGTGAGGGAGACCCTTGCTGAGAATAAACTGAAGATATCGCAGCTTTCTATGCTTATACCTCATCAGGCTAATCTCAGGATTATTCAGGCGACTGCCGAGCGCCTGGATATGCCGATAGAAAAGGTCATGGTGAATATTGACAAATATGGAAATACCTCTGCGGCTTCTATCCCGATTGCCCTTGATGAGGCTGTGAGGCAGGGCAGGGTAAGGGATGGGGACTATGTGCTTCTTGAGGCATTTGGGGGCGGGCTGACATGGGCATCCGTACTGATAAAGTGGTGATTTTTAGCTGTCAGCTATGAAGTGATATGGGCTATATTACTGTTATAGGCGCCGGAAGCTGGGGGACAACCCTGGCATATCTGCTGTCCGCAAAAGATTTTGATATCTCTTTGTGGGTATATGAGGAATCCCTTGCTGAAGAGATAAAAAACACAAGGATAAACAGTTTATACCTTCCTGATATAAGCCTCCCCGAAAATATAAGGGTTACTCATCGGATGGATGAGGCTGTAGCCAAGGCGCGTTATGTGTTAAATGTTGTGCCTTCACAGCATACCAGGTCTATATTCAAGGAAGCGTTTTCTTACATGCCGGCCGAGGCAGTTATTATCAGTGCGGCAAAGGGCATAGAAAGAGGAACGCTTATGACGGTTTCTTCTGTATTGAAAGAGATTTCAGACCATACTGTTGCAGTACTCTCAGGCCCGAGTTTTGCAAAAGAGGTGATTAAGAAAATGCCCACTGCAGTAACCCTTGCAACAGAGGATAAGGAAACAGGTTTGCTGCTTCAGGAGGTTTTTAATAATAACCATTTCAGGGTTTACACGCATGATGACATGCTCGGGGTTGAAATCGGCGGGGCCTTAAAAAATGTGATGGCCATTGCATCGGGAATATCAGACGGCCTGGGGCTCGGGCATAATGCGCGGGCAGCCCTAATAACAAGAGGGCTTGCAGAAATGAGACGGCTGGGTTCTGCCCTGGGAGCAAAAAAAGAAACTTTTTCAGGGTTGAGCGGCCTGGGGGATCTGGTATTAACATGCACCGGCCCTTTGTCAAGAAATTATACGCTCGGCACGAAACTCGCTCAGGGGATGAAACTGACAGATATACTCTCACAGACAAAAACGGTTGCAGAAGGGGTAGCAACTGCAGAATCAGCTTATGGGCTCTCTAAAAAATATAATATTGAGATGCCGATAATTGAACAGGTTTATCAGGTCCTCTATAAAGATAAAGGCCCTGCAGCAGCTGTTAACGATTTAATGAACCGGACCTTGAAGGCTGAGTTTTATGGATAGGCTGAAAATAAAAAAGATTCTCGACTTGGTAAAGAACAAAATACTCTCTCCGGAAGATGCCGTCAAAAAATTAAAACACCTCCCTTATGAAGACATTTCATTCGCTAAGGTTGACCATCACAGGCACATCAGACAGGGCGTGCCGGAAGTTATCTTTGCTTCGGGAAAGACTGAGGCACAGGTGACAGGCATTGCAAGGGCAATGTACAAAAAGAGTAAAAGCTTTTTGATTACCAGGGCAACAAAGAAAATTCATAGCGCACTCAGGATTAAAGACGCTGTGTTTTATCCGGCTTCCGGGATGATATCAATTGGCGGAGAGAAAAAGAAAAGCGGCAGTGTCCTTGTGCTTACAGCAGGCACCTCTGATATCCCTGTTGCAGAGGAAGCCTATGTTACAGCATCATTTCTTGGGAGCAAGGTTAAAACTGTTTATGATGTCGGCGTTGCAGGGCTTCACAGGCTGCTTGATAACAAGAAATCTTTCTCTTCTGCAAGGGTGATAATTGTTGTTGCAGGAATGGAAGGCGCGCTTCCGTCTGTCGTAGGCGGATTAACAGACAAACCGATTGTTGCTGTTCCGACTTCTGTTGGCTACGGTACAAGCCTTGGAGGATTAACCGCGCTTTTTGCGATGCTTAATTCATGCGTGCCGGGAATTGCTGTTATGAATATAGACAATGGTTTCGGCGCCGGGTGTTTAGCGCATAAGATAAATACAATTCTGAAACTTCAATCCTGACCTTTATATTTAAGACATGCGTTTGCCACCCTGAATTTTGTGATTTAAGGAATGTGGCTTCAAATGTAAAAATCATTTCCTCGTTTCCAATCCCATTTTTATATCGGCATTTGCTTTGTCTGTTTGACCAATTATACTGTAAGAAATGCCGCGGTTTGTATAAGCATCTGAATTGCCTGGATTTAAGGAAATAACCATGCTGTAGTCCTCAATCGCTTTATCATGTTCCCCTTTCCTGCCATAAGCAATTCCACGATGAAAATGGGCATTTGTATTAGCGGTTCTTAAATTTATTGCCATGCTGTAGTCCTCAATTGCTTTATCGTAAAGTCCGGTAAGGAAATATGCAACGCCGCGATTAAAATATGCGTCAGTAAATCTGTTATTCAAGGCTATTGCCCGATTGTAATCCTCTATAGCATCATTATATTTTTCCTTTTCAACATATGCATTCCCGCGATTAAAATATCCCCTTGCCTTTAAAGGGCTTTTGCTTACGACATCGTTCCAGAGGGTTAGGGAATCGCCCCATATGAAGTTCCTCGAATAAGCAGCTGCAGAGAGGGAGCATATGATTATAATTAACGCTGAAATAAAGGATATGTTAGTCCATTTTTTCTTGAATTTATATTGTATGGCAAAAAGAGATGTGCTCAGAGCAATGAACGCACCAACCGAGGGCAGATAAACTCTGTGTTCGAAGATTACGTCCTCAATCGGAATTATACTTGATTCCACTGATAGGGCTGTGAAAAACCAGAATGTACCGAATGCTGTAAGACGCTTTGTGCCTGAAGCATGGGGAGACCGGCAAAGAAGATAAGCCGCCAGAACGATTAATGATAATAGAAATAAAAAAGATAAACATACGTTGTGATTAAAAAATGTATGATATAAAGGGTAATCATAATCTAAATTTTGGTTTATTGGAAGAATAAGAAGCCTGATGTAAGTGACTGTTACCCGAAATTCTGTATACAGGTAGTCTAATCTTGGGCGAGTTGTTTCTCTCGATGCATCCATAAAGGTGCCGATCAGATCTTCCTTAGGTTTATCAGCCCCCGTGAGACTTAAAGGTATTATGGTTATTATAATTAAAAGGGGTAGCAGGTGCAGAAATCTCTTCCTTAAATTTCCTTCGAAGAACATTAATTCATAAATAGTAATTGCAACAGGAAGAGTAAAAGATATCTCTTTAGTCCCCATGGCAAGTATTGCGGAGAGGAGTGAGCCAGCGTATAGTGTATAGCGTGTAGCGTATAATTTTTGCTGACCGCTCTCCTCGGCGAGTCGCCTGAGGCGACTGATAGCTGATGGCTGAATCCTGAATTTGATATACGTCACAAGTGATAACAGATAGAAAAAAGTTGCAAGTGAAGTGAACCTTTGCACTATATAAGTTACTGCCTGTGTCTGAATGGGGTGGGATACGAATAGAAGCGCTGCAAAGAGCGGAATTGCGTTTTTGAATTGTGGATTATTAGAGCCAAGACGTTTCATTGCAGGTGTTTCAAATGTATAAGAGATAAGCAGGTAAACAAATATCCCGTTCAGTATGTGTATGAAAATATTAACAATATGGTAACCATATGTATCAAGCCCGTTGAAGTGATAATTTAGCGCAAATGTCAGATATCCGAACCACCTTGGAGATACCGGAGACCAGTAATTTTCTAAACTTCTCAGCCTGGAGTTCTCAACGATATTAAGTTTATCATCAAACTGAAACGGCATATTAAATGTATTGGAATAGGCAAGAATCCCAAGGATGACAATGAGGATTATGTGAATTAATGGTTTTTTTAAGAAATGGGTATTGTCTGT
Source organism: Nitrospirota bacterium (assembly GCA_016212165.1). Taxonomy (GTDB): domain Bacteria; phylum Nitrospirota; class Thermodesulfovibrionia; order Thermodesulfovibrionales; family UBA1546; genus SCSY01. Next base: position 30,758 of record JACRGY010000153.1, read on the forward strand.
CTCTGTCACAAAGTTAATATACCATTTGCTGTTTGGAGTCTTCAAATTCAGTTTCCGTTTTATGGAGTTGCTGCGATGAATATTGACAATGGATTTGGCGCCGGGTGTTTAGCGCATAAGATAAATACGTTAAATTGACATTTCTTCAAAATCTCCACTATACTTAAATCAACCCTTGGGGGAGGCGGAAGCCTGAGAGTCCTGATGAACTGGGAGACCCCTTGAACCTGATACGGATAATGCCGGCGTAGGGATTGGGAAGGCAGGCCGTATCCTTTGTCAGGGATGCGGTTTTTTATTTTTATGAGGCTGATAATAAACGGAGATAATATTGATTCGAATGCAGGCACGGTCAGGGAGCTTCTTGAAGAGCTTAAGATTGAACCTGGCAGGGTTGCTGTTGAGGTGAACCTTTTGATAATCAAGAAGGCTGAATATGAGAGTCATAGATTAAAAGACGGGGACAAGATTGAGGTTGTGAATTTTGTTGGAGGAGGAGAAGTATGAAAAGCAGGAAAAGCTTTCGCTTGCTGCCGATATTTTTTGACAGGGGTAAACTATATGAAGGCGAGGTATTATATTCTCGCTCATTCTCGCTTCGCTCCGAGGATTTTGCCTCTTTATTATCTGAAGATTTACTATCGGACTATCGGCAAAATAAACCGCTCAAATACAACACCTCGCCTTTAATGCATACCTTAAAAAATGAATTGAAACAGGAGAATATATGGACGATAATTTGGTAATCAAAGGGATAGAGTTCAAATCCCGTCTCTGGGTGGGAACAGGAAAGTACAAGGATTTCGAGGAGACGAGGAAGGCTATCGAGGCATCGGGAGCAGATGTTGTTACTGTTGCAGTAAGAAGGGTGAATATCATCGACAGGAAATCAGAGAACCTGCTTGATTACATAGACCCCAAGAAATATAAGATACTGCCAAATACAGCCGGATGTTACACGGTTGAAGATGCGCTCAGATATTCAAGGCTCGCAAGAGAGTCGGGTATTTCTGACCTTATAAAGCTTGAGGTCATCGGAGATGAAAAAACTCTTTTCCCTGATGTTGTAGGCCTTTTGAAGGCTACAGAGATTCTGGCAAAGGAAGGTTTTATTGTTCTGCCATATACGACTGACGATCCTGTTATGGCTTTGAGGCTTGTTGATGCAGGCGCTTCTGCCGTTATGCCTCTGGCTGCTCCGATAGGATCAGGGCTTGGAATAAGAAACCCTTACAATATGAAGATAATACTCGAACAGGCAAAAGTTCCCATAATTGTTGATGCAGGCGTTGGCACTGCATCTGATGTTGCTATTGCGATGGAGCTCGGATGCGATGCAGTGCTTCTTAACACTGCGATTGCAGGAGCAAAAGACCCGATTGCAATGGCTGCTGCGATGAAGCATGGAGTGATTGCGGGAAGGCTTGCGTATAAGGCCGGAAGGATTCCAAGGAAGCTTTACGCAACGGCAAGCAGCCCGATAGAGGGAATGCTGTGAGAGCGGAGGCTGGATATAATTTGATAGGCATAGCTTTCTTTCGCTTGCTACGATATTTTTCGACAGTTCTAAGTTCATTCCGTTACATCCTCGAAACTCGCCCTTTGGGCTCAAACAGCCGAGGCTGTGGTCACTTCATTTCACTAAGAACTGTTACCGAAAAATCTCTGATGCCGCTCAAGACAGCCATGCCTATTGATATTCTTTTAAAGCTGAAATTTAGAAGTCGCTCAAACACAATGTCCTGTCATTGTACGGGGTGCAAAGCTTGATAGGCTTTAAACTTTATTTAATAACGGACAGGAATCTGTTTGCTGATGACTATTCACTATTCACTGCCGTTGTGGAGACATTGAAGGCCGGTGTTAAAGCAATACAGTTGAGGGAGAAGGATTTGGAGATAAGGGAATTGCTTGCAATGGCGTATAAGATGAGAGAGGTTACAAAGAAATATAAGGCTAAATTTTTTATCAATGACAGGGTTGATGTCGCGCTTGCGGTAGATGCCGATGGTGTTCATCTGGGGCAGATGAGCATTCCTCCATCTGCTGTAAGAAAGATTGCGGGTGACAAACTTATGATCGGTGCTTCAACTCATAGTTTAAAAGAGGCATTGGAAGCGGAGAAAGGCGGGGCTGATTTTATAACGCTCGGCCCTGTTTATAGGACGCCTTCAAAGCTAAAGTATGGTGAGCCGATTGGGATTGATACTCTGAAAAAAGTGAAGTCGGAAGTTTCTATCCCTGTCATTGCAATCGGAGGGATTAAGACTGGTATGGTTAAAGAGGTGATGGATGCAGGTGCTGACGGGATTGCGTTGATAAGTGGTATCTTAGGAGCGGTTGCTATAAATTCGGCGGCTAAAAATTATATTATGAGGGTCAATGGTGATATATAGACAGGACATAATATTCTCGCTCATTCTCGCTTCGCTCCGATGTTTTGTCCCGATAGCTATCGGGACAAAAAAACCGCTCAAATACAATATCCTGTCTGATGAATGAATAATTAAAGGAGAAACTTGTGACAAGAATTGAGCTGGCAAAAAAAGGAATTATCACAGAAGAGGTAAGGCTCGTTGCAAAAGACGAAGGATTAACGCCTGAACAGCTTTCAGAAGATATCGCATCAGGCGTGAGTGTCATCCCGATAAATATTAACCACAAGATAAAGCCTATTGGTATCGGAAGAGGCATGAGGACAAAGATAAATGCCAATATCGGTACTTCTAAAGACAAAATCTCGCTTGATGAGGAGATGGAAAAACTTGAAGTCCTTGTCAAATATGGCGCTGATGCTGTGATGGATCTATCAACCGGGGGACCGATAAAGGAACTCAGGAAGATGATGATAAAGAAATCTCCTGTCGCAGTGGGAACGGTCCCTATATATGAAGCCGCTGTAAGGACGGCGGAGCAAAAGGGCTCGATAGCAAAGATGACAGCAGATGACCTCTTTAAGGTTATAGAAGAACACGCTGAAGAAGGCGTTGATTTTGTCACGGTTCACTCAGGGCTTACGATGAAGGCTGTTGATAGGCTGAAAAAAGAAGGACGCATACTCGATATCGTAAGCAGGGGAGGCTCTTTTCTCCTTGAGTGGATGATATACAATGAAAAAGACAATCCTCTCTATGAGCAATATGACAGGCTGCTGGAAATTGCGCTCAAATATGACATGACCTTAAGCCTCGGAGACGGGATGCGTCCGGGATGCCTCGCTGATGCAACTGACCGCACACAGCTTGAGGAACTCCTCACACTCGGAGAATTAAGGGATTTGGCAGTTGAGAGGAATGTTCAGGTGATTATCGAAGGGCCGGGTCATGTTCCTTTAAATCAGGTTGAGCTGAATGTAAAACTCGAAAAAGAGATTTGCAAGGGCGCGCCGTTTTATGTTCTTGGCCCATTGGTTACTGATATAGGCATGGGCTATGACCATATAACTGCTGCAATAGGAGGTGCTGTTGCAGGAGCAGCAGGAGCAGATTTCCTCTGTTATGTAACTCCATCAGAGCATATACGGCTTCCTTCCATAGATGATGTTAAAGAGGGAGTCATAGTATCAAAGCTTGCTGCACATGCAGCCGACATTGCAAAGGGAATAAAAGGTGCGATTGATAAAGATATCAAGATGGCAAAATGCAGAAAGGCGCTCGACTGGAACGGCCAGATTGCATTAAGCCTCAATCCCGATAAGGTCAAATCATGGCGCGCCGAAGTTCCGCCTACAGAGACAGAGGTATGCAGTATGTGCGGCGAGTTCTGCGCAATAAGGACAGTTGAAAGGGCGTTGAGGAAGAAATAAACTATCGAGGCTCTTTAAAAAAGATTACCCATTCATCAAATTGCCGGAGTTTATCTTCTCCGAATTTTCCTATAAACTCCCTGATTTTCTGAATCGGCTTTTCCTTGAGTGGCTCATTGTCTTTTGAAAAGAACTTGTCTGCAAAGCATATAATCTTTTCTTCTATGGTAGTTGGCGTCATATCCCTTTTGGGTATCGGGAAATTATGCTTCTCAATATCTGCAATAGAAAGCCCGGCGCCCACATGTGTCTCGCATACTATTGCATGTCTTGGATATCCTTCTTTTTCCAATATCTCTCTTCCGAGATAACCATGGCAGATATATGGTTTGTTTCCGTGGCAGCCGAGTTGCGGCGCATTTGTAAGGAATATCCCTATATCATGGAGCATTGCAGCTTCCCTGATAAATTCAATATCAGGGTTCAGGTGTTTGGCCCTTCCTGCTACTTCAACGGCTTTCCTTGTTACCATCTCACTATGCTGAACCAGGAATTTATATGCCACAGTCTCAGGTGTGTAATATTTCCTGATGATGCTTATAGGATTCATGGGTTATTTTAACAGATTCAGAAGGTGATATAGACAGGGCATAATATTTTCGCTCATTCTCGGGCTATCGCCCTCCGAGGAATTTTCCCTCTTTATTTTCTTGAATTCTACTTTAGGAATATCGGGAAAATAAAACCGCTCAAATACTATGACCCTGTCTATTATTGAGCCGATTTGAATTAAGAAGACTTTTTCGTTATTATAAACCATGCGAATTCTTGTTACAGGCGGGGCAGGTTTTATAGGCTCTCATATAGTTGATGCTTATATAAACGCAGGCCACGAAGTTTCAGTTATTGATAACCTTTCAACAGGGAATAAAAATAACCTGAACCCTAAGGCAAAATTTTATCAGGCTGATATCAGAGAAGACATATCTGTTCTGATAAAAGAGATAAATCCGGAGGTCATTAATCATCACGCAGCCCAGATTGACGTCAGGGTATCTGTCTCAAATCCTGCTTTTGATGCCGGGGCCAATATTATAGGCACGCTTAATGTTATAGAGGCAGGAGTCAAAAACAGGCTTAAAAAATTTATCTTTGCTTCTACCGGCGGAGCGATTTACGGTGAGCAGGATTATTTCCCCGCGGATGAAATACATCCCACAAGGCCGTTGAGCCCGTATGGTGTTGCAAAACTGGCGTGTGAAAAATATCTTTACTATTACAAACATAATTTCGGACTCGATTATATTGCTCTGAGGTATGCAAACGTATATGGCCCGAGGCAGAACCCTTTTGGCGAAGCTGGAGTTATTGCCATATTTACCCATAAGCTTATCAGGGGCGAGCAGCCCCTGATAAACGGCGATGGATTACAGTCGAGGGATTATGTTTATGTCGGAGATGTCGTGAAGGCGAACGTAAAGGCGTTAGGGACTGAATTTACAGGGGAGCTTAATATAGCCACTGGGGTAGAGACATCAGTCAACGAATTGTTCAGCAATATCAGCAGGGTATCGGGTAAAAACATTACGGCATCGCACGGGCCCGCTAAAAAAGGCGAACAGCAGAGGTCATGCCTTTCATATGAAAAAGCCAAGAGTGTCTTTGGCTGGGAGCCGGCAGTTTCTGTAGCCGGAGGCATCAAAAATACCGTTGAGTGGTTTCTGAAAAATCCGAGATGACAGAGCCGATGGTTTCAATAATAATTCTCAATTACAATGGGAAGGATTATGTAGAAGAATGTCTTGATTCGGTTCTCAACCAGACATATAAGAATATGGAAGTTATTGTTGTTGATAATGCCTCTAAAGACGGCTCCCTGGAAATTGTAAAAGATAAATATATGTCAAAAATAATTCTTATTGAAAATGATAAAAACCTTGGATTTGCTGAAGGCAATAATGTTGCATATAAAAAGGCAAAAGGAGAGTTTATTGCGCTCCTTAATAATGATGCTGTTGCAGACAATGAATGGTTGTACGAACTTATTTCTGCAGTTAACAGGTGTGACCCCTCATTCGGAATGTGGGCATCAAAGATACTTTTTTATGATAACCATAAGATGATAGATACTTTAGGGCATTTGATATATCCTGACGGCCTTAACAGGGGGCGCGGGAAAGGGGAAATTGACACCGGCCAATACAATAAAGAAGAAGAGGTATTTTACCCGAGCGGGTGCGCAGCGGTATACCGCAAGAAAATGCTTGATGAAATAGGGTTTTTTGACCCTGATTTTTTTGCGTATGGAGATGATACAGATGTGGGACTTAAGGCAAGACTCGCAGGCTGGAGGTGCCTCTATGTTCCGGCAGCAGTTGTATATCATCGCTCTTCTGCGACAGCCGGAAGATATTCTCCTTTTAAGGCATATCTTGTGGAAAGGAACAGAGTATGGATTTTAGTGAAGTATTTCCCCCTTAGATACATATTATTAAGCCCGTTCTACACTATTTTAAGATGGATTTTACAACTATATGGCGCTGTAACAGGCAAGGGGTCAGCAGGAAAGTTTGCAGAAGAATTCTCTTTGTTAAAGCTTGCAGGAGTATTTTCGCGTGCTTATATAGATGCGATAAAAGGTTTGCCAAGAATGATAACAAAGCGGGCTGTAATGAAAAAAAATAAGCATGCAACTACTGGAGATTTTTCTTTATGGTTAAAAAAGTACAGAATTAGCGTAATGGATATAGCGCTGAGGGAATAATAATGTTTTACAGGTTGAGATGAAACAGAATATTTTTAGCATTTTGATTATCATTATCATAGTTTTGCCTCTTACATACCTTACGTACGAGCGGAATAAGGTCTGGAAGGATGATGTGGCGCTGTGGGAAGATGTGGTTGCTAAAGCCCCTGATAACGCAAGGGCGCATAATAACCTTGGAAGGGCATATGGTGCTAACGGCCGTGACCTTGAGGCTATAATGGAGTTTAAAAAAGCAGCAAATATTTTGCCTAATTATGCCCTTGCCTATATGAATATGGCGGTCTCATACGGCAGGCTCAAGATGGACCCCGAGGCAGAATTTTATTATAAAAAGGCAATAGCCTTTTATCCCGGCCTGCCTGATATCTATTATAATTATGGCTTTCTCCTGTATTCGAAACAGAGATATGAAGAGGCTTATCCTATTTTAAGCAAATATATCGAGCTTGATCCTACAGGGCCATTTGTGCCTTTTACGAATAAACTATTAGAGGATATCGCAAGGAAAAATTATGGGAAATAAATATGCGCATCTTATAAGGATAGCCGTTATTGCATTAATTACATTCCTTGCATATTCAAACTCG
>JACRGY010000152.1 GCA_016212165.1 Nitrospirota bacterium
CCTTAAAAGAAAACAGGACGGCCTGCCTTTTAGAAAGGCTGTCATGGCTACTGCCCATAAGCTTATTAGAGTTATCTTTGCTATGCTTTCTCATAAAACTCATTTCCGTGTTAAGGAGAATTCTTTATAGTTGACTCCTTAATATATTAACAAATTTCCCGACTAAGCTATCCGGAAATAACACACAAATAACAAAGAACAAGATTCATTATAAAGAATAAAAGACGGCAAATTCAATATAAACACCTTTGCGAATTGTTGCAGTTCCACTTCGTAGGTTTGACTGGGAGGGACAGGGGTCAATTTAATTGTTCCAGACAACGTCGCAATATTGCAATATTGGTAGTAGTTCCGACCGCTATTTCATCCTTGAATCCCGGCCTTTTCTTCTGAGTTTCGCGTCCTTCTTAAAAGTTACTTTTATTATAGTTATAGCATAAATCAAATATTTTCCATACTCTTTTTTTTATCCTGATTTCCCATAAGAGTTTGATATTATGATTGCGGGATTCCACCCTCGCCCTGCGCCCGGCTTGTGATTGCAAATCCACCTTGCAGGCGGGATTGGCGCAAAAAAAGTTACAGGTCTTTGACCTATGAGACAAATCCATAGTATTAAACAGGCAGGGTTGCCCTGTAGAACCTACCAAAAATTCTCCCTAAATGTTATAAAATGTAATAATGAGACTCGGAAAGAAAATAACCCTTGGTTTTTTCTTAAGTGCTTCTATTATGGTTGTTCTTGTCCTGTTTGGATATCTGAATTTTGTTGAAGTTAGAAAAGAAATACAGCTTCTCGAACTGTCGGACACAATTCGAAGTAAAACCCTTCAGCTAAGGCGGCATGAAAAGAATTTTTTTCTCTATAGGGATCCAAAAGAACTCGAAGCCGTTTATGTTTATTTAAAAGAAATAACTATGCTCCTTCATGAAAGTGATTCAACCGGAAGCGGAAGGAAGCTTCAGGAACTAAATGCTACCGTTAATGAGTACAGTCAAAGGTTTAACAGGATAGAGAACATTGTACGGGAATTCCAAAGCGAACTTAACAAAATCAGTAAATCCCATATGCAGCATTCTGCCATATTGCCGCTTATTGAAGCGGCGTCATTAGAAAGCCCTCTCATGAGCGCCGAAGTGCTTAAGAAATTGTATTCGCTTTCCGATAACCACACCTTTATTGAAGACTTGAGGAAACTGGATGCAGAGATTAAGGACATTAGAAGGCTTGGGGAGGAGATGATTGCCTTTTCCAAGGACTTCGACAAAACCGCAAGGGTAAAAGCCGATAAAGCGTTATTTTTGACACAAGCTATGATATTATTTGTGCTTCCGTTTTTTCTCTTTATAGGTCTTGGCATTTCTCTAATAATCATCCGCGGCATCTTAAAGCGATTGAATATTTTGACAGAAGCTGTGGAGAAGACATCCGAAGAGAATTTTACCTATGTTTCAGGCTTTAGTAAGAACAAGGGTAGAGACGAAGTCGATATCCTTATACAGAGATTCAACTATATGGGGGAGCGGCTTGAAGAGAGGGAGAAGGAGCTTCTTCAGAGCAAGAAATTGGTAGCCATCGGCACTTTGGCATCAGGGGTAGCACACGAACTCAATAATCCATTAAGCAACATCTACACCACTGCGCAGAGGCTTAAGAAAAACGTGGGAGACGAATATCCGCCATTTATAATAAAGGGGTTGGAAGACATTTTTAACCAAACGATGAGGGTGAAGAAGATTGTAAGCGAACTTCTTGAGTTTACCCGGGGCAGGGAGCCTCAGCCCCGTAAAATTGAGTTCAATGAACTGATAAGAAATGCTTACCTGCATGTCTCTGATGTGGTAAGCACGGAGAAAATACGGTTTTCACTTGGAGCCCCGAGGGATAAGATAAACGTTTTCGTTGACCCTGAGCAGATGGAGCAGGTATTTATAAATCTTTTCAGAAATGCAGTTGAGGCGATGTCCGGAGAGGGAAATCTTGCCGTCAGCTCGGAACCCGACTATAACCTTAATAACCTCATAATAAAAATAGCAGATACCGGAAAGGGTATGTCTCAGGAAACCATCGAGAAAATATTCGAACCCTTTTTCACCACAAAGGATAAAGGTACAGGTTTGGGGCTTGCTATTGTTTATAATATCATCAGGAAGCATGACGGGGATATTCAGGTGAAAAGCGAGAAAGGAAAAGGCACCACGTTCGTAATTACACTGCCTTTAAAAGAGGAATAAAATGGCATTGAGGATTCTTGTAGTCGAGGACGAGGAAATAACCCTGAACAATGTTCTCGATACATTGAAGGAAGAAGGATATTCTGCCGAAGGGACAAAAGACGGCTACAAAGCCTTGGAGCGGTTGGAAAAAGGCCGGTATGATATTGTCATCACAGATATAAAAATGCCCCGTATGAATGGACTCGAGCTTCTGGAAAAAGTGAAAGAGAAAAATCCTGATACAGAAGTGATAATAATAACCGGCTACGGAAGCGTAAGTTCGGCAGTAGAGGCAATGAAAAAGGGCGCTTATGATTATATCACCAAGCCGTTCGACCTGGATGACCTTACCATAAGGGTTAAGAAAATCGAGAAGATGGAAATATTGAAGAGGGAGAATGTTGCCTTAAAAACCTATTTCGATATAGACAGGAAGCTAACCATAATCGCAAAAAGCGAAGGTATGAAAAGGGTTTTGGATGCTGTTCATAGCATAAAGGATTCGGACTTCAATGTGCTTCTTACAGGAGAGACCGGCGTTGGGAAGACCCTCATAGCAAAGGCAATACACTTCACAAGCAAAAGAAAGGACATGCCATTTCTCTCGCTTAACTGCGCGACATTTACCGAAGAACTCCTTTCAAGCGAGCTTTTCGGACACGAAAAAGGAGCCTTTACCGGAGCCATTGCTTCCAAGCAGGGACTTGTCGAGATTGCAGACACCGGCACCCTTTCTCTTGATGAGATTACAGAGCTTACGCCCAGCCTCCAGGCTAAACTTCTAAAGGTCCTCGAAGAAGGAGAATTTTACAGAGTCGGCGGCACGAAACCGCAAAAGGTCGATGTTAGATTTATAGCCGCCACAAATCAGAATCTCAAATCTTTGATCACGGATGGCCGTTTCAGGGAAGACCTTTATTACAGGCTGAATGTCATGGAAATCTTTACCCCGCCCTTAAGGGAGCGGCAGGAGGACATAAAACCCCTGAGTGCGCATTTTCTTCAAAAGCATCTTCCGAAATCCAATAAAAAAATAAAAGGCTTTTCTGAAGAAGCGATGGACATCCTTCTAAATTACAGCTACCCGGGCAATATAAGAGAGCTTGAAAATATCATTGAGAGGGCAATCATCCTTGAAAAGGGCACTGTTATAACGCCTGAAAGTCTGCCATACGGCATCAGGAAATTACAGATAGAAACAATCGACCCGAGCAAAATAAAAACCGTTGATGATGTCGTAAAAGAATATGCCGGAAAGGTCGTCAGGATGCTTGGCGGTAACAAATCAAAGGCAGCAGAGTTGTTAGGTATTTCAAGAACAAGCCTATGGAAAATCCTAAAAGAAGATTGAAGTTTACACTGTTCATATTTTAAACACACCTCTGCGTCAGTTCTCATCATCTAAAATATTCTAATATATCAATAAGTTATCTACCGTCTCTCTATATTCTCTACATGTCCATAATTTAAACAGCCTTTAGGGGCTTCCTCATTATTTTCTTTTTAATCAATAAGTTACATTTAGGCATCCTCTATGCTTTGTATCAGGGTGGATTCTGAGTAAGGAGGCATGGAAATGGGAAAGAACCTGTTATTTGTGACTTCTCCGGATGATATCTCAGAGGATGGGCTCTCATATGCTCTTTACCTCGCAGAGATAACCCAAAGGGGCATATCCGTTCTGATGGTCCATAAGAAGAAGTTCTCCAAAAGATTTGAAGACCTTATGACTGCTGTTACCTTTGCCGAAGCCAATGAACATGAAACAGCAAGAGAGATATTGAAAAATTCGGCATCTAAAGATGCAGAAGGGAAAAAGTTGCAGGACATTCAGGAAAAATGCAAGGAATCGGGTATTACCGCAAATATCTACACGGCTCCAGAGGATATCCCGTCTGCTTTAAAAGGTTTGTTAAAGAAGGACAAGAACATTGATATGGTTTTATTAAGCCCTGAAGTCACACACAACGGCAATCTGACCATAAGAGACCTCAAGAAGCTCCTTAAAACGGTATCTATCCCGATTGTCACTTTGACCCGACAAAACAAATCGCATTCGAATAAATCAGTGGAGGTTGCTTAATGTATCTTTATCTGCCGGTAGCATTAACCAGTATTCACATCCTTATACCTATAGGGCTGGGACTTGTTGTAGGGCTTCTTTCAGGGCTTTTCGGGGTCGGAGGCGGCTTTCTGATGACCCCTCTTCTGATAATGCTCGGCATACCTGCAACAGTAGCTGCGGCTACGGACTCCAACCAGATAGTGGCGGCGTCAACTTCAGGGACATATGCACACTGGAAGGTGGGGAATGTGGACTTTAAGATGGGGCTTTATCTCCTTGCAGGGGGCTTCATAGGCGGACTTGTCGGTGTTCAGGTAATAAAAGTCCTGAGGGCAATGGGGAATGCGGACTTCGTAATAAAGATGACATATGTCCTGATGCTCGGAATAGTAGGCGCTTACATGTTTATAGAGAGCCTTTCAAGCATGAAGAAAAAGCCGACTCAAGAAATAAAGACAAATAATGAGAACAAAATCGGAAATTTTTTAAAAAGGCTTCCAATGCAGACCCGCTTTGAGAAATCAGGCGTAACGCATTCCGCACTCGTTCCGATAGTGCTCGGAGGCTTTGTCGGCATCCTTGCCGCAATCATGGGCGTGGGAGGAGGTTTTCTCATGGTGCCTGTGATGGTCTATATCCTGAGGATGCCTATGCACGTCGTTGTGGGAACGAGTCTTTTCCAGATTCTCTTTACATGCATAGAGGTGACCTTCCTGCAGGCATATACCAATCACAATGTTGACTTCATTCTTGCAGTGTTACTGCTTCTGGGCTCTACGTTAGGTGCACAGGTAGGCGCGGTCTTCGGAAGAAGGCTGAAGGCGGAGCAGCTCAAGATACTTCTTGCCTGCATTGTGCTTGCTGTAACAGTAAAAATCATCTTCGAGCTCACGCTTAGCCCTTCAATATTATTAGCACAAGCAGGAGGACACTAAGATGAGACAATTTAAAATTCAAAATTCAAAATTTAAAATTATTGTATTCCTTATTTTTGCTTTTTTATTTTTTAATTTTGCATTTTTAGAGATGGCATCGGCAGAGCTTACTGTAGATGCAAATCACAGCCACATAAAGATAGATTTTTTCTATCATGGAAGCATAGTGAGCATAAGCGGACAGTCGGATCAAAATGCTGACCTGATAATCAAGGTTTCATCTCCCGAAGGGCATCAAGGCTTCAAAAAAAAAGGGAAAGCAGCCGGTTTTTTGTGGATGAACATGGGAGAGCTTAATTTTGAACATGCGCCCAATCTTTATTTCCTTCACAGCACAAAGAGGCTCGAAGAAATACTGAGCCCGGAAGAGGCTAATGCAAACACTATCGGCTATTCTGCGTTGGGGAATCATATAAAAATAACTCCTGTGTCTGATGAAAATGAAAAGACGAAATGGTTTGAGGAATTTGTAAAGTTTAAGGAGTCATCAAGGCTTTATGCTAATTCATCGGGAAATATCTCTTTAACGCAAAAAAATAGCGGGCAGGACTTTTCCATAAAGCTTGACTGGCCTTACGAGGCACCTCATGGAGATTACATCGTCACGGTTTATGCCGTACGAAACGGCCGTATAATTGAACAGGCGGAAACCAAGGTATTTGTAGAACAGGCAGGGCTTGTAAAGGCGCTGGCAGATATGGCAAGGGATAACGGCGTCCTTTACGGACTTATATCTATTGCGATAGCATTGGGTGCAGGGTTTGGGGTTGGACTTGTATTCAGAAAAGGTAGAGGTGCGCACTGATATGTACGAGACTATTCTGGTAGGCTTTGACGAATCGTTATTCAGCAAAGCGGCGCTGAAAGAGGCATCAAGCTGGGTAAAAAGGCACGGTGGGAAAATCATCCTCGTTCATGCCATATATTTCGATGCCGAAGAGTTCACAACTGTTCCGGAACAATTGGAAAGACGCGCGGAGGTCGGCAAAAGGATATGCTACCAGGCACAGGAAGATATAACATCGGAACTGGGTATAAATATAGAGTCCCTTATATGCGAGGGAGAGCCGCCTGAGGTTATTGTTGAAATCGCACAAGGCAAAAAGGCGGACCTAATAGCTCTGGGCACTTATGGCAGAAAGGGTTTAAAGAGGCTTTTAATGGGAAGCGTCACATCAAGCATAATTGTGAACTCCCCGTGTGATGTATTGGTAGTAAAAAAACCATGCTCCGAATGCACAGGAAGGTATGGCTCGATACTTCTCCCGTTTGACGGCTCGATTTACAGCAAAAAATCCCTGAACCGCGCATTTGAACTCTCAAAGATTGACGGAGCGGAAATAAATGTCCTATATGTCATCCCGAGATATGAGGAGATGGTAGAGTTCTTCATGACCGGCGCAATAAGAAAAAGCCTGTATAACGAGGCGGAAAAAGTATTAGCCTCGGCCAAAGACATGGCTTCCGGGCAGGGCATATCCATAAAAACTGAAATTAAGGAAGGCAATGCCGCAGAAAACATCATTGAAACAGCAGAGAAACAGAAAAACGACCTCATTATTATGGGGCCGTATGGTTACAGAGGCATTGACAAGGCAATTATGGGGAGCACTACGGAAAGGGTAATAGCCAATGCAGCCTGCCCTGTGCTTTGTGTGAGGTGATTAAGGGATGAGAGGCTGCAGAAAGATTCTCATTGCTGTTAACGGCTGCAAGGACCCCCTTTATCATGGCCTTAAACTTGCATCCGATGAAAAAACATGGATTACAGTGATAAAAGTAGTTCCCCCGTATAAAGGAGACCTTGACCTGACCGGGATTAAAAATATCAGAGACGTTCTTGCTTCAGAAAGCAAAAAAGCCATCTCTGAGATAGATAATATTGCTGAGGCAGAGAGGGCACTCATTAAGACAAGAATTGAAGAGGGCGAGGCGCATAAAAAAATCATAGAAGTAGCCCACGAAGAAAGATGCGACATTATAATCATGGGTACTCCCAGGTGAAGTTGGTTCAGAAGAATCCTTGGCGACAATGTCGTGGAAAGGGTTATAAAACAAGCCCCTTGCCCTGTGCTGGTAGTAACGCCTTAGAGAACTATTATTAACTTCACTCTTATAGAGGGGTCAATGGAAATATTAAACTACTTTTCTTCTTCTTTCTCGGTTACAGCGGCTTTCAGAAGCAGTTCCCAGTCTTTATCTATATCTTCCTGAATCTTCTTAAGCATCCATTCATTCTCAGGTGCGAAAAGATGTTTAAACCTGCCCTGTGGTTTTAAAAACTCTATAATGGGTTTTTTCTCTTTTGGTGTAACTGTAATTCTCGTAATACCATGTTCAACTTCATATAATTGCCAGTAGCATGTCTCAACAGCAAGTCTACTTAAAAGTATTGCATCATCAGTCATTGAGCGCCACCCACGGTTGCACGGGGCAATTATATTCATGAATTTCGGTCCTTTTATCTCAAGCGACTTTCTTACCTTTTTCATCAAATCAAGCCAATGACTTGGAGATGCCTGTGCTACATATGGGATGTTATGCGCTGCCATTATCTTCGTAAGGTCTTTTCTCTTCTGTAGTTTGCCAGGTATTACACTTCCGGCAGGGCATGTTGTTGTATCAGCACCAAAGGGTGTTGCACTTGAGCGCTGAATCCCTGTATTCATATATGCACCGTTGTCATAACATATATAAAGCATATCATGTCCTCTCTCCATTGCACCTGAGAGGCTCTGAAATCCTATGTCATATGTGCCGCCGTCTCCACAGAAGGTGATGAATTTAATCTCCTTATCTATCCTGCCTTGTTTTTTTAGTGCCCTGTACATCGTCTCAGTCCCTGCAATGGTGGCAGCAGCGTTCTCAAAGGCGCTATGTATCCACGGAATTTTCCATGCTGTAAGCAGAGAAATGCATGATGATACCTCAAGACATCCTGTTGAAGAGCATGCAACTACTGGATACTCCGATGCGAGAAGAACCATTTTTACAATAATAGGTGCTCCACATCCCGAGCACATCCTGTGACCTGCTGTTAATAAAACCTCTTTCTTAGAAAGCTCTTTTAATCTAAGCGGAGTTGCCATGTCTTTCTCCTTGTTAGTCGTTAGTGAATAGTATTTAGTGAATAGTAAAGCTCTGGATTCCTGCTTCCGCAGGAATGACTACACTATTCACTATTCACTGTTCACTATTTACTGACTTTATTCCCTTACTCCAATATATTCTTTGACGAGTTTTATCTTCCCTGTTTTAGCTATCTCCACAAGTTCATCCAATACAATCTCTGCATGCTGGGGCATGAAATCCCTTCCACCAAGTCCATATATCTTATTTATTATTATCGGCCTGTCTTTAAGGGGATAGAGAGCAGATGCTACTTCCATGAAGAGGGGACCATATCCCCCAAAAGAGTCCGCCCTGTCCATAACACATACCGACTTAAGGTGCTTTAATGCCTGGGCAACCTCTTCATATGGGAAGGGTCTAAAAAGTCGGGGTTTCAATAACCCTGCCTTAATACCTTTCTCCCTGAATTCATCCACGATGTCCTTTGCTGTCCCGGCAGCAGAGTTTAATATCACAATGGCTATTTCTGCATCATCAAGCCTGTATGTCTCAAATAAGCCATAACTCCTTCCGCTTATCTTTTTGAAATCCTCTGCAACATCAAGCACCACATCTTTTACCTTTGTCATGACTTCATGCTGTGCCCTTTTATATTCATGATAAAGGTCAGGAAGTATTAGTGGGCCAATGCTTTTTGGGTTTTCTACATCAAGGAGAGGATTCAATGACTTATATTCCCTGACAAATGCCTTTACAACATTATCATCAAGATACTCCATTCTCTCAATAGAATGGCTTATGATAAATCCATCAAGACATACCATTACAGGGAGCCTTATATCCATGTGTTCCCCAATCCTGAATGCCTGTATTGTGTTATCGTATGATTCCTGTGCATTCTCTGACCAGAGTTGTATCCATCCTGAGTCTCTTGCACCCATGGCATCAGAATGGTCGCCGTGGATGTTTAATGGTGCAGAGAGAGACCTGTTTACTACAGGCATCACTATGGGAAGCCTCATGCCTGAAGCAACATAGAGCATCTCCCACATAAGGGCGAGTCCTGGGCCAGATGTAGCTGTTGCAACCCTTCCACCACCTGCTGATGCGCCTATACAGGCGCTCATTGCGCTGTGTTCACTTTCAACAAGCATGATCTCCGTATCAACCTTTCCGTCAGAGACAAAACTTGCAAACCTCTGCATCATGTCTGTCTGTGGAGTTATAGGATAGGCAGCACATACATCAGGATTTATCTGTCTTAATGCCTCTGCAACTGCCTCATTTCCTGTAGCTGCAACTATCTTTCCCATTATTTGCCCTCCTCCTCCATAACAATTGCCTTGTTCCCTTTTTTCCCTGGACATTCAAGTGCACATATACCACATCCTTTGCAATAGTCGTAATCAAACCCCTCTCTCTTACCGTCTTTTACTTTAATAGACATATCAGGGCAATAAATCCAGCAAAACAGGCATTGAATACAATTTTCTTCCTTCCATTTAGGTTTGAAGGACCTCCACGAGCCTGTCTTGAATTCTGTAGCGTTTCCTGCCTGAAGGATTACAGCCCCAGGTGTAAGTTCTTTCCATCCGGGAATTTTCATCCTTCTTTTACCTCCTCATATCCACGCTTTGTGGCTTCAAGGTTTCCATCAATGATTTTTTGAGAGAATTTTTTCCCGAAACTTTTCCTGACATCTTCTAAAAGGATCTCCGGAGAAATAAGATTTGTTGCCTTACAAAGAGCACCAAGCATAGTAGAGTTTGGTAATGCCCTTCCAATGCAATCAATAGCTATTTTTGTGGCATCAACTGTGAATACAGTTTGTGTGGGTTTTGCATTTAGTTTCTTTCTTATTTCTCCCGGCTCCTTTGATGTATTCACGATAAATACCGTATTATCTCTTGTACCCTCAGAGACATTAATTCCATCCAGAAGTGTAGCGTCAACTATACCGACTATATGTGGATGGAGCACAGGGCAGTGCATTCTGATCTCACCCGAGCTTATTCTGTTAAATGCCCTTAATGGCGCCCCTGACCTTTCAGGTCCATACTCTGGGAAAGCTTGAACATGCCTTCCACCACTAAGGCATGCATCAGCTAAAACCTTTGCGGCAGTAACTGTCCCCTGTCCGCCTCTGCCATGCCATAGAATCTCTATCATCTTCTCCATGTTTTTCCTCCAAAAAAAACTGTTGCAAGGCTCTTTTGTTTAGTTAGAAAAAGAGAGACTTAATATATCTTGAAATTCAGGGAAAAGTCAATTTTGAAAAGCTAATTCAAAGTTTTATTTAATTAATAACTCAAGTAGTGCTTTTTGCGTGTGCAGCCTGTTTTCAGCCTGATCAAAGACAACGCTCTGAGGCGAATCAATTACCTCATCTGTTATCTCTTCGCCTCTGTGTGCAGGCAGGCAGTGCATAACAATCACATCAGGCTTTGCAAGTTTGAGAAGCCTTTTGTTTAACTGATAACCCTTAAACAACTTTTCCCTTTTTGCTGACTCTTTCTCCTGTCCCATGCTTACCCATACATCTGCATAAAGCACATCAGCAGCCTTAGCAGCCTCTTTAGGGTTTCTCACAATTTTCACTATGGCGCCCTCGGAACGGGCTTTTTTATAAATTGTACCATTAGGTTCATATCCCTTCGGACACGCGATGGTGAAGTGGATCCCTGTCATCGCAGATGCTTCTATAAGTGAGTTAGCAACATTATTGCCATCTCCTATATATGTAAGATGCACACCTTTAAGTTTCCCCTTTTTCTCTTTTATTGTCAAAAGGTCTGCAAGTGCCTGGCATGGATGGTGCAAATCTGTAAGACCATTAATTACAGGGATGGCAGAATTTTGAGCAAACCTCTCTAATTTTTGATGGGTAAATGTCCTTATTATAATTCCCTGAAGATACCTTGAAAGAACCCTTGCGGTATCTTCAATGGTTTCTCCCCTGCCAAGCTGTATCTCGCTGGGATTAAGATATATTGCCTGTGCACCGAGCTCATATATCCCTACCTGAAAGGATATCCTTGTGCGGGTAGACGCCTTTTCAAACAGAAGCCCTATGCTTTTACCTATAAGTAGGCACTGATTGGCATCTTTACCTGATTTAAGCTCAGACGCCTTCTTAAGGAGTGCATCTAATTCCTCTCGGGACAAATCCTTTAGTGTTAGAAAGTCTCTTTTCATTATCCTCGGTATAATCTAAGCAATTTCCCCGAATATATCTTCAAACACATCAATAAGACGGTCGATATCTTTTTCCGTGACGATTAAAGGAGGGGTAAAACGAAGCACATTACCTGCTGTGCAATTTATAAGGATTCCTTGCTCAAAACAGGAATTAACAATACTGGCGCAGGGTTTTGTGAGTTCCATTCCAATCATAAGTCCAAGTCCTTTTACCCCTGCTATAATAGATGGGAATTCCTTTTTCAGTCTCTCAAGTTGTTTCATAAAGTATTTCCCCATACGTTTACAGTTATCCATAATAATACCGTCTTCAAGCAGTGTTTCTATTGTGGCAATAGCTGCAGCGCATGCAAGTGGATTCCCAC
>JACRGY010000155.1 GCA_016212165.1 Nitrospirota bacterium
ATTCGAACCCGCGACCCTCAGCTTGGAAGGCTGACGCTCTACCACTGAGCTACTCCCGCATTCCCAAGTTAAAAGTTTTAAATCTAACTTCTGTTTTTCCTTAACTTTCAACTCTTACCTATTCACTGTAAAATTTGCAAAGCAAATTTTACTGGTGGAGAGGGGAGGATTCGAACCTCCGAAGGCAGAGCCAACGGGTTTACAGCCCGTCCCCTTTGGCCACTCGGGTACCTCTCCTCTTACAGCGCCAGTTTTCTGTGTCAGTGTTGGTTGTTTATGTTTGTTCACCTGACACTTATTCACTTACACTGTTCGTTTGGAGCCACCGAAGGGAATCGAACCCCCGACCCTCTGATTACAAATCAGATGCTCTGCCAGCTGAGCTACGGTGGCTTTTTTACTTAACTCATTTAGTGTTATGTTGTCAAAGACGCACAGGGCAGAAAAAGACATACTTCTCCTGCTCATTTTTTTATAACTTGTTAGTATAAGGGATAGAGTATAACATGGTCAATTATTGAAATTCAAGAATAATTTAAGTTATCTCTGTTTTTCTCGCTGGTTCTAACTTTTACTTGCTCTTTGTCGCAAAACCTCAAACATAAGCACTGCACCGGCAACTGAAGCATTAAGCGAGTTAACCATGCCCCTCATTGGAAGGCTTACAATAAAATCACATCTCTCTGCAACCGTCTTTCTGAGCCCTTTGCCCTCAGAGCCTATAACAAGCGCAACCGGAATGCTGAGGTCTGTATCCCAGGGCATAATTTCAGAGTTTGCCTCTGCGCCGATTATCGTAATATTCATTTCCTTCATCTCTGAAATAGCATGTTTTACGTTATTGACCTGAGATACAGGAACATATTCTACTGCGCCTGCAGATGCCTTTGATACATCGGGCCCCAAGCCTGCAGACCTGTGCTCCTGAATAACGACCCCGTGTACCCCTGCTGCATCAGCAGACCTCAGGATTGCGCCGACATTTCTCGGGTCCTCAATACAGTCAAGTACAAGAAAAAAAGGCAACTCATTTTTCCCGGCCGGGATATTAAGCAGCTCATTAAAATCCGTATATTTTTTTTGAGAGACACTTGCAGCAATCCCCTGATGTCCCTTCGGAAATTTCTCATTGAAAAAACCAATGTCAACGAGCTTGACAGGAATTTTTCTTTTCCCTGCCTCTTTCTCTATCAGAAATAGTTTCTCGTGCCTGCCGGAAGATAAATAGAGTTCTTTAATATCTCTGCCTGACTTGATTGCCTCAAGTACAGGATTCAAACCATAAATCCACATAGCTTCACCAGTATTTTTTGATGTTTCATGATAACATTTTTGTAAGGCTTTAGTGGAGTTTCCCCGATTTTGACTTAAAAGGCTAATAATCGTTCCGTTCAACCAGCTTGGAGGATTGATCAAGTATCCAGGACACCGCAAAGCCTGCGGAAACATATCGATGGCTGCGTACAAGAGGACTATCCTCGAACACTGCACCGTGCAGGGTATCGTAGCGGGCGTAAGCGCCAAACCACATTTTGTCAAAACGGCGTGACAGGGCCGCCAGGAACTGCGTGCCGGCATAACCGCCGCTCGCATCGTAGGCAGGGCGGCCCGGACGTGCGTCGCTCTCAGGCACGCCATAGAAATACTGATGATTACGCTGCGTGCTGAAGATCGGCCCGGCCAGCACCCCGAGTTGCCACGGCCTGCCTGCAATACCGTTGACATCAAGATTAAAGCGCGGTGAAAAAATTATGCCTGCCTGGCGCGGATGTGACTCAACAGTGAATGCCGCCCGCACCGGCAGACGCAGGTCGAATTTGAAGCGATGATCGCTGCTCTGCCAGATATGCATGTCCAGCGACGGCCCGAATTCGACCATTGACCTTAGGTTGCTCATACCCTCGCGTGCGCTATTGTTCTTGCTGTGGACCGGAGGCGTGGCATTCAGGCTGAGGTTAAGCCCTGCCTGCTCGCTCTTGAACAAGGTCGAGCGCACGCCGCTGCGCTCGACCTTCAGCCATTCCAAACGATATACGATATAGGGGAATGGCAGGAGGTAGAAGTGGCCCTCGTCTGACCCCCGATAGTCCGGCAGCGACATACCAACAAGGCCAACGCCCAACTCCCATTGCGGCAGTTGCTCGGCTGCGGCCTGTTGCGGCAAGCCCAGGAGTACCGCGCAGAGAAACAGCCCGGCAGCACGAAACCCCTTGGGGGCCAAACCTAAATTATAAATTCTAATCATCCCCTCAATATCCCCTAAACTTTAAATTAATAATACCATCAAAATCAGTGTATTTTTATCAGTTAGGAAAAAATCTCCGGTGACAACAAAAAAAAGAATTCTTCGGGATAGAGCAACTTTGTTTCACTTACTCAGACATTCTGAGACAACATCCATTATCGCCTCTGCAGCCTTATATTTTGTCATCATCGGCAAAGGCGTTTCCTTATTCTTCTCTATTATCGTTATCTTGTTTGTATCTACATCAAAACCCGAACCTGCTTCGGTAACATCGTTAAAGACAATGATATCCGCACCTTTTCTCGTGCGTTTGGCCCTGGCCCTGTCAAGCCTCTTGCCTGTCTCTGCTGCAAATCCGACCAACAGAGGCCGTCTCTTTAATTTGCCTATCTCTGCAATGATATCGGGAGTATTTTTGAATTTTATACTGAGTTTTTCAGACTTGCCTATTTTTATATTTTCTTTTTTCTCAGGCGAAAAATCTGCAGGCGCTGCAGCCATTATGACAATATCGGTTTTCGAAAGATTTTTAAAAACTGCTTCTCTCATTTCCCCGGCAGTTTCTACTTTGAAAAATGCCTTTAACCCTTTTGGAGCCTGAAGCGCAGACGGCCCGCTAATCAATATTACTTCTGCTCCCCTTCTGATACATTCTCCGGCAACAGCATACCCCATCTTGCCGGATGAACGGTTGGAAATGAACCTCACGGGATCAAGATATTCGCGTGTCGGCCCTCCGGTCACGATAACTTTTTTTTTTGAAAGGTCCTTTTTGCTTAAAGCAGATTTTACCGCTTCTGTTATCTCATTCACCTCAGCCATTCTTCCAACGCCTTCTTCACCGCACGCAAGAGTTCCCTTATCCGGGCCAACCTGAAGGATGCCATGAGCTGTCAGACGTTTAAGGTTTCCCTGCACCATAGGATTCTCATACATCCTCCAGTTCATTGAAGGCGCGATAACTACCTTTCCCCTGAATGAAAGTATGCATGTGCTTAAAAGATCATCAGCTATCCCATTTGCGAATTTACCGATTATGTTTGCAGTGGCAGGGGCAATGAGCATAAGGTCAGCGTCACGGGAGAGTTCTATGTGGGACATCGGGTCTTCAAAGAGGCCGGAATAGACTTTGCTGCCGGATGCTATCTGAAGCGACAGCGGGGTTATAAAATTTTTAGAGGCATCGGTCATTATTACAGTAACTGATGCCCCGTCATCTTTCAGTCTTCTTATTAAATCAACCGCCTTGTAAGCAGCTACTCCTCCGGTTATGCCAAGGAGTATCTTTTTATTCTTCAGCACCTTCTTCCTGTTTATCGCCAAAAAGCTCTTTCAGCGCCTTCTTGTCCATGGTCTCTTTCTCGTGCAGATAGACCTTCAGGTCCTTCTCAAGCTCTGTGAGTTCCTCCGGCGTAGCTTCCTTTTTCTTTTCTTCAAGCATCTTCCTGTAATCAAACTTCTTTGCCTCTTCTTTTGCCTTTCTGGCTTCTTCCCCTACAAGAAATTCAAGCTTGTCCTGGATGGCCTCTTCTATAGCAATAGTAGTGACTTTTCTTGACTTTGTCTGAATCTTCGGTTTCGCACCGAAAGACAGCTCCTTTGCCCTCTGGGCAGAAACCATCACAAGCCTGTATCTTCCATCTATCTTCTGCTCGTCAATCTCTACCGGAAGTGAAATTATGTCCATTCAGTTGCCCCCTTATCCTTTCGCCTCAACAGGTCCGCCAAGGCGTAAAAAAGTTTTTCTTTATCCACAATGGCTCTATACTCTTTGTGCGCAGCCTTTCCAGGTGTATTATGGCCTTCAATTCCTCAAGCGCATCTTCAAAAATATTGTTTATTATAACATAATCGTATTTTTTATAATCCTTTATTTCGTCAACCGCCCTGGTGAGCCTTCTCTCCATGTCGTCTTTTGAGTTGCACATCCTTTTCTGGAGGCGCTCCATTAGGACCTTCATCGAGGGAGGGAGGATAAAT
>JACRGY010000158.1 GCA_016212165.1 Nitrospirota bacterium
AGCCGTTCCAACCTGAAAGGGTTGCGTCGAGGATTCTCGGGATGGGAGAAAAGCTCAGCCTGATAGAACAGACTCAGAATGCATTTGAGCAAAAAGAGGCTGAAAAACTGCAGGAAAAAATACTTGGAGAATCATTCACCTTTGACGATTTAAAGGAGCAGCTGAAAAAAATCAGGAACATGGGCCCGCTCGAAAATATTTTAAACATGATACCCGGCATGAGCAATAAGATGAAAGGGGTTTCAGTAGACGGCAAGGAACTGGCAAGGACAGAGGCTGTAATAAACTCCATGACGTTAGCTGAAAGACGGAATCATAATCTCCTGAACGGCAGCAGAAGGAAAAGGATTGCCATGGGAAGCGGCACAACAGCGGCGGATGTAAACAGAGTGGTTAAGCAATATGTTGAATTAAAAAAGATGCTGAAAATGTTTAAAGGCAAAAAAGGGATAAAACTTCCAAAAGGCCTGCCTTTCTGATTCCTGTTATGTAACATCAGGTAAAACATAATCGCACACGAATATCTCCCTTAAACATGCATCTCTTTATTCTTGTGTAGTATCATACTACATGGACTTTCTGGAGGAAATAGAGGGTGTTTTCGATAAGCTTGGCGGCAGGGAGCTTTCAGCCTTTTACACGCGGAAAATAGATGTATTTCTCACCGATCTTTTCAATTCAATAGAATCCCAAAAACCCCTTGCCCTTATTGCCATCGGCGGATATGGCAGGGCAGAGCTTGCCCCTTATTCTGATATAGATATCATGTTTTTTGCCAGGGATAAGGCAGACTCAAAAAAGGTTGAAACAGTCCTCTATAAGCTCTGGGACGCGGGACTCACTATCGGGCATTGCTTCAGAACGCCTGAAGACTGTATTGCAGAGGCAAAAAAAGATTTGAGGACGCATACATCCCTGCTCGAGGCAAGGTTTATAGCAGGAGACAGGGAACTCTATAATTATTTTTATGAAAAGGTCTATTCAGAGCTTGCGTTCAGGAAACAGAAAAATTTCATAACAGGCAAGCTGAAAGAGATGGAGAAGAGGCATGCAGGCTTCGGAGATTCTGTTTATCTCCTTGAGCCGAATGTAAAGGAGAGCCAGGGCGGGCTTAGAGATATGCATACAGTTCTCTGGCTTTCAAAAATTGCACTGAAGCTGGGCAATATCGGGCAGCTTTCAAGTGTTGTATCAGGGCATGATTTCAAGAGGCTTATGCTGGCATATGATTTTCTGCTCAAGGTAAGGTTCTGCCTTCATATCATGAGTAAAAGAAGAAACGATGTCCTTTCATTCGACACGCATGACCACGTGTCTGCGAGGCTTGGGTTCCGTAATTCGAAGAAATTTTCAGGCTCTGAGAGGTTTATGAGATATTTTTACCTCAAGGCAAATATCGTAAACAGCGTAACATCACTTATTGCGGGCCTCTGCACAAGGCAATGGGTCGTCGAGGGCATCAGGGACTGGAACGCGGTAAAGAAAAAGGCGACTGAGAATTTTTTCATCTACAGGAATGTCGTTATCCCGTCAGAAAACAGCAGCGTAAGAAAAAATCCCGAAAGGATTATCGAGGCCTTCTATGCGTCCTCTAAAACCGGCAAAAAATTAAGCCATAACCTCAGGGAGGATATAACAAAAAATCTCCTGTATGCCGGGAAAAGGGTAAGGCGCTCCCATAAAACCATGGGCTTCTTTCGCGAGATACTGAACGGCCCGCGTGTATATGAAACATTGAGGGAGATGCATGAGACAGGAGTGCTCGGCCGGTTTATTCCTGAATTAGGGGCATTGAGGTCGCTGGTTGTGTATGAGCCTTACCACAGATACACCGTTGATGAACACACCCTGCATGCCGTACAAAACCTCGAGCTGCTTACTGCAACGAAATATAAAAGCCTTGAGCGCCTTTCAGGGATAATGAAGGGCATAAAAGACAAGGAGATACTTTTTATGTCCATTCTTTTTCATGACATAGGAAAGGCAGCCGGAAAATATCATGAGGAAGAAGGATATAAAAGGCTGAAGAATATAGTTGAAAGGTTTAATGTGGATGCTGAGAAAAGGCAAAGGATAGAGTTCCTCGTAAAAAACCATATCCTCATGTCGCGCATCGCACTGACAAGGGAGATTGAAGCCCCTGAAATTATTGCCCAGTTCGCAGAGGCCGTCGGAGACGAAGAAAGCCTCGGTGCATTATATCTCATGACGTATGCTGACATGTCTGCCGTGAATCCGTCATTCTGGACAGAATGGAAGGCATATCTGCTTCAGGAGCTTTATGAAAAGACATTGAATTACCTGAGAGGGGTAAGGAGGGATAAGGAAGTTTATATAAGAAGCATCCTTGATTCTTATAAGGGCGCTGACAGGGAAGGGCTTAAGAGTTTTATTGCAGATATGCCGGAGAGATATCTTCTTTCGACCCCTTCAGAGAGGATATATCATGATTATAGCCTTGCCCGGACTGTAAGGGAAAATAACTTTGCTTTAAGCATTAACGATAAGCATGACGGCACAACAGAAATTATTGTCGGGACATGGGACAGCCCGGGCCTTTTTTCCAGGATTGTAGGATTCCTGTCGTCAAAATGGATGAACATACTGAGCGCAAGGTTATATACTGGCAAAAAAGGGCTTATTATTGATAAAATTCAAATTTCAAACTGGAAAGATATCTGGTGGGACGGAATGGATATTTTTATCGAAAACGGGCTGGAGGATGTTGTGTTGAGAGGCGCGCATATAAACTTGTCAGCCTCCCAAAAAGAAACCGGCAGCAGAGTTGATGTATTTATAGAGCTTGATAATGAGACGTCAGGGGAAAGCACTATTCTCGAATTTTTTTCTCAGGACAGGCATGGGCTTTTATATGATGTCTCAAGCCTCTTTTATGAAAATGGGTTTAATATAATATCAGCAAAGATTAATACAGAATCAGGCATTGCGCAGGATATTTTTTATATACAGCATGAAGGAAGGAAGGTTAACGGGCTTAAGGCCACTGAATTACTTGCAACCCTATGGAAAACACTAAAAAATTAAAGCGCATAATATATCTTTCAATCGTTGTATTGTTTATCGGGATAATTATTTTTGTCTCCCGGGGGCCCTACATATCAAATGCATTAAAGAGAATAATACTGCCGGAGCTTGAGAATATGTCCGGCCGCAAGGTAATAGCCCAAAAAATATATTTTAACCTGTTTCCCTTATTTGTTGAGGCAAGGGGATTGAAGTTTTTTGATGAGGAAGGCAACAGGGTGCTGACCGCAGAAAGGGTAAAAGGTTACGTGGGGTTATCGGGCATATTAAGGAAGGAGATAATCCTGAAAAGGGTAGTCATAACCGGGCCTGAAATATCTACGGACAGGGGACAGATAGATGACATAATCGGGAAAGTCAGGGATTATCTTGCTATAGAAAATCCCAAAAAGATAAAGGTAAAGGCAGATGTAATAGAGGTCCGTAATGGAGATTTCTCATTTTATGATGCCGGTTATAACGCAGTTATCACAGGCGAAAAAGTAAGCGGGGAGGTCCTGTTGGGCGATGTGCCAAAAATGAAGATAGACATTAAGAACCTTATTTCAAATATCAAGGATTTTCCGGAAGTCAGATGCGAAATGAGCGGCACATTACTTTTCAGCAAGGACGGCATCCAGATAAAGAATATTACGCTCAAATCATACGCCTCAGAGATGCAGGCCGGGGGCTTTTATTCACATGAAGGGAAAGGCACACTGAAGGCAGACCTGAACCTTATTGTTGATTCTGTTAAAAAGGTTTTCGGCCTCAAACGGGAGGGTGAGGGAAAGATATCTGCAAAAGGCGATATAAAATTCGGAGAAGGCCCGCCTGTTATTGATATCAGGCTTAAAGGCAGTTTTTATCTGCAGACCCTTATGGAACTCCTGAAGGTGGAAGAAAGGGTTGAGGGGCTGGTAGATTTTGACGGCAAGATGAGCGGCGCAATCACAAATCTTGCAGGCAGCGCTGATGCAAGGCTCAGAAAAGGGAATCTCTTTGATGTTGATATAGATGACCTCAGGTGCAGGGTTTCCTACAGGGACGGCATTATGGACTTCAAAGACGGGAAGGGCGTTTTTTATAACGGCCGCGCAGAGGCAGAGGCATCAATAGAGCTGCCAAGTGTTGAACATTATTCTGTCAGGGTAAAATTCACGGATGTTGACAGCCCCGCTGCCTTTAAGCTTATAGAATGGGAGCCGGGAATACCGCTGGGAAAGGTAAAGGGAGAACTTTATTCGTCAGACACGGAATTTAATCCGGCGGGATGGTTCGAGTATGAGAATAAAAAAACAGGCAGTGATTTTCCAGGAAGGGTCAGGAAGGCGAAGGGCGGCTTTTCGGTGCAGGGAGATGTGCTATCCCTGACAAACATAGAGGCCAGAACTGAAAATTCAACATTGGGGATAAATGGCACTGTCAACCTGTCAGCTTCTCTGCTTAACCTGAAAGCTAAGATGGTTACTGTTGATATAGCGGACCTTACGGCCCCTTATCTCAACCGCATGAAGGGCTCGGGAGATTTTACGGGGACAATAACAGGCAAGTTTGATGACCCGCTGATAAGCGGAATGTTAAATATTACCTCTGCATCTTTCGATGATTATGAATTGGAAAATATTGCCGGAGAACTCTCTTACAGGAAAAATTATCTCGAAATAAAAGAATTATCAGCCAGGGCAAAAGGTGAACAGCATAATATAAAAGGTAATATAAGATTTCAGGAGGCAAAAGAAATTTTTGACCTAAAGCACCCGGACTACAGGCTGACAGGATCGCTGAGAGGCGCGGATATCGGGAAGCTGGCGAAAATCCTTTATAAAAAAATACCCGTAAAAGGCAGTCTCGATTCGGATTTCAGTATAACAGGCAAAGACCCCAATCCTGAATATTCAGGCACTGCCACGATAACTGATGCAATGGCGTATGACGTTCCATTGGACCTTGTATCAACTAATTTTTCTTATAACTACAGGGATTTTATTATAAAAAGGGCAATGGTGAAAAAAGGGAGTTCTTCACTGACAGGAGAAGGCAGGATATTAGACAGGGAGAGGTTCTATTTTAATCTTTCTGCAGACAGCCTGTTTATCAGGGATATGGAGCTGAAGGGCATGCCGGATGATGCAATCCTCAGCGTAAGCGCAGAAGGCTCAGGCACATTCGACAACCCCGCCATTAAGATTAGCGGAAAGTTGTCAGGAGGGACGTTTAAGGGGAAACCTCTCGGCGACGGCACAATAAGCGCTTCTGTCAGGAATAAGGAAATTATATTCAATGCCGTGCTTTTCAATGAGAAGATGAGATTAAAGGGGAAGGGATATCTCAGTGATACGCTTCCATGGACTGCAGAGATTGATATGGCCTCGGGCAGGTATGATTTTCTTCTTGCCGGAATACTGAAAGACGCGCCTGAAGATCTGGTCGTAAACATAAAGGGCCGTGCTGCTCTGTCAGGAGACAAAAAACATTTCTCTGCTTCAGCGGTTATAGGCCAGATGACGGTTGCGCTTTTCGGGAATAGTTTTTCTAATGATTCGGATATAAGGCTCAGGATTGATAACAGGAATATATTGTTTTCTGCACTGACGATGAGAAGCGGAAATGCCTCTTTCAGCCTGAGGGGGAATATAGAAACAGGCAAAGAATATAACCTGGTGCTTGAAGGCAGTTCAGAGCTTTCACCTCTTAAGGGGCTTTCAAAGAGGATCAGCATTTTGAGGGGAGATTCTGATTTTACTTTGACGGTTACAGGGAAATGGGATAATCCTCACATAAGCGGAAGCCTTAATATAACCAATGCATCTTTTGGTTTAAAGGATATGCATCAGCGGATCAGCGCTATAAACGGCTATTTCTATTTTGAGGACGATAAGGTCATTATCCAGAAACTTTCAGGGAAACTCGGTGGCGGCGATATAGATGTTTCAGGGCTTGTCTACCTTAAAGGATTAGGCATAAAAAGGTTTTATCTTGACGGAAAACTGAATAATATAACAACCTCTGTGTCCAAGGATTTTACTGTTAATTTTGATGGGAATATTTTTTATAAAGGCACCCTTGAAGCACAGAATATTACCGGCGATATAAAGATAAACAGGGCGAGATACCGGGAAAGGGTTGAATGGAAAAGCTGGCTTCTTAAGGCAAGCCTGAAGGAGAAGCCAAAGGCAGAGCCAACAAGGATAGAAAAGGCAGCATTGAACGTAAAGATATACGGGGTGGAAAACATTATTGTGGATAACAATATAGCAAACGCGCCCATGAGGGTTGACCTGGTGCTGAGGGGCACTATAGGGCATCCTCTCCTTTTCGGCAGGGTTGAATCCAGGGAAGGCAAGGTCTACTTCAGGAATAATGAATTCCGGATATTAAATGCAAGCGCAGACTTTGCCGATCCCAACAGGATAAACCCTATGATGGAGATTGTAGCGCAGACAATAGTGAAAGGATATAATATCAAATTGAGCCTTGAAGGGCAGTTTGAACATTTTACGCTCTCGCTTATTTCCGATCCTCCGCTTGAGGAGACAGATATCCTCAGCCTGCTTACAGTAGGGCAGATAGGAAGGCAATTAAAGGGCCTTGAAGGAGGAATAGGCGCAGGAGAGGCCGCCTCATTTCTTACAGGAAAGGTTCAGGATGTCTTTGAAGACAGGGTAAGGAACATAACAGGGCTTGACAGGGTTCAGGTGGACCCTTATGTTTCAAAATCTACAGGCACAGTCGGCCCCCGTGTTACTGTGTCAAAAAGGCTTTTAGGAGACAGGCTGTTTGTAACTTATGTTTCCTCAATCGGTTCTACAGAGGAGCAGGTGCTCAGGCTCGAATACATCCTCGGCAAGAATGTTTCGCTGCTCGGTGTAAGGGATGAGAGGGGCAGCCTCGGTACAGATATTAAATTCAGGTTTGAGTACAGATGACAAAAGATAGAACAAAAATTTTAGGCTTCCGCGCTATTGTTTTTCTCTGCATCTGCACTTTTGCGTTTCTGTTCTTCTGCTCTTCATTTGTAAGAGCATCTGAAACAACAATACAGAAAATAGATATAGAGGGCCTGTATTCTATCCAGGAGGAGGAACTCTTAGGCCTTTTAAGCATAAAAATTGGCGATGTCTTTAATCCTCTCAGCGTGGACAGCGGTATAAAAATGGCGTTTCTTAAGGGTATATTCGAAGACATATCCGTTGAACTGGATGATGCCGACAGGACGCATGTAAAGATAAGAGTTAAGGAAAGAGACATTATCAGGAATATTTATATTAAAGGGAATAAGCATGTGAAAAAAAAGGCATTGGCAGAGCTTTTTTTGTTTAAGGAAGGCCAGGTTATGAGGTATGACCTCATAGAACATTCTGTGAGAGAACTCAAAGGGACACTATCAGGGATGGGGTTCCCAAATGCAGGGGTAAAAGTGCAGGCAGAAAAAACGCGCAAGCCTTACAGAATAAATCTTACTCTTACCATAGATGAAGGCATGCCTGAAATAATAAAACATATCAGGATTTATGGGCCGGAAGACGAAGTAAGGAAGGCAATGAAAATGACAGAAGGCGACGTTTATGACCAATTCAAACTCAAAAAGGACATGGAACATATAAGGGCCTATTACAAGAAAAATAAGCACCTGAATCCATCAGCCGGGCCTTATACTTTCAGTAATGGCGAGCTTGATATTGATGTCAACCCGGGCAAAAAACTTGACATCACATTTGAAGGCAATGACTCCGTGAGTTCAAAAACGCTTCTTAAGGAAACGCCATTTTTTGATGCCGAAGACTTCAGGGATGACCTTGTGGAAGAGGCAGTCTCAAGGATTACATCTTTATATCACACTAGGGGTTATGCCTTTGCACGGGTTGCGCCGGTGATAACCTCAGGCGAAGATGCCTTTGCCGTTACTTTTTTCATTTTTGAAGGAGATAAGGTTACTGTTAATTCTATAAAGTTTATCGGGGCATCCATACCAGAGAAAAACCTGAAAGAGGTCATGTCTCTGAAAGAGGGCGCTTTATATAACCCTGACCTTGCAGATGCCGACAGGACAACGCTGATGGAGTTTTATAATGCAATGGGATACCTGAATATACACATGGATGATATCAAGGCGAGGATAAATGATGCAAAGGCAGACCTCACCATAACAATTAAAGAAGGCTCAAAAACCTACATAGAGGGCATTGAAATAAAAGGGGCAGAGCTTGTCCCGCAAGAAGAGGTCGAAAAGGCTATCAGGATAAAAGCAGGTTCCCCTTATAACGAGGTTGACATCTCAGATGCAAGATACAGGATTATTGAACTTTACGCGGGCTATGGTTTTAGTGATGCAAAGGTTGACGTAAAACAGGAATTCAGCGAAAAGGGCGTAAGGGTTACCTTCGATATCATTGAGGGGCCGCTGACATTTTTCGGGAAAACTGTAATAAGCGGTAATGAAGAGACAAGATATAAGGCAATCAAGAGAGGGTTGCTGTATAAAGAGGGCGCTCCCTTTAATTATACCCTTATTACTAAAACACGCCAGAGACTGTACCGGCTTGGATTATTCACTGATGTTGAGATAGATGCAATAGACAAGGAGACCAGCACCAGGAATATACATCTCCGGGCAAAGGAAGGAAATGCAGGGGTCGTTGAATTCGGCCTTGGATACGGGGATTATGAACGGCTTCGGGGTTCGCTCGATATAAGCTACCGTAACCTGTTTGGAATGAACAGGCAGGCATCTTTCAGGACAGAACTCAGTACGTTGGAGCAGCGGTATATCATCAATTACCTTGAGCCATGGTTTCTGGATAGTTCTATCCCCTTCAGAATGTTATTCATAAAGGAAGCCAGGACAGAAAAAAATATATCAACCCGCGAGACGCGGTATAAATTAAAAAGAAATTCTGCAAGTGCAGGCTTTGAAAAAAGGCTCAGCGAAAAGTTAAAGGGTGAGATTTTTTACGAATTTGCATTGGTCAAGACTTATGACGTGCAGCCTGATATCATTCTTGCAAAGGAGGATACAGGGACACTTACAATAAGCGGCATAAAGCCCGGAATAATATATGACACCAGAGATAATCCGTTTGATCCCAGGAAAGGCGTGCTTGCCGGCATATCCGTAAAGGCCGCATCAGGCGTGCTTCTTTCAGAAACAGACTTTGTAAAGGTTATAGTTAATGGGAGCACCTATAAGGAATTAAACAGATATTTTGTTTTTGCCTTAGCTTTAAAAGGCGGTTTTGCGCAGGGTTTTGACAATACCAGGGATCTTCCGCTTGTTGAGAGGTTCTTCCTTGGCGGAAGGACCACGGCGCGCGGGTACGAGCAGGACACTTTAGGCCCTAAGGGCGTCAATGGCTCTCCAATCGGCGGCAATGCATTCTTCCTGACAAACCTTGAACTCAGGACATCCCTCGGCGAGACTTTTGGCCTTGTAACATTTGTGGACGGTGGAAATGTGTGGAGGAAAACAGGAGATATAGATCTCTCTGAGCTTAAATATACTGCAGGTATGGGCATAAGATACAACACGCCGGTCGGGCCTATCAGGGTAGATTACGGATATAAGCTTGACAGGGAGGAAGGAGAGAGCAGGGGTGAAGTGCACTTCACTATCGGACATGCGTTCTAAAAGCAGGCATCAGGTATCAGCACTCAGTGGGCCGGTTAACAGACTGATATTTATTTTAGTGCTATCAGCTGTCAGCTGTCAGCTGTCAGCTTCCTACTGCTACGCAGAAATCATTGACAGGGTTGTTGCTTTTGTTGATGACAGGGCCATAACTATGAGCGAACTTGAAAACAATTATAAAGACACGGTGAAGCTGATGCCTGGCATTAAAAAAGAAGAGGTATTAAACACAGCAATAAACAGAATACTCCTATTGAGAGAGGCCAAAAAACTGCGTATCGAGGCCCCTGCAAAGGATGCAATCATTCAGGAATATATAGAGCTGAAGCTCAAGACAATCATAAAAATAACAGAAGAAGACCTTAAGGAATTCTACGAAAAGAACAGGAATGAATTTGGCAGTGCCGAATTCGATGACGTAAGGGATAAGATAGAAAATTATCTCATAGAAAAAGAGGTCAACCAGCGATTGGAAAAACATATTGAAGAACTAAGGTCAAAGGCATACATAAAGATTCAGCTTGAAAAATGAACAAACGGTTCCCGGGCTGTGAATCATAAAGGGAAAAAGCCTTGCTGTTATTGACAGTTTATGCTCTTTCTGTTAAGCTTAAAACTCAGAAAAGTTTTAGATGAAACGAGGAGGTGGAGTTTTGGTTAAGATTAGATTAAGGAGATTAGGCGCCCATAAGAGGCCTTTCTACAGGATGGTGGTAGTAGATTCAAGGGCTAAGAGGGATGGGCCTTTTATAGAGGTTCTTGGAACATATGATCCGCTTAAGGAGCCTTCCGAGATAAAAGTGAATTTAGAGAAGGCCAGGCTTTGGTTACAAAAAGGGGCACAAACTACTGATGTTACTAAAAAGCTTTTGAAAAAGGCTGGGCTATAACTCCAGGAGTCGTAGACAGTCCAAATTCCTATGGAGGTGGAGAAGATGAAACAATTGATTGAGTCAATGGCTAAGGCTCTGGTTGACAAGCCGGAAGATGTAGTAGTTGCAGAGGTCGAGGGTGAAAAGACCACTGTTTTTGAACTAAGGGTTGCGCAGACTGACCTTGGAAAAGTTATAGGCAAACAGGGTAAGACCGCACGTGCAATGAGGACAATCCTCAGCGCTTCAGGCACTAAAATAGGCAAACGCTGCGTTCTTGAAATACTCGAATAAAACATTCAGAGCCTCAAAAAATATATAGACTGCAAGAAATAAAAAGGTCGTCGCGACTCGCAACCGAGGGGATACGGATTAAGCCTGTTCCCCTTTTTTTAAACTGCCTGCCCTGCAACTGTCATGGTAAATAAACAAACCGTTTTTTCATTCTTTAAAGAAAAGATTAAAAAACCTGTCAGCTTCAAGGAAATAGTCCATATCACAGGGCTGAACCATTCCGAGGCGCGCTCATTAAAAAAGGTCCTCAGGGGCATGCTCAGGGACGGTGACATCATACTGACCAAAAAAGGCCTTTATGTTCCGGCAGAGGATACAAATCTTGTAACAGGTTACTTTGAGGCGCATAAAGATGGCTACGGTTTTGTGATAACAGAGAAACCAGGAGAAAGGGACTTCTTTATTCCCGGGCGCGCAACCTCAGGAGCGATGGACAATGACAGGGTTGTCGTAAGAGTGGAGAACCTGCATAAGCGCGAAGGCAGGATAATAAGGATAACCGAGAGGGCACATACGAGAATAGTCGGCAAACTTGATGTCACAAAAACTGCCTCTTATGTCAGGCCCAAAAATAAATCCATACCATTTGACCTTTACATACCTCCTGGGGATAAAGGGCCGGCAAAAGACGGGGATACGGTTATAGCCGATATTATTAATTATCCGGCAGATAAAAGGCCGCCTGCGGGCAGGATTGTGAAGGTAATAAAAAAACCTGAGGACCCTGCATCCGAGGTCGAGGCAATAATAGATGAATTTAACATTCCGAGAAGATTTCCCAAGAGTGTAGCCGAGGAGGCAAAGACGCTTTCTATGGCAGCGGACGGCGCCGGCGGCCCGGAAGAAAAGAGAAAAGATTTAAGAGAGCTCCCTACGGTTACGATTGACGGAGAGAGGGCCAAAGACTTTGATGATGCAGTCTCAATCAAGCTTACAGAGCATGGTTACAGGCTCTGGGTCCATATAGCAGATGTAGGTTTTTATGTCCCATGGGATTCTGTTATTGACCTTGAAGCAAGGAAAAGAGGCACAAGCATATATTTCCCGGACAGGGTAACGCCGATGCTTCCCAAGGAACTCTCCGAAGACCTGTGCAGCCTTAAGCCCAAGGTCCAAAGGTTTGCATTTACGGTCGAGATGGATTTTGACAGGCATGGCGCGCTGCTGAATTCAAAGTTTTATCCCAGCCTTATAAAGAGTGACGAGAGGATGACTTATACGTCTGTTAAAAAAATCCTGATTGATAATGACAGCCATGAACGGGAGAAATATAATTATCTTTTGCCGCATTTCGAACTCATGGGTGAATTGTGCGGTGTCCTGAGAAAGAAAAGGCTTGACAGAGGCAGCCTTGATTTTGATCTTCCGGAGCCTGAGGTTTTGCTTGATATGCAGGGCAGCCCGGAGGCAATAATCAGGTCCGAGCGGAATTTTGCGCATATACTCATCGAGGAATTCATGATAGCAGCGAATGAGGCTGTGGCAGAATATCTCGCAAGGCTTGAAGTCCCGAGCCTTTACAGGATACATGAAGAACCTGACCCGATGAAACTTGAAGATATCATGAGGGTCATAAGGCCCATGAGCAGGATTAAGAAACTTCAAAGGCCTAAGGATTTTTCATTGCTTCTGCAGAACATAAAAGGCAAACCAGAAGAAGAGATTGTAAATTATATGGTATTAAGAAGCCTTAAACAGGCAAGGTATTTTTCTGTAAATGTCGGGCACTTTGGCCTTGCATCAGAATGTTATACCCATTTTACATCGCCTATAAGGCGGTATCCTGACCTTGTGGTCCACAGGATATTAAGAGAGACCTTGCAGAAAACACGCCTTTCAGATAAAAGAAAGCAGGAACTGGAAAAACTTCTCCCTGATATTGCATTCAACTCATCCAGGACCGAGCGCCTCTCCGATGAGGCCGAGAAAGAGGTCATTAATGCCATGAGGGTGTGGTTTATGAAAGACAAGGTCGGCGAGGAATTTGAGGGCAGGGTGGTAAATATCACCCCGTACGGCTTAAAGATAAGGCTTAGGGATTTTTATGTTGATGGTTTTGTCCATGTTTCGTATCTGACAGATGATTTCTATGAGTTTAACGAACGCGCCTTCTCCCTTTCCGGAAAAAATACAAAACGCTCTTTTACCATAGGGAAGGAATTAAAGGTGAGGATAGATAAAGTTGATATGGAGGAAAGGACCGTAATATTCGGGATTTAAAAAAGGGTTCGGGCAACAGGCCATCGAGGCAGGCCCTTTGCCCGCCTCGGTTCATTTGCTGATTGTTAGATTAAAATAGGGACAGCGCCCATTATCTATTTCCCCTTGGCCTTCCATGTGGTAAAGCAATAAGTTTCTTGCCGATAAGTTTCTCAATCTTCCTGCTGAATACTTCATCTCCGCATGGCCGCCCTGTCCGCGTATTCTTTCTTATAGCATCCAATGCTTCCTTATCATCCTTCTCCCTGAGATAGCCTGGCCAGTTTCTTATATCTTTTTCAAGATAACAATCTTTTGATAATATTGCATCATCTTCCATTAATCCATGGCTCCTTGCGCTTGACCATTTATACTGTTCGGCTTCCTTCACTATTTTCGCCCTGACCGGATTGTTCTCTACATATCGCATACAGGCATATAAATGCCTCTCATCAAGAACACAGGAATAAAATCGCCCCTGCCATAGATGCCCCGCTGCTTTATGTTTCTTGTTCATATATTGAGAGTATCTCATATGCAAGGCATTAAACGTCCTTGCCATTGAATCCTGCGCCAAAGGGACAACGACAAAATGTACATGATTGCTCATCAAACAATACGCCCATATCTTTAGTGAATATTTATAGCTATAATCCTTCAGCCAATCCATGTACAGTAAATAGTCATCATCTATTTCAAAAACAGTTTGACGATAATTGCCTCTCTGCGTTATATGATGCGGAAATCCCCCTGCTACTGCCCGTGCTATTCTTGGCATGAGTGAATGATAATCCAATCAAATAAAATAAGTCAATAAAACGGGCGCTGTCCCTATTTTCTAATGTCAATCTTTGACATTGCATCCGTGTCTTCAGGTGAAAGTTCATCCATTTCCCTTGGGAACTCTTCTTTAATATCATATACAGGATGTCTATATCCGCATATATCGGACAGAACTTTATAAGCATCTTTTGGAAGGTGATCAAGATACTTCTTTAGTTGCCTGCGAGAGTCGCCACTGCATATGCCAAAAACCGTATTAAATACATGTTCATGCTGCCCTCTTTTGAGCCGCGTAATCTTTACGTATTCAACATAAGCAGAGGCGACATGTTCCCACCATGATATTTCTTTAGATGGATGAGCATCTCGTTTGAATCCATCAAGCCAATAATCCATCGAATGGGTACAACCGCCCCATAATGCAGCTCGTATTAAACGAATTCGACCGATAAGATCTAGGGGTAATTCCTTATGACGGATTGGTGCAGATACGATTTTCTTTATGGAAACTTTTTTCTTTACTTTAGGTAATGCAAGATAAGCTGCTCGCTTATGCAATTTACTGAAAAGATCGGGCCTAATAATGTCAAGGATGTAAAGTGCAATAACAACTGGTTCTTTATCTTTGCTGTTTAATGCCATTTTGTCAGCAAGCGGTGGGCTATACTTCAGCACCTCCTCACGGCTGACATTATGCCAAATCGGGAGGATTACTTTTTCTCTCCCGAGTTCTTTTGCAGTTAGCCCTCGTAATTCGTACTCTGGCCACGCCTTGGCAAAAAAAGAGGGGGAAAGAACAATAAGCCCAAACCGTGATTGGGAAAGCCCATGATCAATTGAACAGCTCAAGCTATCACCGACATCCAATGTAAACTCGTCATACCAGACGCGAGCACCAAAAGCAGAGAGCGCGTGAGCAACGGGTCTCACAAGGGTATCTTTGTCCTCGCTGGCATGACTGATGAATATATCCCATGGCTTCTCGCTAAGTTTTTCCATATATTCTCCAATCTAACGCCGGTCATCAGCCGACCCGGCCACAGACGCCAAACTGAAAACGAAAAGCGGTTGTTCCGGGTCGGCTGGATGACTTTGTTCTAAGGTCTTTCATATTCTTTTTATTATTTGAAATGCGCTATTAGCACTGTTAAAATTATAAGGCTTACGACAACAATGAGGACAATAAGCATGCTTCGATCAGCTTCTTTGACAGTTTTCTTAAATTCATTTTCGTCCATTGGTTTTGGCTCAAGACCTAAATCTCGCAATACCTCGCCAGCTCGATCAGCACATGGAAAATCAGGATCGTGGTGTGTTGCGCATATTGGACAGAAGCTCGATTTAACTTTCATTTTCTGTATTTTTCTATGCCGTTATTGTCTTTGGCCTTCATTGCCGTTAATTTATGCCGTTATTATTATTTTTGACTTAGAACATATAATCTACCTCAAGGGTAGCTTTAGACTATTTGCGTCATGATATCATAATGAATTAAATACCGCAATGCGAAGAAATAGGGTATGTGGAGCCTGTCTAAAAACTCATAAAACAGTGTGTTATGTCATGCTGAACTTGTTTCAGCATCTAATGAAATCAATGCGTTATGAGACCCTGAAATAAATTCAGGGTGACAAATTAATAGTTTTTAGACAAGCTCTGTGTCCCTGATTAATTCTACTCACAGATTCTTCCCTTGAATAAACTCCGTAATCTCTTTCCACCAGGCCAAGTCTACCATCCCCGGCCAATCGTTATGACCCGCCCCTTTGATTATGTACATCTTATTGGATCCTGGCAGCGATCTAAATAGTGCCTGTGCGTGCAGTATAGGGATCACCTCATCCCGCTCAGCTCCAATTACTGCAATTCTCCCCTGATACTCTTTTAGATTTCCAATTGTGTCATATTTATCTCGTAAAAATAACCGAACCGGAAGCCAAGTAATTTTCTCCTTGGCTACGGACAGCAGCGTATCCCAAGGTGTGATGAGTATTATTCCATCGATCTTAACAAGCGAATCCTTCGCAGCTGCTGCCGCAACGCCGCAGCCGAGTGATTCTCCCAAAAGAAATATCGGGGCTCCGTATTTTTCGGAAGCTAAGCGCAAGGTCTCTTTCGCGTCATGCACAAATGGCTCTTCCCCCGGCTCTCCCTTTCGCCCTCCATAGCCGGGATATTCTGCGAGTATCACTCGGTATCCGAGCTGGGTTAGCGCTTTCACATAATATACCCTGTCCGTAGCCGTGCCGGCATTTCCGTGGAAAATGACGATCGTTCCTTTTACCTCGCTGGCTTGGAGAGTACTGATGAAGCCTCGATAATCGTTTGAGTCGGAAGGCCAGAATTTTATGTTGTAAGCTGAGAGGGTAGCTTGTGAGGGCAAATTTGTACTCGGGTAATAAAGCATGTTCCTCTGGAGATTACAGCCGCAAAGAGCGGGAACGAAAAGTAAGAGAATTATGCGACTGGTGCTGATTGTAGCCATATGCTCCTTATGAACCAATGATTATGCCAAGTTGGTATTTCCTTCTTTCATGGGAGAAATATAGCACATTCGGGTAAAAAGAGAAAGAGAAAATCGTCTTGTGTTATTATGAAACACACAGATTGCGGAGGATTAAATTGTTCCAAAAACTTGTCCTGTATTTAAAGCTCATTAAATTTTCTCACTCCATATTTGCGCTTCCTTTTGCATTGGCAGGGGCGGTCATTGCGGCATCAGGCATTCCTTCGTTAAGGCAGATATTCTGGATTGTAGTTGCGATGGTTGGCGCAAGGTCAGGCGCAATGGGGCTGAACAGAATTATTGACAGGAAGATAGACGCTGAAAACCCGAGGACTTCTGGCAGGGAGATACCGGCAGGCAAGGTCAGGGTTATGGATGCGGTCATATTTACAACCATATCGTTTGCAGTGCTTGTCTACGCCGCTTATATGCTTAATCCCTTATGTCTTAAACTTTCTCCTGTTGCTATTGCAGTTGTATTTCTCTATCCCTATACAAAGAGATTTACATGGCTGTCGCATTTTGTACTTGGGTTGTCATTGTCAGCAGCTCCGTTAGGCGCATGGATTGCTGTAAGAGGCACATTGGATTGGCAGATATTGCCGCTTGCCCTTGCGGTGATATTCTGGCTTGCCGGCTTCGATGCCCTTTATGCCCTTCAGGATCTGGAGTTCGATAAATCATTCGGCCTGTATTCGATTCCAAAAAAATTCGGCATCAAAAAGACCTTGCTGTTTTCAGGCATATTTCATTTTTTTGCATGGGGCCTGCTTGCATCTACAGGGATAATTTTTAACCTCGGGATATTTTACTGGATTGGAATGGCTATAGTGGCAGCGATTTTCATTTACGAGCATTCACTCGTAAAGCCTGATGACCTGAGCAGGCTTGATATGGCATTTTTAAATATGAACGGCTATATAAGCATGACTGTATTTGTATTCACCTTGCTTGATTATCTTTTATGATGTCTTTTGTAGTTTTGGAATAAGCGGACTCTTTCCTTCGCTCAGGATATCACCCTTAATTCCGATAACAACCTCATTCAGGGGGATGTCCTTACCTGATGCTTTAAGGGCTTCTTTTGCAAGGTATATCAAACCGCCGCAGCACGGGACTTCCATTCTGGCTACGGTTATGCTCTTGATGTCGTTTCCCTTGAACATCTCGGCAAGTTTTTCATAGTAAAGCTGTGTATCGTCCAGTTTCGGGCAAGCTATCAAAAGCTTTTTACCCTTAATGAACCTGCTGTGGAAATTGATTGCAGAAAAAGCTGTGCAGTCTGCTGCCAGAAGCAGGTCGCTATCTTTTAAAAAAGGCGCATTCGGTGCAACCAGCTTTAACTGGACAGGCCAGTTTGAAAGTTCCGGCCTAAGCTCTGCTGTATTGGAACGGGCTTCTGTTTTTTCCGAAAAATCAACAGCCCTTGAGCCGGGACATCCGCAGGGTTCTTCTTTTCCCTTTTTTGTTTCATATATATGTTTTTCAGTGGCCTTCTCATCAAATGCCTCGGCCTCTCTCTGCACTACCTTAAGGGCCCCGGTCGGGCAGCCTCCCATACATGCGCCTAACCCGTCGCAGTATATTTCTTTAACGAGCTTTGCTTTTCCATTGATAACCTGCAAGGCTGCTTCTGCACAGTCAACTACGCACTGGCCGCATCCGTTACACTTATCTTCGTCAATCTCTATTATATTTCTTAGTGCCATATCTGTCCTCCTGCAATTTTTGTATTTTCTTGTATTGAGTATAAATTATCCCAGGATGCATTGCTATGATTTAAATCATCTAAATATCCTATCCGGAGAACTCTGTATCTTTTTTATGGTAGAATTTAACTTAGTGATTAATAAGGAGAAATAGAATGTCTTTTTACAGGAGAATAGGTTTCTGGGTTTTTATTGTTATTGCCTTGCTGATAACCATTTTTGTTATCAAAAGAGCTTTCAATGCCGTTGAGGTCAAGACAGTGGCTGTAAAGAAGCAGGAACTTATGATAACTGTAACTGCTACGTCAACAGGCACTATAAAATCAGACAGGGAAATAAAAGTCACTGCCCAACGTGCGGGAAGGGTAGCAAAGCTCTTTGTCGAAGAAGGCGACATTGTAAAGCAGGGATCAGGGATAGCAGAGATTGACCCTGATGAGGCTTCGCTCAATTTACGGATTGCCCAGGCATCCCTGGAAAGGGCAATTGCTGTTGCTAAAGAGGCTGAGGCGAGATTGAACAGGCTTAACGGACTAAAAGACAAAGGATATGTATCACAGACAGATATTGACTCTGTGTTCAGGGAGCGCGATGTTGCCAATGCCGTTGTAAAAGAGGCAAAGAACTCTCTTGCGCTTGCGAAATTAAACTACGACTACTCATTTGTAAAATCCCCGATATACGGAGTCATAACATCAAGGCCTGTAAAGATAGGCGAGACAGTTGCAAAAGGGGCGCTTATAGCAAATATTGTTTCGACAGAGGACCTCTATATCGAGGCATTTATAGACGAGGCAGATGTTGCAAAGGTGAAATCAGGGCAGGATGTCAATATAACAATGGATGCATACCAGGGCAGAATTTTTAAGGGTTCGGTATACATGATATCTCCTGTTGTCCTTGGGAGCAAGCAGGAGACAAGGACCTTTGAGGTAAGGACCAGGTTCAGGGAAAAAGGAATAGTCAGGAAACAGGGGATGTCTGCGGATATAGAGATTATTATTGACAGCGTGAAGGATGCGCTTGTGGTCCCTTCACAGGCGGTTATTGAGAGGGATGGGAAAAAGAAAGTTTTTCTTAAGGAAGGTTCAAAGGCCAGGCTGATTTCTGTTGAAACAGGGAGGTTTAACTGGAGCTATACGGAGATAGTATCCGGCCTTAAAGAGGGAAATATTATAATCTCAAATCCCGATGTAGCAGGCCTTGCCGACAATAAAAGGGTCAAAGAGACAAAAAAGCCGGAGTGATATCCCTAAAGGGCATAAAGAAGTCCTATATTTTACCGAAGGTGACGGTAGAAGTCTTGAAGGGCATAGACCTGGAGGTTGCCAAAAAGGAGCTTGTTGCCATAATGGGGCCTTCAGGCTCAGGCAAGTCAACACTGCTTCATATTATAGGATGCCTTGACAGGCCGACTTCAGGCACATACATTCTGCATGAGTTGGATGTAAGCCTGAAAACAGACAATGAACTTGCAGAGATAAGGAACAGAGAAATAGGGTTTGTGTTTCAGAGCTTTAATCTTCTTCCCAGGTTCCCGGCGTGGAAGAATGTTGAGCTGCCTCTGCTTTACAGCGGTGTACTGGCAAAGGAGAGGAAACAGAGGGCAATGGAAATGCTCCTGAAAGTAGGCCTTTCCCACAGGGCAGAACATTATCCAAATGAACTTTCCGGAGGCGAGCAACAGAGGGCGGCAATCGCGCGGGCTTTGATAAATGAGCCTGCTATAATCCTTGCGGATGAACCAACAGGAAACCTTGACAGCCGTTCAGGCAGGGAGATTATAGATATATTCAAGGGCTTGAATAAGGAAGGCGTTACAATTGTTCTTGTTACGCATGAGAGGGATATAGCTGAGCAGGCGGCAAGGATAATCACTATAAAGGACGGGGTATGCCAGAGTGGATGTTATTGATGTCTGACTATCGGCAAAATAAAACCGCTCAAATACTATATCCTGCTGTTCTATACTGACAATATTTATGGATATAATTGAAATTATAAAAGTCTCGAAAGACTCTTTGATGAGCAATAAGGTGAGGTCTTTTCTGACAATGCTCGGCGTAATTATAGGCGTTGCAGCAGTAATACTCCTTGTCTCTATCGGCGAAGGCGCACGCACCTACATACACAGGGAGCTTGGAAACCTCGGCACCAACATCCTCATTGTGGTTCCAGGAAAGACCTCTGCGAAGGGAGGGTTTCATCCGCCAGAGGCGAGTACTGTAAGAAAGCTTATCTATGATGATGCCCTGCTTATCAAGAGGCGGTCAAGGCATGTGGACGATGCAGTTCCGGTGATGTTCGGCTCTGCAAAGGTCAAATACCTAAATCAGAGCAGGGACAACTCCATCGTGGGGTCTACCGAGACTTATTTCAACATCAGGAACCTGAAGGTGGATTCAGGGCGCTTCATCACCGAATCAGAAGTTGATGCGAAAAGGAAGGTCTGTGTGCTGGGAAGAACAGTTAAAAAGGACCTCTTTGGCGACAAGAACGCCCTCGGCGCCCTCGTCAGCATTGGTGACAGCAAATACAGGGTCGTTGGCGTTATGGAGAAAAAAGGGGTGACGCTGGGGATTGATTTCGACGATATAGTTTTTATCCCGACTACTGCGGCCCAGGAACTTTTTGATACAGACCGCCTTTTCAATATAACAATCAAGGTCAAGAGCGCCAATGAGCTGCAAGAAGCAATAGAAGAGATCAGGCAGATATTGATAAAAAGACATGCGGGGAAGGAAGATTTTACGGTGATGAGCCAGGACGAAATGCTCGGTGTCATGAATAAGATACTGAATATCATGACAGCTGTGCTTGCAGGCATTGCAGCGATATCCCTTGTTGTCGGCGGCATAGGGATAATGAATATCATGCTTGTTTCTGTGAGGGAAAGGACAAGAGAGATTGGAATCAGAAAGGCCCTGGGCGCCAAGAACAGTGATATCCTGCTTCAGTT
The DNA here is from genome assembly GCA_016212165.1 of Nitrospirota bacterium. Taxonomy (GTDB): domain Bacteria; phylum Nitrospirota; class Thermodesulfovibrionia; order Thermodesulfovibrionales; family UBA1546; genus SCSY01. Next base: position 20,975 of record JACRGY010000158.1, read on the forward strand.
TCTGGTAGAGTCAATGACATTGAGCATTATCGGGGGGACAGGAGGAATTTTATTTGCAGGGCTTGTCTCATTTGTAATCCCATATTTTATAGAGTTTCTTCCAACGCAGCTTGAACTGTGGTCTATATTGCTTGCATTTTTGTTTTCAGCGGCAGTAGGGATTTTTTTCGGTGTCTATCCTGCGAGAAAGGCCTCTCTCTACGACCCGATTACGGCGTTGAGGTATGAGTGAGGGGGGGTAACGTTCAAGGCCAAAAGAAGTGCGATAGCATTCGGATGATAATCTTTTGGCCTGTGTTAGCGGAAGTGCCCTTGATTATGCAGTTTCATATTGCAGGACTTTTAGCTGGTCATCGGTCATCCTGTTACTCAGGTTGAGAATCTCGATTCCTACTACTTTGCCCTCCGAGTTAAAATCCAAAACGATGCCTGGCTGAACTTCCTCAGATTCTACGATAGATGACTCATCCAGCCGAAAGTATAAAGCATCGTTTTCTTTGTCTACTTTTAATCTCATTTTTTCCTCCTTGCTTTACGGTCAAAAAATACCGTTACTACATTTTTAGGTGAAGCGTGTTGATTTACAACAACATGAAGAAATCTTCCCTCATGTTCAGTGATACTTTTGAAATAATGATTATTATTGTCTATACCAACATTTGTCCAGTCAGGTTTATCAATAGTCCGCCATACCCATTCCTCAGGGATATTCCGTTCCTTTAGCATATCTTGAGTATGCGCTGACAGCTTAAGATTCACAAGCCTATTATATCACCAACAGGGCATTTCCGTTAACCTTGTGGGTTTGCACCGTCCGCCTTACCTCAGTATCCCCTCTCTTGAGGGTCTCCTCTTCTCCTCAGCGAACCCGCCTGAGTGCGGGAGCGACTCGCCGGGGCGAGGAGGGTGAACTTCAGAACAGGCACATGGAGTGGCCCCCAACGTAGCGTCTAGATATTGGAGCGACGCAACCTTGGTTATTATGCGAAGGAAGTGTTCCTTCATTGCACTTTTGTAAGAGCCGCCCACTTTTCATTTGAAAAAATTGCAAATCTTAAAAGCAGTGCAAGTGAAGTATAAGCCTCATTATCTGATATTTGTGACTTTTGACCATGGGCCGATGAGTCACGCCAGTATTTCAATAAACTTGAATATCCACGAAATTCATTTTGAATAGAAGCGGGTTGTTGGTCAAGAATCTGTTTCTCAATCCGGCCCCGCCCACCGGCAGCTGAATAATCTTTTAAGGCTTTATCTTCGTGCCCTGTTTTTTCTATGGCAAGAGTCAAAATAATAGACTCCGCTGCAGCACCACACATTGCACAACAGGCCAAGTAAGCATGTGCACTATAACACAGAATTGCCTCCTGTCCTCTCTCTTGAAACCCGAGCCCGAACCTTTCACCATTTTTATCCAGCAATCTGGCAAACCGTCCCGGTTCTATAGGTACATAGTCATATTGACCAGCTTGTTCTAGCCATTCACGGCCTCTTGGCGTAATAGAATAGCCGTTTCCTGAACTTCCATCGGCCGTTGCTTGTTCGCCATGTTTAGTCACACCTGGGCGTAAAATGCCTCTTCGGCATAATTCCCAGGCTGCAGCGTAAAAAGAAGGCGAAAGAGATGGCATAAAGCTATCCACCCCATGTTCGTTAAATTTTAGTTCTGCTGTGAGATAAGCTCTGATGAGGTTAGGAAGATATATTTCATATCCATAGTTGCCATAAGTCGTTTTATAGCCTTCCCGAGCGAAACGGACGATTATATGAAATGCCTTTTCTTCATCAATATCTGGTAATTCCGAGCTACTGTTCATAATCACTCCTTTTGTCTAACGTTATCAGCGCAAACGAAGCCTTCGGGTTTGTGTGTTAGCCGTTTGCACTGTGTTGTGCGATGTTGCAGGCGAAATGTCATCTCAGACACTCACTATTTTATTTATTGCTTCATATACGATATTTTCGAGTAAATTCTTCTTTGAGGATTTATCAGACTCATCAGGAGCGCAGTTATATAAAATCTGCCTTTTGAATCCTAAATCGAATGGAAGCTCTCTTGTATCGCCAAAATGCTCATTGAAAACCATCAGGATGCGCCCGCTGGCTAATGATTTCAGAGCGTACCCCAGCTCTAACATAACATTTGAATTCGGGAAACCAAATTCATCCTTCTTTATAACAATAGAGACATCGGCTAAAAAAATATGGGACATCTCAATCTTGTTTAATATTGCATTTATAATATCAGGAGACCCTGGTAAGCCTCTTGTATCAGAATCGATAATTAAATGCATACCATTTGATTTATATCTCTTAGCAACTTTTTCTAAAACTTGAGATATAAAGGTGCGATTGCAGTTATTTGGTAAATCTGTTTGCCAAGAATAGAATAATTTAATTGTGTCACCGCCTTTTATAGTCTCTTGTTCTTTCAGTGTTTCATTTAAGATATTCTCAATGTTATTAAGTCTAATTTGAATTTTTGGATAATGGCCACTCGAAAAAGATAATGATTTATCATGAATGTAACGAACTGCGGTATAGAGTTCTCCAAGATGCTTAACGGGAACTATATTTTTGATCTCTGGCTTTAAATCGAGATTATCCATAAAGGCTAAACTAATAGACTGCATTTGCTTAAAGAAATTTTCTGGCGGGATATTAGATTTACTTTGGATAATATTAGCTTTAATTTCCTTTATGAAATCCACCAGTTCTTTTAATTTCTTATCATCCATGACATTGCCTTTCTAACGACAATTATTTTGCCTGCCATTTCGCACAACGTTTCAGTCACAAAAAAAGGGTGGAGCCCATGGATGAAGAGTCTTTTGTGGTGTGCTGAAGTTTTATTGGTCGAATCATTTTCCGGATAATTCCTTTTGTAATTTTACAATTTGAGATTCCAAGCCCTGATAAAAAGGCGTAAGCCTCTCTTCTTTATGCTCTAATTCTTTAATAACTTCTGCTGGAATAGATTCATCAAGCCATCGATGCCAAATCTCAACAAATCTGGTAAGTTCAGAATACCAATTCTTTGTTTCTGATTCTGCTAAATAATAATTTTCGGTGAAGATGGCAAGCATTTTGTCATATAATGGAATCAGTTCTTCACGTAATTGTTTGTTATCATACATAATCTGTTTTTCGAAAGGTTCAAAATATTTTTTATGCTCTAGGAATGGTTTCGGATGTTCACCACAGATTTTCTGCCATGCAGGGTCAGAAGCTTTAGATATCTCAAATCTTAATTCGCTTTTAGCTTTTATTCTTTTTAAACAGCCTAACATCGGAGAATAAAACTCACGAAGTTGACGCTCGATAAATTCTAACCTTTTTTGATTCTTCATAAGTCTAAGGCCATATCGATAGCCGAAAGAGCCTGCCAATAACGTGAACAATGCGGGCAAGACTATTTTTGAAAGATCGATTAGATTATTTATTATTTCGATATTTTCCTTACTCATAATTAATTTTTTTCGCCCAGTACAATTTCGGCAACTCGTTCACATCAGCACCAAAGAGTGCGGATATTTTCATTCTGGCAGAAATCCTGTTAATCTCCTTTTGTTTTAAGTTTTGCCTATGTAATTATTGATTAAAACCCCTTTATTGTCAAGACGTGTGTCTTGTGCTTTTAAGTGGACATTAGTATCATAAGACTAAATGCCGATAATCAAAGTTGAAAATCTAGTCAAGAAATTTGGGAATGTCACCGCAGTTGATGACGTGTCTTTTAACGTTGAAGAGGGCACGATATTCGGTTTTCTCGGGCCAAACGGAGCCGGAAAGACAACAACAATAAACATCCTCTGCGCCCTGCTTTCACCGACTTCAGGAAAGGCATCTATAGACGGGCATGATTGCGCAAAAGAATCAGCGTTGGTGAGAAAATCCATTGGCATAGTCTTTCAGGACACAACACTGGACAAAGACCTCACGGCAGAAGAGAATCTGATATTCCATGCCTATCTTTATAATGTTGAAAAGAGCGAACGTCAAAAAAGGGTTGATGATGCACTGAAATTTGTTGATCTGTTTGGCAGGAAAGATGACCTTGTAAAGAAATTCTCGGGGGGCATGAAACGAAAGCTTGAGGTTGCAAGGGGTTTGATACACAGGCCTAAAGTACTTTTTCTTGATGAGCCTACCTTGGGGCTTGACCCTCAAAGCAGGACAAACCTGTGGGAATTTATAACAGAGCTTCCTAAAAAGCACAATGTAACAATTTTTATGACAACCCATTATATGGAAGAGGCTGAGGTCTGTAACGATATAGCTATCATAGACAATGGAAAGATTATCGCGGGCGGCAGCCCCGCAGAACTTAAAAAAATAATTGGCGGTGATGTCATATATCTGAAGACAAAGGACAATCTAAAGGCAGTGGATGAGGTTAAAAAAGTCTTGAATGTTGACGCCTCGGTGAAAGACGGAGAGATTTTTATATCTACGATAAAAGGAGATGCATGCATTCCTGATATTATACGTACACTGGGCGATAGTGTTTTGTCAGTCAGGCTTCAGAGGCCGACCCTGAATGATGTTTTTTTGAAACTTACGGGTAAGGCGATAAGGGAAGATGAGAGTTCCGGTGCGGATACAATAAAAGAGGAAGTCAGGGCATATAGAAGGAGGCATAGTTGAATATGATGATTATTGACAGGGCAAAGCATTCTCGCTCATTCTCGGTCGCCAAAGCGCCCTCCGAGGATTTTGCCTCTTTGCTTTTAGATTATTTTAATTTAAGGACTATCGTCAAAATAAACCGCTCGAATACCATGCCCTGTCAATGGAAGGTTTGCATTTATGGAATTTAATGCTATATATGTGATTGTTGCAAGGGAATTCAAAAAATTTGTAAGGGAAAAGTCGAGGCTTATCTCGGCAATAGCAAGGCCGTTGGTCTGGCTTTTCCTTGTTGGAGCAGGCATGTCAAGGCTTGTGGCCCCTGTGGGCGGGGTCTCATATATGCAGTTCATATTTCCCGGTATTCTGGGCATGACAATTCTTTTCAGCTCGATGTTTTCATCCATCTCGATTATCTGGGACAAGGAGTTCGGTTTCATGAAGGAGATTCTTGTTGCGCCGGTATCCCGGACTTCGATAGTAATGGGAAAGGCATTAAGCGGGACAATCATTTCAACTATTCAGGCTGTTATTGTGCTTGCGCTTTTTCCTTTCCTGGGGCTGAAACTTGGTATATTAAATATCATAGGCGTTATTCTGATATGCACTACTGTATCTTTTTCAATATCTGCATTCGGGATTGTGCTTGCAACTTTTTATGAGAGCTATGAGAGTTTCAGCGTAATAATGAACTTTATAATTATGCCGATGTTTTTCCTTTCCGGCGCGATGTACCCTGTGAAACTCCTGCCTGAGATTCTGAAGTTTGTTGCAAAGTTAAATCCTCTCACTTATGGCGTGGATGCCCTGAAACATGTGATATCTCCACTGGCAACCGGGCCTATGGGCCCTGATTTCAATGTGTTCATTGATATAGGGGTTATAATTGCTATGTCCGTTGTTTTTGTTCTTATGGGGGGAAAGGCGTTTGAGAGAAAGGGGTAAGATCCGGCGGCGGGGCACAGTATTCTCGCTCATTCTCGCCCCGATCGGATAGGGGCTCCGAGGTATCATCACGCTTTATTTTTAAATTATGAGAATCTTGTGATGATAAAACCGCTCAAACACTATGCCCCGCCTCGATGTGTTAGTTGGGAAGTGTTTGACAGGGCATCGCTTTTTTGTAGTATAATAAAAGCTCCGAAATGAGAAAATTCCCGGGTAGCTCAGCCGGCAGAGCAGGTGGCTGTTAACCACCCTGTCGGGGGTTCGAATCCCTCCCCGGGAGCCAATTCTTTCAAATGTCTTGCCGGATATGATTTCATATTATTCAATGCTCATTGCTTGAAAAATCTTTTATCCTGACAATAAATTTTTTTTTTGATATTATTCTATATATTAAAATCGAAAGGTGAGCTTAAATATGAACGACAAAGTAAAGCTGGAAAAAATAGCAAAACTTACCAGATACTTTATTCTTGTTTCAACTACAGAAGCAGGTTCAGGACATCCGACATCTTCTCTTTCAGCGGCTGATTTGATGGCATGCCTGATGTTCAGCGGGATTTTCAGGTTTAACACTGAACAGCCGGGCCACCCCAATAATGACCGCATTATTTTTTCCAAGGGGCATGCCTCGCCGCTGCTTTATGCATTGTGGGCAGCAGGAGGAAAGATTACTGAAGAGGAATTGCGGACACTGAGAAAATTCGGAAGTCATCTGGAAGGCCATGCAACTACAGCCTTTAAATATGCCGGGGTCTCCACCGGCTCTCTGGGACAAGGGCTTTCCATAGGCCTTGGGATGGCCTTGAATGCAAAGTATGTTGATAAGCTGCCTTACATAACTTATGTGCTTCTGGGAGACAGCGAGATGTCGGAAGGTTCCCAATGGGAGGCAATGCAGATAGCGGCGCACTATAAGCTTAACAATCTTGTTGGAATTGTTGATGTGAACCGTCTGGGACAGAGAGGAGAGACTATGTACGGGCATGATATAAATGCCTATGAAAAACGTATTTCCTCTTTTGGATGGGAAACAATCGTGATAGACGGCCACAATATTGACGAGATTATTGGCGCTTATGAAAAAGCAGCTCATGTTAATGACAGGCCCGTGATGATTATCGCTAAGACCATTAAGGGGAAAGGGGTTTCATTTATCGAAGATAAAAATGGCTGGCACGGCAAGGCGCTTAACAGGGAACAGCTTGAGCAGGCGCTTAAAGAAATGGGAGAGATAGATAAAACAGTGCGCGGAGATATGGCAAAACCCGAAGACCTGAAACCTGAAACACGCACTCCTCAGGCAACCCAGAAGATTCTCTATCTTGCTGATACGCCTGTTGCAACCCGAAAGGCTTATGGAAATGCAATTGCAAGAATCTTTCCCAAATATCCGGACATCGTAGTCCTGGATGCAGAGGTAAGCAATTCAACGCATGCCGATATATTCAGGGAGAAATATCCCGAGCGTTTTTTTGAGATGTATATCGCAGAACAGAATATGGTCGGCGCTGCCCTTGGGTTATCACAGCGCAACAAAATCCCGTTCATTTCGACCTTTGCTGCATTTTTCACGCGTGCCTTTGACCAGATAAGGATGAGCCGGTATTCAGATGCCAACATAAAATTCATAGGCTCTCATGCAGGAGTATCAATAGGTGAAGACGGCGCGTCACAGATGGGGCTTGAAGACATAGCCATGTTCAGGACGATACTGGACAGTGTTGTTTTGTATCCCTCTGATGCAGTGTCAGCGGAAAAGCTGGTTGAAGAGGCAGCCAGGCATAAGGGAATGGTATACATTCGCACCACAAGGAATGCTACGCCGATTATCTATAAGACAAACGAGGAATTCCCGATTGGCGGGAGCAAGGTGTTAAGGCAGAGCGATAAGGACGTTATCACAGTTGTTGGAGCAGGCATAACAGTTCATGAGGCATTGGGCGCATACGGGGAGCTAAAGAAAGAAGGAATTTTCATCCGCATAATTGATCTTTACAGCATTAAGCCTGCCGATATGACTAATCTCAGAAAGGCGGCAAATATTACTCAGGCGATAATCACCGTTGAAGACCATTTTGCAGAAGGCGGCATAGGAGAAGCAGTAAGGAGCCTGATGGCTGATGTTGATGTGCCTGTCCATTCGCTCTCAGTGCAAAAAATGCCCAGAAGCGGAAAGCCGGGAGAGCTTCTTGATTACGAGGAAATATCCAAAAATGCAATTATTAAAAAAGTGCGGGAATTAATAGGTTAATTAAAGTGATTAGGCGAGGTGTAGAGTTTTCGCTCTTAATAAACAGGACTGGCTTTCGCTTGCTACGAAATTTTTCGACAGTTCTAAAGCTCTTTACGCTACATCCTCGAAACTCGCCCTTCGGGCTCAGACAGTCGAGGCTGTGGACGCTCCAATTCGCTTCCGCACTCAGGCGGATTCGCCGAGGCGAAAAGAACTGTTACCGAAAAATCTCTGATGCCGCTCAAGCTAGTCCTGCTTTAAGCACTTTCAGGGGGATTAATGGCTTGCGAATTTAAAGACGCTGCTTCCTGCTGGAAGGAGATAATGTCTGATGTTTCAAAAAACAGAGGGCTTTTATCAGTTATAGAAAAATTTGCCGGAGAAAACTTGTCCCCTGCAAAGGTTGTATTCGGCACATCAGGCTGGCGGGGAGAGATCGGCACCGACTTTACATTCAACAACCTTCGTATTGTTACCTCAGCCATAATCGAGATGCTCAGGAGCAATGACAAGCCTGTGATGCAGGCAATGGGAGTATCGGGGTTCGAAGAGGTAAAAAAACGCGGCATCATTGTGGGGCATGACAACAGATTTCTCGGCCCTGAATTTGCCATGGAAGTAATAGGCCTGCTTCAAAAAAGCGGGATAAAAACATGGTATGCAGCCGAGGCAGTCACGCCGGAATTTTCAGCCGGCATAGAGATGCTGAATGCCGCATGTTCGATAAACCTTACGCCTTCACATAATCCTGCAAATTACGCAGGTTTTAAATTCAACCCGGCAGACGGGGGCCCTGCAGGAGCAGAGATAACGGCCAGGATTGAAGATGTAGCCAACAGGATGATGAGCGAATCCGTTGTCATTAAGCCGATAAAACCTGAGAGCGTTGAGAAGATAGACCTTAATTCCCTGTATATAAAATATATTTTTATGCGTAAGACACTGGACATCGAAAGGATAAAGGATTTCATAAACAAAGAAGACTGCATTGTCTGCATTGACAACGTCCATGGAGCTACAAGAGGAAGAATTCAGAGGATTCTTGGCGAAAGCGATAAGATTATATATCTCAGGACAGAGGATGATTTCCTCTTTGGCGGCGTAGCTCCTGAGCCTTCTGAAAAAAACATGCGGGGCGTCGAAAAAGCCTTAAAGGAAAGCAGGGCGGGATTTCGTCTCGGTGTTATCATGGACCCTGACGGTGACCGCATAAGGTTTGCTGATGCAAAGATGCAGATACCTATGAATTACTTTGGAGCTATGGCATTTCATTTCCTGCATGTTCATAAAGGGATTCAGGGGATAGGGGTAAAATCTGTCGGCACAAGCAACCTCCTGAATGCCATAGCAGGAAAACTCGGAATACCGGTGAAAGAAACCAGGGTAGGATTTAAGAATTTCAGGCCGTATCTTTTAAAAACAGCCCAAGAAAGGGCAGTTGTTGCCTTTGAAGAGTCAGACGGCATAACAGGATATAACCATACACTTGAGAAGGATGCGATTTTCGGCCTGTTGCTGGCCATAGAAATGGTGGCAGTCACAGGTAAGAACCTGAGCGAATATCTCGGGGATATAATGGATGAGTTTGGACATTATTACCCTGACCGCTCGGGGATAGCAGTTGGCCGCTCGCTGACAGGTGAACCTCTGATAAAAAAACTGTCAGTTATCAGCTCTCACTATAAGGCGGGGACTGAAGTGATTATTGGAGCAAATAAAAGGACTGTAAAAAATGTAATCACTGTTGACGGCACAAAGCTTGTTTTTGATGACGGTTCATGGCTGATGATAAGGCCTTCCGGCACAGAGCCGAAGGTGAGATTTTATATTGAGGCAAGGACAGAAGAGGGTAAGAAGGCAGTTTTCGAGACAGCGGAGAGGATAACAAAAGAAGCACTGGGGATGGGAGTATAAAAAGGGCTGTAAATTTTACCTTGAGAAAGCATATCTGCCGGTCCACTCCCCTCCCGCAGGGTCATAGGCTTGGCAAGGAGGGGATTATTTTATATGGATTACAGGAGCATGGCTGGAAAAGTTACGATACATATGCGACATTAGGGAGTAATGGACCATTATGCACGTGCATACTCAATTTTTAGTAGGATACGAGGCTACAGGAGGTATCAGAAGATGCTTTCAAGCCTCAGGAAATTTACCAGGAGCGAAG
>JACRGY010000022.1 GCA_016212165.1 Nitrospirota bacterium
GTAGACATTGCCTGTCCTCTCTATCAATGAACGAGAGGCTCCTTTATCCAGATCGAAATATACTTCTCCGAAGTCGTCAACGATCTTTATCTTTTCTATATCGGCATAAGAAAAGTAAAAGTTGCCTATCTGATTTATCGCGCTTTTATCCATATTCCACAGCGGGTGAGAAAGCATATTGGCAATGGATGTTGCATACTCTGAGGCTCTGGCCTCAAGCTCTCTCATCGCCTCCCGGGATGAACGGATATAGCTTATGAAGATCGGCGTGACCGAGACAAGCGTTACAACAATTATCAGGCTGAGCGTTAAATTTCTGGAGATTGATTTATTCATGCCCGAATCCCTTAATGCCTGGGGTTCCCTTTAATCCATTTTTTCTGAATTTCATTGTACTGTCCGCTCTTCTTCAGCCTTTTCAGTTCTTTTTCGAATCTTTCCTCTATCTGTTTCAGCCGTGGATAGCCGGATTTCTTAACAAAGGCAATCGTATATCCTTTGGAGAAAAGGATATTGTCATACCATGTAATTTCATCCTCCAGATTCAGCATCGAGATCAGGTATCGTCCGATAATTTTGTCAACGATGTACAAATCTATTCTCCCCTTTGCCAGTTTCCTGAGATTGGTCTCTGCATCTGCTGCCTCTTCCAGTCGCTCATTCAGTTCCCCATCGCGCTTAGGGAATGCCTCCCAGAAACTCTCATGATAGCTGTTATCTTTAATAATGCCTATCTTCAGGTTTTCCTTCCCGGCCTGGGCATAGCTCATCGAAGACGTCTTTTTTTTATCCCGCCTGACAAAAAAAAGATATTCGCTTACCCATACATCTTCCTTAGGATAAGACAGATACTGCATCCGCTCCTTTTTCCTCGAAACAGATGCCGCTGCATCCACTTTCCCGGCCTCAATCATCTTCCATGCCCTGGCCCAGGGCAAAATCCTGATTTCAAAGTCAACGCCCATTTTTTTAAAGAGCTGAGACATGATATCCACGCCAATGCCTGCAGCCTTCCCATTTTCCTCGAATTCAAAAGGAGGCCACGCCTCTGCAACCACTACTAATTTTCTCTCTTCGGCATGAGCAGTGCCATGCGGCCCGGGATTGAAGAGCAGGACAATGATTAACCCGAAAGATGCAAATGAAGAAATACAGATATTGTGAAAAAATTTCACCCTGGCCTCCCCTGATTTTTATATATGTTAAGCTACAGGAATTGCAAATGTAAATGCTATACCCGCATCCTGAAATAGAAGAACCCGGCGGTCTTTACCCATAAAAATCATTTGTGTTAAACTATGTATTCAATATTATCCTCAAATGCATTATGTCAAAAAATATACGCAACTTCTCAATCATTGCCCACATTGACCACGGGAAGTCCACTTTGGCGGACAGGCTTCTCGAATACACAGGTGCGCTCAGTGAAAGGGAGATGATGGAACAGGTCCTTGATTCCATGGACCTCGAAAGAGAGAGGGGCATAACAATCAAGGCCCATTCAGTGAGGCTCAATTACAAGGCTGATGACGGAAATAACTATATCCTTAATCTCATTGACACGCCAGGCCATGTTGACTTTTCGTACGAAGTCTCAAGGAGCCTTGCAGCCTGCGAAGGCGCTTTGCTTGTTGTTGATGCCTCCCAGGGAGTTGAGGCGCAGACACTGGCAAATGCATATCTTGCCACCGAGCATAATCTTGAGATAATCCCTGTTATAAACAAGATAGACCTTCCTGCCGCTGACCCTGAAAAAACCAAAGAGCAGATAGAAGACGCAATAGGCATTGACTGCACTGATGCAATACTGGCAAGCGCAAAAGAAGGAACCGGCACAAAAGAAATCCTTGAGATGATAGTTAAAAAGATTCCTCCTCCAAAAGGGGAAGCTGACAGGCCCTTAAAGGCATTGCTGTTTGATTCATGGTTTGATAATTATCAGGGAGTCATAGTGCTTGTCAGGGTATTTGACGGAAAGATAAAGGCCGGCACCAGGATAAAACTCATGGCAACAGGAAATGTATTCGAGGTTTTCCAGGTCGGGATTTTTTCTCCCAAGATGCAGGCCGCAGAAGAACTTTCATCAGGAGAAGTCGGCTACGTAATCGCAGGGATAAAGAGCGTTACCGATACAAAGATAGGCGACACTATCACTGATGCAGGCAATCCTGTTTCAGAGCCATTCCCCGGCTACAAAGACATTAAGCCAATGGTTTTCTGCGGGTTATATCCAACAATTCCTCATCAGTATGAAAACCTGAGGGACGCACTTGATAAACTCAGGCTGAACGACTCATCATTTAATTTTGAGCCTGAGACATCGCTTGCCCTTGGTTTCGGGTTCAGGTGCGGTTTCCTCGGGCTGCTGCACATGGAGATTATACAGGAGCGTCTTGAACGTGAATTTGACCTGTCTTTGCTGAGCACAGCGCCGACAGTTGTTTACAGAGTGACTACGGCAAAGGGAGAAATTCTGCATATCGAAAATCCGGCGTTGCTGCCTGAAAAATGTGAAAAGATAGAAGAACCCTTTGTTGTTGTAACTATCTTTGTGCCTAAGGATTTCATAGGCCCGATTCTTGATTTATGCCAGGAGAAAAGAGGCATCCAGAGGAATTTTAATTTTATCGGGAAAGACAGGATAAAGGTTGAGTATGAACTGCCTTTGAACGAAATCCTCTGGGATTTTTATGACAGGTTAAAGTCAGTATCAAAAGGTTATGCGTCAATGGACTATGAATTCCTCGGGTTCAGGGAATCAGACCTTGTTAAACTTAATATTCTGATTAACGGAGAGGTTGTTGATGCCCTCTCCCTGATTGTCCACAGGGACAAGTCCTACTATAAAGGCAGGGAGCTTGCCGAGAAGCTTAGGGGGATTATACAAAGGCAGATGTATGAGGTTGTTATTCAGGCTGCAATCGGCAGCAAGATTATAGCAAGGGAGAGTGTCAGGGCTTTAAGAAAAGATGTTATCGCCAAATGTTACGGTGGTGATATAACCCGGAAAAGAAAGCTTCTTGAAAAACAGAAAGAAGGCAAAAAGCGCATGAAGCAGGTAGGGAAAATAGAACTTCCGCAGGAGGCGTTTTTGGCGGTCTTGAAGGTGAAGTAACGTCAAAAATCAGTAGCACTCGTAATGCCAATAAAGTAAATGAACCCCGGGTTTTTATATATCCACATCCCCTTCTGCATAAAAAAATGCATTTACTGTGATTTCCTGTCTGTAACTTATGATGAGTCTTATGCAAAGGAATACGTTGATGCGTTGTGCAGGGAACTGGCTCTCAAAAAAAAATCAGCAGGGGTATTGAAAACTATTTACATAGGCGGCGGGACGCCGTCGGTTTTGCCGGAGGAGTCTTTCAAACAGCTCTTCAGGAGTATCAGAAATAATTTTGAATTCTCATCTGAAACAGAAATAACAGTAGAGGCAAATCCCGGAACGATAAATGAATCAAAAATAAATACACTTCTTTCTGTTGGCATAAACAGGATAAGCATCGGTGTCCAGTCATTTAATGATAATGAATTAAAAACCCTTGGAAGGATTCATTCATCGGATGAGGCGGTAAAGGCGATTAAGATGATAAAAAAAGCAGGCCTCAATAATTTTTCGATAGATTTAATGTACGGGATTCCGGGACAGGCAATGAATTCATGGAAGGATACGCTTTCAAGGGCTGTTGGCTTCTCTCCAAAACATATTTCTTCGTATGAGCTTACACCTGAAAAGGAAACACCATTATACGGGATGATAGATTCAATAAAAATGCCTGATGAGGAGCTTGTCCTTGAGATGTACAGCCATGCAATTGACTATCTTGCATCCGAAGGCTATGAGCATTATGAAATATCGAATTTTGCATTACACGGATTCAGGTGCATCCATAATATGAATTACTGGAACAGGGGAGAATACATCGGCGCAGGCGCAGGAGCGCATTCTTTTATAAATGGAGTTCGTTCAAAGAATACAGGTGATATTAAAAAATATATTGAAACTGTAAACAGCGGGACAATTCCGGAAATAGAATCAATGAGCTTAACCCGTACAGATGAAATCAAAGAATTTATATTTCTCGGCCTGAGAAAAACAGAGGGAATAAACATTACAAAAGCAAAAGAATTTGGGCTGAATATACCGGATTCCTGCAAAGAATTAATTGACGAAGGTTATATTGAGGTTTCAGGTGATTATCTCAGGCTCACAAGAAAAGGGATTGTTATATCGAATACGGTTATAGTGAGGATATTTGATGGGTTAGGACTGGAATAAGTAGCAAAGGTGCAGCTTTATTTAGGACAGACAACATTTGAAGGCAGGGGATTGCATTTGAGCGGTTTATTTTGCCGATAGTCCGACAGTCAATAATCTAAAATAAAGAGGCAAAATCCTCGGAGGGCAAAGCCCGAGAATGAGCGAAAATGTTGTGCCCTGCCTGAAGGAAAACCAATAAGCAGTATTGCCTTTCGCTTTTCCATGATACTATCCCCTGCTTTTTACCCGTGAATCTTCTTAAGCAGCCATGCCATGTTCTGCCCTAAGTCCCTGAAGGTCTTGATGCCTTCCTCGTCATTGAGAATTTCACCCGGTGTCCTTCCAATGCCAAGGTTCCAGTACGACGAGCCCGGGATAATCATGTGGCCTATGCCGAAGAAATAATTTATGGCGGAATAAACATCTGTCCCCCCTGCTCTTCTTACAGCAACAACAGCAGCCCCGACTTTTCTTTTAAAGAGAAAATCATTTGCACGGCTCACAAGGCCGGCCCTGTCAATCAGGGACTTAACCTCAGACGATACATTCGCAAAATAAGTCGGTGAGCCTATTATGATGCCATCGGCCTCAATCATTTTCTCCACGAATGCGTTCAGCACATCGTTCTGTATGCATTTTTTATCTTTTTTCTCGAAACACTTAAAACATGCCTTGCAGGGCTTTATCTCGGAACCGCCAAGCTGAATAAGTTCAGTTTTTATGCCTTCTTTTTTAAGTTCTTCAAAGACAGTCCGGATAGCATGATATGTATTGCCTTCTTTTCTCGGGCTTCCGTTAAAAGCTACAACCTTCATTTTGGCCTCCTTCGCATGTGTAGAATGATTATATCAAAAACAGCTTTTATTTTTAATAAGGATAATTCAAGAGGCAGACCAAGCCGCAGCCGTACTCTAATCTGTGATTTAGCTATTGCTTTTGCGCAATTCTTAAATCAAGAGGTAGAAGATATTCTATTAAGGTTAATTATGCAAGAAC
>JACRGY010000159.1 GCA_016212165.1 Nitrospirota bacterium
TCACATGAAAAAATCAGACCGGTATGCATTTAACATCTTTACTGAATTCCCTGCCCGGTACAGGAGAAATTATAAAGTTGCACAATGTAACACAAAGTGTTATTATGTGTTATAAGAAGGGGGGTGTAATCAATGAGCACTACATTAACTATAAGGATAGACGATAAAACAAAGGAAAGGCTTGAACACCTTGCCGCAGCTACGGCACGGTCAAAGTCTTATCTTGTGTCCAGCGCAATCAATGGATTTATTGAAGCTAACGAATGGCAGATACAGGCAATTGAAAAGGCTGTAAAATCTGCTGACAAGGGACATCTTGTTGGCCATGAAGAAGTTGTGAAATGGGTAGAGAGCTGGGGTACAACTAAAGAACTGGATCCGCCAAAGTGCAAATAAGATGGACAGCGGAAGCTGTTCAGGATATTGTGTCCTTACGTTCGTATATCGAAAAAGACAAACCCAGGGCAGCAAAGCAAGTAGTGCGCAAGATATTCTCCGCAGCAAAAATAATAGCGCTTCATCCCAATATTGGAAGGCCGGGCAGAACTCCCAATACACGTGAATTTATAGTAACAGGCACACCTTTTATTGTTCCTTATCGTGTCCAAAAAGGTGCGCTTGAAGTTTTACGCGTGTTGCATGGAGCAATGGAATGGCCGGAAAAGTTATGAATGATTTGCCGGAGGCCCGATGAGCGAAGAGTGGGTTGAGATTTTTGTCACCTATGATGCTGTGGAGGCCGACATAATAAAAAATCTCCTCGAAAGCGGAGGAATATCCGTAGTCCTCAGGTCATCAAAGGTAAGCCCGTATCCTGTAAACATCGGTAAAATGGGAGAGGTTAAGATATTAGTGAAAATAGAGGATAAAGAAACAGCGGAAAAGATAATAAGGGGAGAAGAGGATGAAGCCTAGATTCTAAACGTTCTCTACCATTTCCCATACGCCGCAGGGGCATATGCCTGCGCAGAAACTGCAGCCGATGCACTTTTCTTCATCAACAACATATTCATAAGAGCCGTCTTTATGTTCAACCCGGCTTATTGCTCCCCAGTAGCATGTTGCCTCGCACATGTGGCAGTCGCGGCAGGTTGCGCATGACAGGCATTTATTTGCCTCTTTTTCAGGAGTAAAATCTCCGGTGCAGACATCATAGTATTCTGTCCTGATTTTTTCGTAGGATATGACCTGCTTTATTTCCGGCCAGCGGGGCGCATGCATCAACTGGTAATTGATTATGTCGGCAGCAATCCTTCCCTGGCCAATTGCGTGTGTAACAAGACCGGGTCTTGTTGCATCACCGATTGCAAAGACTTTAACGTCAGAGGTCTGGCCTATATCATTAACAACTATCCAGCCCTTTTCTGTATGCACGCTTGGAGGCAGGAAGTCGAGTATAGGCACCTCGCCGATGGAAACTATCACAAGGTCTGCATCCAATGATGTCTTGTCTGTAAAGTATATCTTTTTTTCTTTCTTGTCGTACTTTTCAGTAAACCTGGGCCATAACAGCTCTGTGCCTTTAGCCTTTGCCATCTCCATCTCTTTTCCAAAAGCTGCCGGTTTCTGAATATCAACTGCCGTGACAGTTCTGGCCCCGCAGTTAAAGGCCTGTGAGGCAACATCCATACCAACATTTCCTGCACCTATGACAACTATGTCTTTGCCTTTTAATTCAGGAAGGTTTCCAAAATTAATGCCTTTAAGGAATTCGATTGCTGACACAGCATCTTCGGAGCCGGGGAATTTTACCACCCTTGGTTTGTGGGCGCCGCAGGCCACGACAACTATCTCATGGCCTTTATATATCTCTTCAAATTGTTTCTGGTCTATCGTCGCATTTAACTGGATATCAATTCCTATCTCGGCAAATCTTGAAAGCTCCTTTTCGAGTATCTGGTGAGGAAGACGCTCTCTCGGAATGCATAACTCGATTTTGCCGCCCAGTTTGTCTGCTGCCTCATAAAGGCCTACCTCATGCCCTTTTAATCCAAGCTGCCACGCAGCGCTCAATCCGGCAGGCCCTCCGCCTATGACAGCGATTTTATGGCCTGTTGGTTTTTCCCTTTTTGGAGCGGGAATATCAAGTGCAAGGCTTCCAAGTTTGTCTATCTGCAATGGCTTGTCAACCTGTCCCCTTGTGCAACTCTGCATGCAGAGGTTAGGGCATATCTGGCCGCAGACTGTTGCAGGCAATGGACTGTACTGCAAGACCAGCTCTAATGCCTCGTGAAGTTTGCCCTGCCTTATCAGGGCTGCCCTCTTATGGGATGGGATGTGAGTAGGGCAATTATATGCGCATGGCGGACTGTATTTTTCATTGGCCCAGACCGGTTTATTCCTTCTGTTTTCTCCTGTTGTTATATAGGGAAGCAGTGTCAGGTCATGTCCCAGATATTCTGCAAATATGCCTCCGGATCCTACCTCTTTTTCCCAATTAGCTTTTCTGAAATCCGGAGTGGACATCCTGAGCCACTTCCGTGCCCTTTTTTCCTGAGGGGTGTATGCAATCAGTTTTTTCCAGTCATCAGCAGAGCGGGTAAGTTCCCTGAAATATGATGCCTTATCTATTGCTTCAAGGAACGGCTTCATATTTGTTTTTAGCCATTCCCAGTCCTGAGGTGTGAGGTCAACAAGCTTTACATCTTTTTCGCTGTAGCCTTTAATAGGGCCTCTGAAGTATATCGTCCCGCCCACCATTCCAACGCACGGCCGGTAACCGAGGATGTTTTCCGGATTTCTCGGATTTACACCGCATACAACAGCTATCCCGCCTGCCTTGAATTCCGCAAAAGAATCTCCTACATTCCTTAAATACCATGACTGGGGAGGCTCAAATCTTGGATTATGCTTTGTCATTGTGTCGCAGCGTGCTCCGCCGCTTCCCTGGACATACAGAATCCCCTGGGCAGCTGCATTGAAGGCGCCGTTTGTGACATCTCCTAAAACTGTTATGTTTGCGCTGCAGTTAAGCCAGCCTATGTCATCAGAGGAACTGCCTTTCACGATAATCTCAGTGCCCGGCATTCCCATACTTCCAAGTCTTTGGCCGACAGGGCCTTCAACAGTAATTTTTACTGTCTTGCCTTTGGGCCAGATTCGTCCGCCTATGCCATGCTGGCCGTTAGCAATAACGTGGAGTTCCCTTGCGCCTTCCTGAACTGCCTGCTGAATCTGTTCTTCAAGGATTCGGGAAGGAACACGCTTTCCTTTGGTAGTGCCGTGGATGATAAGCATGGAGCATGGAGCATGGAGCTTTTTTGCGCCTTGCGCTTTGCCCTCTGCCCTCTGCTTCGGTTTTTTCTTAGCACGCATAATTTATATCCAATCTTTTTGCCATTGCCTTGTCGTCTATGCTTAAGCCGTCAGACATTCCTATCGGGAGTTCTGTGCTTCTGCCCATTGGCGCGAATATCTTCTTTAATTCGACATCAGCAGCCTTAAAGGTTTCTACAACACGCTCCGCAACCCTGTCTGAGTCGAGCCTTCTGTAGAGCTTGGGGTCCTGTGTTGTTATCCCTCTCGGGCACTTGCCTGTGTTGCAGAGATTGCAGCGGTTGTATTCATCGCCAAAACAGTCTGCTGCTGCCTGCATTATATATTTTCCGATAGATACTGCCGACGCTCCGAGCATTATCAATGCTGCTGCATTTGCAGCAAGATTGCCTTTTTTTGCTACTCCTCCTGCTGCTATGAGCGGCAGTTCGTTCTGTTTGCCCTGTTTTACAAGGTCGAGATAACAGTCCCTCAGGTTGGAAGCTATCGGATGTCCCATCTTATCCATGGATACGTTGTATGCAGCGCCTGTACCGCCGTCTTCTCCGTCTATTGAGAGCGCGGCAGCATAGGGGTTTCTCGCAAGGTTGTTTAAGACTGCGCGGGCTGTCTTTGTCCCGGAAATCTTTGGATAAACAGGAACCCTGAACCCCCATGCCATTGACATGGACTGTATCATCTTTGCGACTGCCTCTTCAATCGAATATTTTGTCTGGTGTGTGGGAGGAGACGCAAGGTCAACAAATTGCGGAACGCCTCTTATACTGGCGATAAGTTTAAGGACTTTCTGCGCCATCAGCAGCCCGCCGTCACCCGGTTTTGCTCCCTGGCCGTACTTAATCTCTATGGCAGCAGGGTCTTCTTTCATGTGCGGCAGGGCATGGATAATTTCGTCCCATCCGAAATAACCCGATGCGATCTGGATGATAAAATATTTAAGATATTTTGATTTCAGCAGTCTCGGCGGCATTCCGCCCTCGCCGGAGCACATAACAACAGGCAGTCCTTCCACTTCGTTAAGATATGCTACTCCCATGGCAAGGCCTTCCCACATAGGAGGCGAGAGGGCGCCGATAGACATGCTTCCTATCATGATCGGGAATATCTCGCGGACAGGCGGAACGAATTTCCCGCTGTCTTTATCAACAACGAGCTTGCCGTTCTTCATCTTTAATGGAAGTTCTTCCGGAGGCAGAATCCTTCCGAGAAGCGTTCTTACGCGGAATTCGTGTCTTCCTGCATCCAGCGCCGGGTCGGTGAGCATGGAAATTCTCGTGAATTTCAGCCTGTCAAGAGTTGATACAGCAGGGTCGTTTCTTCTTCCGCCTCTCTTTAAAGGTTCTCCGCCTTTGTTTTTATAGTGATAAAACTTGTGCTGCGGATTGTATTCAGGCTCTATGGCCTCATTCGGGCATACGAGTGTGCATGATCCACAGCCTGTGCAATACCGTTCCATATCAAGAACCTGCTCTACGATATGGACAGCTTTTCTTGTTGTAACAGGGGCAGGGGTAATTCCTGCTGATTCTATGGCCCTTTGAACCTGGACTGTCGGTTCGATAGCCTTAACAGGGCATACTGCAGTGCATTTACCGCAGCGTTTGCACCTGTCGTCTCTCCATCTTACTATATAGGGAAACTCTCTTAAGGAGAGCTGATGATTATGGTCTAACCGTGAAGCTGGTTCCATACCATTACCTCCTCTGCCTGAGGCGAGATAATTACCATGTCGTATTTCATGGGGAAGATATCTTTTGTCTTGTCGCGCTTTGGGATGTCACTGTCAAGGCCGCATTCTTCGGACATTAATGCATATTTGCCTTTCACGCCGCCGACGACTCCTGGCCTTAGTTTTTTGGAATCCTGAACCATAAAACATGTGCCGTCAGGGGTGAACCCTATTACCATATTCGGGCCGTCTATGCATAAGGGCCTTAAGGATTGTTTGATAAGTTTTAGCGCTTCCCTGTCCTTTCTCATATCTGCTTCCGAGGGTTTTAAGGGTGTGATAACATCTTTATAGTAAGTTAACGGAAAACCCAGATGCCTTACGGTATAGTGAAGTATATGCGTAAATGTTTCGCTGTCACTGTTATATCCGGTATACCCCGGAAATCCTCTGGACATCAGGAATTCTCTTATGGGAACAAATGCAGTATTTTCACCATTTGTCATAGAACAGTATCCCTGAATGAAAAACGGATGACATGCATAAAGATATATCTGGTAGTTTGTATTTTGTCTGCCCTGCGCAAATATGATCTTTGCCTTTGGCCCGTTTTTATCAAGGCCGAAGAATTCTCCCAGCTCCAACGGATCGCCAACCTCTTTAAGCGTGATGACATCGGGGTAGAATGAGAATACAAAAATAGATTCATCGGATTCCCCGATTTTTCTGAGTTTAAGCCTTGTGTTTATGAGGAGCTCTTCTTTTTCCTGCATGGATTTATTTTTGTAATGTTCGGGGTAATTGTAAGCCCTTGCAAAATAGTAGTCACGGGAAGTCACGCCTTTAACCTTTTTTATTTTCGGCGTCCATACATGCTGAAGTTTGAACCCATGTTTATCCATGAATTCATCGAGGATTGAGATTCCTTTTTTGGAGCAGATGCCCGACATTATTGGATATGCCTTTAAGTCTTCAAATTCACCGCCAAGGTTTTTGAGCGTAAGTCCAAGGCCGGAACCGTCGTGCCCTTCCTTCATTGTCTCGAGGGCCAGGATGTTCTCCATCGGAGAGAAATATTTATTTGATGTTATCGCAGCCAGTCTGCACATTAATAACTGTCCTTAAAATTGTTCCTTTCTGTTTTTTCCCAGGCAAAAAAAGCGTCTCTATCAGTTCACGGTGATAGCAGACGCTAATACAAGTTAAATTACCTGTCTTCTTACGTAATATAATAAAAATTAAATGTGCTTTTTGTCAAACGAGATTGCCCTGAATGAGCTTATTTCAAGATTAATGAATATATTCTTAAAAAGGAAAATGGGATTGGAAAAACTTAATGATTTCCAGCCCCATTTCAATAATCCAGGTTTAGGCCTAACTGGCCTTAGCAGCCCCACGGGTTTCAGCCACCGCCGCCTGAGAACTGGGTTGCAAGTTCAGAATGGCTCAGTTTTCCTGAAATCTTCAGCCTTTTTTCTCCGCAGCTTGGGCATTTCTCTTTTTGAAGATCAGTGTCGCTGCTTATAACAGTTGCGAAATTGCTTCCGCAACCCTGACATATACATCTGTTGTAAGACATTTTATCCCTCCAGTTGTTGCATAGTTTCTTAATTATAACATAAGCTATAATATCCCTGCTTCCCTTTGGAAATCTTCTCACCTCCTGAATCACGCAGCTTTTTTAAGTTTGTCTTCGAACTGAAGCGCTTTTTTAGGGCATGCTGCGACACAGGTCGAGCATTTGATGCAGTCATTGTCACCCATAATGCCCTCATCCTTATATTCATACGGCTTTAGCTGCATCGGGCAGGCCTTAGAGCATAGCTTGCACGTAGCCCCGCACTGTTCTCCTATCACAAGCGGTTTTTTGCCATCCGATAGAAAGTTGCCGACTGTCCCCATCGGGCATATATGGCACCATATGCGCTGCTGGTAGATTGTGCCGAGTATGATGCCTAGGGAGGTAGTGATTGTGAGTATTCTTACCATTGCTGTGCCTGTTTTATTCAGGTCACCCCAGTAAAAATATATCTGCGACCCTAAGACTGCCAAAAGCACGCTCATCATAAAGATCCGGAACCCTTTTTTTCTGAAAAATTCAGGTATTTCTTTTTTCTCGCTTATCTTTTGAATAAATAAATCATAGAAACTTCCTCTTGGGCACATCCAGTCGCACCAGGCCCTCCCTTTATAGAGTGCAACGCCGGCAGCTCCAATCATGCAGGATAGAAGAAAAAAGCCGAGTTTTGGGAAAAACCAGCCGCCGATTAATACGAGTGGGAGGCCTAACCATGTATATGACTGAAGCCTTTTTCTTTTCCTTTTAAACGTTGTGAGCATTTTTTATCTCCTTATCTTTTTCCGTTTTCTTTCCATGAATTTGAGAAATGTCGCCATATCACACTTCCCTGTCTTTTTTTGAAACTCTGCACAGTCTGTCAGTGATTCCAGGTCATTTTTGAATGTTGCGTCGCCCCTTAATTCTATAAGGAGCATGTCCAGTGCCCTTTCAATTGCAGGAGATATATCTTTTTTGATGGAGTAAAACATCAGTTTGCCCTCGCGTTTTTCGTCGAGAAAGCCTGCCCTGTTCAGAAGCGAAACATTTCTTGAGACAAGAGGCTGCGATATCCCGAGCACTCCCATCAACTGGCATACGCAGAGCTCTTTTCTCGTAAGGAGCATCAGTATCCGCACCCTTGTCTCGTCTGAAAGCAGCTTGAATATGCTGGTAATATTTTTCATATAAATATATTTATATATGATTATATCAAAAATGTCAAGGAAAAAATGAAGATGCATGATTCATATTTTTCCTTGAATCTTGTATTCTGCATCCTGTATCTTGTATCTATGGCTGTATTCGTTGTCCATGAACACCATGCAAGACACCTTCATTTTGATTTCAGAATAGAGATGGAAGGCGCACTAAAGTCATGGGCCGTGCCAAAGGGCCCTTCGATGAACCCTTCGGACAAAAGGCTTGCGATAATGGTTGAAGACCACCCTCTTGGTTATGGGTCTTTTGAAGGGATAATTCCTGAAGGAAACTATGGCGCCGGAACTGTCGTTATATGGGACAGGGGAACATATAACCTTCTTACCGGAGGCGTTTATAAAGGTAAAATCGAGATTATGTTGCAAGGGGAGAAATTAAAGGGAGTTTTTGTGTTGACCAGAATGAAGGGCAAGGATAAAGAGTGGCTTTTGATAAAAAAGAATGATGAGTATGCAGATACTTCTTTCAGGATCAAGACAGTCTTACCTGGATGAATTTCCAATAGATGAATATTTTATCTCTGGCAATTAAGAATCTTGTTTCAATTTATCAGGGCTATATATTTTAGGGTTGACTATTTAAAAGGCTTTGCATAAAATTGTAATTATTATTTTATATCATAATTACAGTTAGTATACTGTATGAAATTTTCTAAATAACTTCCTTGAGTAAAACTGCGGGTGTCCGGCTGTTTTTCAGGGACACGAAAGGGAGGTGATGTGTAACAAAAGCCTGTGATATCAGGTGGGCTGTTAAACACTTTCAAGAAACCAACAAAAGGAGGGTTTATGAGATTTCTGAAGTTAATTCTCGTTCTTCTTTTTATTGCGGTTCCGCTTGTGGCCTCTGCTGACAAAGCAAAGACAATTGATGAGCTTGCAAAAATGTATGATTCATCAAGCTGTAAGGGTTGCCATGAAGATATTTATACGCAGTGGGAAAAATCACATCATGCAAGGCCTTTAATGGGCGTTAAGGGCGGTTTGATGCTGAGTCCCCTGGCAGCCAAAAAAGGGACTGAAGGCGCTACGGCATTTTCAGAAGATGACCCCAAAAAAATGAAGATCAAGAACTACCCGTGCTTTAAATGTCATCTGCCTCAGGCTATAACGAGCGCTGAAGATTCTGTAGCAGTTGAACTTACCGAGGCCTTGCTTGCAAAGGATAAGGTAAAAATCGCAAAGTTACAAATAACCTGTATTGTCTGTCACAACACTAAGGCTATCATTCACAAGAGGGAACTCGGCGAGCCGGAAAAAGGAGTAATCTACAGCACGAAGGATATGGAGGCCCATCCTGGCGGGAAAATTAAGAAAAGCGCAATATTTAAAGATTCAATTTACTGCGGCCAGTGCCACGGACTTGGACCTAATCTTGAATTCGACCAACCCTTCCAGTGCGCCAATCTCTATGGAAGTTATCTCCACAACTATGTTTCAGGGGGCGGCACGAAGACCTGTCAGAATTGTCACATGCAGAAAGGAGATCACCTTATTGCCCCTAATTTTAATGATGACAAACAGACTTCAGAACTCCTTGCCAAAGCGCTCTCCCTTGACGTTGAGACGCTTGGATACGAGTGGTTGAGAAAGGCGAAGACTTATGTGCCGAAGGTTGTTGTCAGCACGAAGATAAAAACAACTGCCGGTCACAGAATACCTGACGGCTGACCATCCCACAACAGAGTGGTCATGGTAGTGACCGCAAAAGCAGCAGATGGAAAAGAGCTGGGGAAAGTGGAAAGACATTATCACCCGCAGGCTACAAACTGCCGCGATTTCAAGATGAAATACGGGGCGCAGTGGAAAGTGGCAAATCTGCGTGATACAAGCCTCCAGCCAGGTCAGGCCAAGAAAGAGACGATAGAGTTTGAGCTTCCCGAAGGAGTAAGAAATGCAGATGTGACAATCGAGCTTTTCTATGAGGCATCCAACCCTGATAATAAATATCCGATTCACACTGTAACCAGGAAAGTATCACTCGACAAGTAAAAAGGCTTGACAATCAGAGGCTATGCCTGCATTAAACAGGCATAGCCTTTTTGTTTTTGCCATGTTCACAATCAGGGGTCAGCGGCTCAACAATTTTGCAGACAATCTTGACTTTGATTTGAGAATGCTTTTATTATATCTAACTATTTTTGGAAATTAAGGAGAATATTTAATGGTAAAGAAAAAGAACTGCTGGGAAATTAAGAATTGCGGAAGACACGAAGGCGGGGAGCATGTCCAGGACCTTGGGGTATGCCCTGCCACTACAGAGAAAAGGCTTCATGGTATTCACGAAGGTGATAATGCGGGAAGGACATGCTGGGTTGTTGTGGGAACGCTTTGCAAGGGAGAAGTTCAGGGGAGTTTTGCGCAGAAGTACAAGAATTGTGAGAAGTGTGAATTTTATCAGGGAGTAAGGAAAGAAGAGGGCGGTAAGTTTATGTTATCAGCTGTTCTTTTAAATAAAATAAGGGGTTAGAAAATGAATAGCCCTTTAGCATACTGAAGGGCTATTGAATCATAAAACAGCAGTAAAAATCATTTTGCCTGCGCATAATCACAATATCATCACTTGCAAGACTGTTTATTAAAAAAACTGAATGGTTTAAAATAGCTAAAAGTTAACGGAGGGGTTATTCGTGCTTTCTAAAAGAGCAGGGAAGATAAAGCCGTCGCCGACATTGGCAATGGATGCAAAGGCCAAGGCGATGAAGGCATCGGGAGTTGACGTTGTTAATTTTGGGGTTGGCGAACCTGACTTTGATACGCCTGATAATATAAAAGAGGCTGCCATAAAGGCAATTAAAGATGGTTTTACGAAATATACCCCAGTCGGAGGAATCGATCCCCTTAAAGATGCAGTCATAGAAAAGTTCAGGAAGGATAATAATCTGGAATATGCACGCGATGAAATAATCGTATCATGCGGCGCAAAACACAGCCTTTACAATATTGCACAGGCGCTTTACGGGCCTGGAGATGAAGTCATAATCCCTTCGCCATACTGGGTCTCTTATCCGGACCAGGTTATTTTGAATGATGCAGTTCCTGTTTTTGTAAAAACTTACGAAAAAGATAAGTTTATGCTCAAACCCGGTGTGCTTGAATCACACATAACAAAAAAGACAAAGGCTATAATCCTGAATTCTCCATCAAATCCAACAGGGCTGACTTATGATAAAAAGACCATAGAGGGGATTGCCGGAGTTGCGCTAAAGCACAACCTTTATGTCATATCCGATGAGATATACGAGAAGCTTACGTATGACGGCTTTACGCATATCAGCATAGCATCCCTTAGCAATGAAATTAAGGCAAGGACGCTCGTTGTTAACGGCCTTTCAAAGGCATACGCAATGACAGGCTGGAGGATAGGGTATACAGCAGGGCCGAAAGATATAGTCAGGGCGATGACGAATATACAAAGTCAGTCCACATCAAACCCCGCCTCGATTGCGCAAAAGGCAGCAGTAGAAGCCCTGACAGGGCCGCAGGATTTTATAAAGGCGATGCTCTCGGAATTTGACAGGAGAAGAAAATTTCTGGTGTCGGAGCTTAACTCGATTCCAGGCATAAGCTGCCTTACTCCAACAGGAGCTTTTTATGCATTTCCTAACACATCAAAGCTGTATGGCAAGCACGCAGATGAGAATAAGGTTTCTTCGTCATCCGAACTTGCGCTTTATCTTCTTGAAAAGGCAAGTGTTGCCCTTGTGCCAGGCGATGCATTCGGAGACAATGATTACATAAGGCTTTCCTATGCCACCTCGATGGATAATATCAGAAAAGGCGTGGAGAGGATTAAAGAGGCTGTAAACAGGCTTAAGCAGGCATGATTGTTGTTGAAGAATTTATTCGGATAATGTATTCTTAAAAAAAGTAATGATGCTTTGCGAAAGAGTTAAGGTTTAAAATATGCTTGTCCGGATGACAGTGGAAGGGTTGTTATTTGATCCGAGAAGCAGCATGTATATCCTGCTTCTGAAGAATGCAGAGGGAACAGCCACCCTGCCTATATGGATCGGAAAACCCGAAGCTGATTCAATTGCACTGGCGCTTGGAAAGGTTGCAACGCCAAGGCCGCTTACCCATGATTTAATCAAGAATATGGTTAATAACCTGAAGATGAAGATAACGAGGATTGTTGTTACAGAGATACTCGATAATACCTATTATGCACTTATATTTCTCAGCGACAGCAAAAATGAAATATCAATAGATTCCAGGCCCAGTGATGCAATTGCGCTTGCCCTGAGAGTGAATGCGCCGATATTTGTTGAGGAAAGCGTTCTTGAAAAGAGAAGCACTGACGAACTTGAGGAATGGCTTAAAAATTTAAAGCCTGAAGATTTCGGCAATGTAATGTAGCATTACAGAGTTAAAAGAATCGCTATAACGCTCAGCACAATAACGCCATAACGTTTGTATGCTAAAGAGAACCAATGCCATTGTTTTAAAAACATTCCCCTTCGGAGAAGCAGACCTCATAGTAACACATCTCACTTATGATTTCGGCCTTATAAATACATTTGCCAAAAGCCCCAGAAAGATAAAGAGCAGATTCGGAAGCAGCCTTGAACCGCTTACATGCTCAAAGATATCATTCTGGGGGAAAGAAGAGACGCGGCTTCCAAGACTGACACAGTCAGATATAATACTGCCATTTCAGGCATTAAGAGAGAGATGGGAATGTTTCCTTAAAGTGTCAGAGATAGTTGAACTTACTGTCAATTTTTTGCCTGAGCATGAAGCTAATAAAAAGATTTTTAAGCTTCTCCTTAATACGTTGAAGTCTATGGAGAAGGATTGCAATGTGCCGCTTGATATAATCCTGTATAAGATAAGGTTTCTCCATTTCATTGGCTATGCACCGAGGCTTGACGGCTGTGGCCGCTGCGGAAAGGCAGGCTTCAGTTTTTATATTGCGCACGGGTCTGTCATCTGCGAAAAATGCGCAACAGGGATGAACCCGCATATAAAACTCTCACCCGGTTCTGTAAAGCTTTATGAGAGTTTAAGCAAATGGGATGATTCCATAATAGGAAGGATAAAGCCTTCAAGGGATCTTCTGTCTGAGCTTTCAAACATGATAAACGACCACATAATATACACGCTTTCAAGGCCTTTGAGGTCAAATGCCTTTCATAAACTTAACCCTGCCGGCTGATGCAAATCTTTTAAGAGTTTCCATGTCAGAACCCATTTAGCAGTGAATAGCTTAAAATAAAAAGGGCAGATGAAATCCCATCTGCCCCTTTTTTAAGTTTATACTAAACATACATCGGTAGTTTTTTTAAACTGTTGACTTGCTGAGGTCTTTGCCTCCCATTTTTTCTTTTAATGCCGCATGTGCTGCTGCAATCCTTGCAATAGGCACCCTGAAAGGAGAACAGCTTACATAATTAAGCCCTATCTTGTGGCAGAACTCAACAGACCTTGGGTCTCCGCCGTGCTCGCCGCATATGCCCATCTTGAGGTCTTTCCTGACTTTTCTGCCTTTCTCTATTGCGATTGTCATCATAAGGCCTGTGCCGCCCTTATCAAGTGTTATGAAGGGGTCGTCCTCAAGTATGCCTTTTTCAACATAGAAGGGCAGGAACCTTCCGGCATCGTCCCTTGAAAGGCCGAATGTTGTCTGCGTGAGGTCGTTTGTTCCGAATGAGAAGAAGTCCGCCTGCGCCGCAATTTCGTCTGCTGTTATTGCAGCGCGGGGAAGCTCTATCATTGTCCCGACTGTGTAGGCGACTTTTATTTTGTACTTCTTCTGTACATCGTCTGCAACTTTGATGACAAGTTCCCTCATTATTTTGAGCTCGTTTACATGTCCTACGAGAGGTATCATTATCTCGGGTATTACCCTGACCTTCTGTTTTTGGAGTTCACAGGCAGCTTCCATTATCGCCTGTGCCTGCATTGCGTATATCTCAGGGTATGTTATGCCAAGCCTGCATCCCCTGTGGCCCAGCATAGGGTTGAATTCATGCAACACCTTGCTTCTTGTCTTAAGCTTGTCAAATGGGACTTCAAGATGGTGAGCAAGTATTTTCAGTTCTTCATCAGTATGCGGGATGAATTCATGGAGCGGAGGGTCAAGGAGCCTTATAGTAACGGGAAGCCCTTTCATTGCCTTGAATATTCCCTTAAAGTCTCCTTTCTGCATAGGAAGGAGCTTGGCCAGCGCTGCCTGTCTTCCTTCTGTATCATCAGCCAGTATCATCTCCCTGACAGCGCTTATCCTCTCAGGGTCAAAGAACATGTGCTCTGTCCTGCAGAGGCCGATTCCCTCTGCGCCGAAATTCCTTGCAACCTCTGCATCATGCGGCGTATCAGCATTTGTCCTGACGCCTATTTTTCTGTATTCATCCACCCATTTCATGAATATGCCGAAGTCGCCTGTAAGTTCTGGTGTTATCAACGGAGCTTCTCCCGTTATTACTTCTCCTGTTGTTCCATTTAGGGTTATGTAATCACCTTCTTTAATGACAAGGTTGTTCACTGTAAATATCCTTTGGCTCTCGTTTATGTTTATAGCGCCGCAGCCCGCAACACAGCATTTGCCCATTCCCCTTGCCACAACGGCAGCATGGGATGTCATGCCGCCACGTGCAGTCAGAATGCCCTGTGCAGCGTGCATGCCCCCGATATCCTCGGGTGAGGTTTCTGTCCTCACGAGGATAACCTTTTCGCCTTTTTCAGCGGCCTTTTCTGCATCATTTGCTGTGAACACAACCTTTCCAACAGCAGCCCCGGGTGATGCAGGAAGCCCTTTTGCAATGATATTGGCCTTGGCCCTGGGGTCTATCATCGGATGTAAGAGCTGGTCAAGCTGCTGCGGGTCAATTCTCAGCACAGCGGTCTTTTTATCAATCATTTTTTCTTTTACCATGTCAATGGCTATCCTGAGGGCTGATGCCGCTGTTCTTTTGCCAACTCTTGTCTGAAGCATATAGAGTTTGCCTTCCTGAACAGTAAACTCTATATCAAGCATGTCTTTATAGTGTCTTTCGAGCTTTTTGTATATCCTGTCAAGCTCGTTATAAGCCTTTGGAAGCCTTTTCCTGAGTTCGTTGATATGAAGCGGTGTTCTTATGCCGGCGACAACATCTTCGCCCTGAGCATTTATAAGGCATTCTGCAAAAAACTTATTCTGGCCCGTGGAGGGGTCTCTTGTGAAGCCGACGCCTGTGCCTGAATTTTCACCCATATTTCCAAAGACCATTGTTTGTACATTACATGCGGTGCCGAGGTTTTCAGGTATGCCGTTAAGTTTTCTGTATTTTACTGCCCTGTCTCCAAACCATGAGCCAAAAACTGCATTAACGGCTTTTTTAAGTTGTTCATATGGGTCAGACGGAAAATTCTCTGATGTATTTTTTTTGTAAATAATCTTAAATTCGTCAACCAGATTTTTAAGGTCAGCAGATGTAAGGTCCGTGTCAAGATGGACCCCTTTTCTTGCCTTCATCTCTTCGATTGCTTTTTCGAACTTCTGCCTGTCAACGCCCATGACAATGCTTCCAAACATTGTGATGAACCTTCTGAACGCATCGTATGCAAATCTTTCATTCTTCGTCTTTTTTATGATGGCTTTAATTGTGGTCTCATTGAGGCCCAGGTTGAGTACAGTGTCCATCATGCCCGGCATGGAGAATTTTGCGCCTGAGCGGACAGATACCAGAAGAGGGTTAGTTGAATCGCCAAATTTCATGCCCATTGTTCTTTCTACTTTTTTAAGGCTTGCAAGAACCTGTTCCCACATGCCGGCGGGATATTTTTTCTTGTTTTTGAAATATTCATTGCAGGCTTCCGTTGTTATTGTAAAACCAGCAGGCACAGGGATTTTAAGATTTGTCATCTCGGCAAGGCCGGCTCCCTTACCTCCGAGAAGGTCTTTCATCTCCCCCCTGCCATCTGCCTTTCCGCTGCCAAAGAAATAAACATATTTTTTAGCTGTCTTTTTTGCCATTACCAATGTCCTCCAGACACAAGGAATTTAATTCGGATAAATAAGATACCTTAGAAAGACAGAAAATTTCAATACTTTTAAGGATATTTTCTATAAAAAATGCCAATAAGCTTATGCGGAAACCTCTCAGTTAGTGAAAAATAGGGACGGAATGAAGGAAGTCTTTGCGTTGCGCCGTTAAGTAAAGTGCATAAACCTTAGCAATAAAATCATTAATTTACTAATAGTTAATGGTAGTATATAAACATTTGGTTTATATTATTTATATCCGGCAATTCTGATGGCAGTGTATTGCAATGAGGCATTAGGTCTCTGCACATACTTGAGGTATCCAGGAAGCACTGTGTAAAAAGAGGCATATGTGTGTAAAAAGAGACAGTTTAAGTTTGTTTTTAAAAGCTTGATGTTTATGCCTAACGAATAAAACTTATAAGTTATTGATTATAAATAATAATTTTTGTCATATTTCAATCAGAATTGGCATTGTAGTTGCATGTTTATAAGTAAGGTATAAACAATTAAGAAAGGAGGATAAGATGAAAACATTGGCTGGCATAGAAGTTATCCAGGAAAATGGGGTTTTTAGAGTGCCGGCTGACTTTGCATCAGGTTTTGTGCTTGTTCCTGTGCCGGACGGTAAATTAAATCTTTTTTTCTGGGAAAAAAACAGGATGAGGCGTTTTCTCAGGCACCATGGATTTGCACCGGCAATTTCCCCTACTGCAAAAGGGGTTAATTAAACAGGAAAAAGGATGATGTGTTAATATACTAAATGGTGCATGCAATTTTTAGCTGGCTTGTTGATGTGGTCGGTACTATGGGATATACGGGGATTGTGTTTTTGATGTTCATTGAAAGCACTTTTATTCCGTTGCCTTCTGAACTTGTAATCCCTCCTGCCGGGTATCTAATTGCGCAGAAGCAGATGCATTGGGGAGGCGTGTTAATATCAGGAACAGCAGGGAGCCTGCTCGGAGCGCTTTTTAACTATGCTATAGCTGTTTATTTCGGAAGGCCATTTATATTGAAGTATGGTAAATATTTTGGTATATCTAAAAGCCATTTTGAAAAGGGAGAGCAGTTTTTTCAGTCACACGGCAGTATCAGCACATTTGTAGGAAGGCTTATACTTGGCATCAGGCATTACATATCTTTCCCCGCAGGGCTTGCCAGGATGGACATGAAAAAATTCTGTTTTTATACGTCAGCAGGCGCAGGGATCTGGGTATTGATACTTGCGTATATAGGTTATCTGGTCGGAAATAACAAAGAAATGGTTTTTGCTTACAGCAAGCAGTGGAGTATCTACATAATAAGCGGGTGTATAGTTCTTGTTTTAGCATATATTTTTTGGCATAAAAATCGGAGGTCTGTTGAGGCGGAAAGGACATCAGGGGAAAATATCGTTGATTAGCCGCAGTTTGTTTTTAATTTTCTTTTAAGTCTTCTTCAGAATTCTTCAGAACCAGAAGCTGTCTTGAGTGCTTCAAGCCTTTTTCAGCGCCTTCTGATACTCTTCCCATAGTTTTTCTTTTGATATTCCTGAATCAATAAAATCCCAGGGCAGGGCTTCCGTGAAATCTTTCTTCCTCATTATATAAAAATCAGGGTCTATGCCTGAATCAATGCAGGCCTTTCTCCAGTCATGGATTTTAAGCATGGCTTCCAAAACCCCTGAAATCCTTCTGTCACCCATAGAAAATAGCCCCTGCATATAGGCATATTTAGGAACATCGTGAAATACCCTTATGCCTTTTATCGGCAATAAAAGCTTTTTAATCGTCTTGATTCTGTCTTTTACAATTTCAATTTTTTCCATGGGGTGCCACTGAAATGGCGTGAATGATTTTGGCACAAAGGTGCTCAATGTAAGGGTTAAACCGCCTTTTTTAGAGCAAGCCCTTATTTTTGTTGCAAGCTCAACAATCCCTTTTATATCCTCATCTGTCTCTGTCGGCAGGCCGACCATAAAATACAGCCTGAGGTTTTCAATACCCTCTGCAAAAATTAATTTTGATGTCTCAATAATATCATCTTCTGTTATTTTTTTAGCGATTACCCTTCTTAGCCTTTCTGTCCCTGCCTCAGGTGCAATAGAAATGCTCTTATGCCCCTTCAGCAAACCTGCAAGTTCGGCGCTTTTCCGGCTTGCCCTTAATGATGTAATAGAAAAATCTACTCCCTCGAGTTCAAGGACATCCCTGGCGAATGGATAATCTGTAAGGGATGGGCCTATCAATCCGACTCTTTTTGTAGTTTTTAGTGCCACGTTAATTTCTTGTTTAATGGCATTTAATTCTTTTTTCCGTGGCGGATTATAGATGTGCCCTGCAACGCAGAATCTGCATTGCCACGGGCAGCCCCTCATTGCCTCAATAAGATACATCCCGGAAAATTCCGTCTCAGGGGTTATTATTGAAGGCCTGAACCTGTTGGATGAAATATCTTTGATGTATTGTTTTTTTATTTTTTCAGGAGCATTTTCTGAGGATTCTCTTTGTAGTATCCCGTTGTTGTATTTAGCGGTATAGAATTTTGGCACATAAACACCTTCTATATGGCTGGCCTTTTTGTATAGGTCCGCCCTTGTTTCTGATTCCCTGTATACCTCAAGAAACTCCTGCAACATTTCCTCTGCCTCGCCAACAAAACATATATCAAAAAAATCTGCGAGGGGTTCAGGGTTGAAAAATGCGCATGCTCCTCCGAGAATAATCAGCGGCTGAGAGGCCTTCCTGTCAGCCGCCCTGGGCGATATGTTTGAAAGTTCAAGAATTTTAAGGATATTTGGATAGTCGTTTTCGAATGAGACTGAAAATGCTACTATATCAAACCTGTTCAGCGGCCTTTTGGATTCCATTGAAAAAAGTTCTGTTTTGGTCCTGGCATATTCTTCGATATCCTCATCATTAGGGAAAAACGACCGTTCGCATAATACGTCATTTCTTTCGTTCAGAAGTGTATAGATACCCTGAAATCCGAGATTGGACATGCCGACATGATATGTATTGGGATAGACAAGACAGATATTTATCCTGCCGCCCGGCTCTTTTAATACAGCGCCGTTCTCTTTTGATGTGAGGTTGTTTATCTTCTCAATGAGCTTGCGGTTCATAAACGGTTCATAGCATCACCAGCGTGCTTAACATGGCAATTGACCACATAATATCAAGCGGCAGGTGCTGTTCACATGTTGAATCAAAGAGCAGGTCTGCCCTTGCAGGGAACTCGTCGTCAGAAAGCCAGAGGATTAATGTTGCAGGAATACGCGGCACGGGCAGCAGTTCAACCGAGGCATCGCCATAATTCAGGAGTTTGGCGTTAAGGGTTCGGGATTTTTCAATAAACGCGGGTTTATCACAGCCATATTTTTCAGAGATTTTATCCAGCGGAAGCGCATGGGTCCCCCTGAAGAAAAGAGAGCCTCCTTTAATATCCGAAGGTTTTATAAGCCTGCCTGACAGTGGAATGTCTTTTGCATTGATGAGATAACACAAGACAGAGAGATTGTAGAAGTAGCTGTATTTTTTTAGTAAGCCCTCTCCCTCAGGGGAGGAGATATTCTTTAGTATTCTTTCACGGGGAGAGGCTGAAAAGTCCATACCAAATGAGCTTAGCACATAAGCGCCATTTTTATAGGAAACACCCGTTTTTCTGCACACATCCAAAGGGTCAAGGCTGCTCAAAATTCCCCAGGCCCTTTCTTCTCCTGATATCATTTTTATATTTTACTAAATTGGAATATTTTTGGTATTTTAGAAATTCTGAGGAGCCGATGTTTTTTTGTTGACATTATATATATATTTTTTTATAGTTAAGTCAAATTTTGTTGGGGGTGGGTATGATCCAGTCAAGGAAAATTTTACTCCTTTTCTCTCTTTTATCTATTTTTATCTTTTTAGGTTGTGAATCACTCAAGTCATCCAAGCCTATTATGCCCATTAAAGAATATGAAAAGATGATAGCCGGCAGGCTCGATGCCGACTATATTGGAACAGCAAGATGTCTTTCCGCCTGCCACTCCCACGATAAAATAAAGCAGGATTTTAACGCCAGCACAATGGGCGCCCAACTCTCAAAAAAATCAGGGATGCCTGTTGTTGATTGTGAATCATGTCACGGGCCGGGGAGCCTTGCCATAGAAGGTATTACTCCTGAAAAGGTTGAGCAGGACAGGAAAGAAGGGAAGGAGACAAAGTGCAAATATGAGACACTGATAGATTACAAAAATCTTCCTTCGCAGGCGCTGTCGCTCATATGCCTCAAGTGCCATACGGCAAATGCAACCTTTAACCTCCATAACTGGAATGCTGGTGTGCACGCAATGAATGATATTTCATGTTCTGATTGCCACAAGGTTCATGCAGGGGTAGACCTGAAAGTCAAACCAAGGGAGACAGTAGATATGTGCACCAAATGCCATGAAGAAGTCAAGGCAGAGTTTCTTCTCCCGAGCCATCATCCGTTATCAGAAAGGAAGGTCTTCTGCACTGACTGCCATGATTCGCATGGTACGCCCAATGAAAAATCATTAAGAAAGAATACAGTAAAAGAAACCTGCACCCAGTGCCATGCAGAAAAGGAAGGGCCGTTTGTATTTGAACATGCTGATAATTCCGAGGAATGCAGCAGCTGTCATAGTTCTCATGGCTCGATAAACAATTATCTGCTTAATGTCCGGGTGCCTTTTCTCTGTCTTCAGTGCCATGAAGGGCACAGGACAGGGAGCGCATCTACAAGTGAATCGAAAGCATCATACTATACGAACTGCACAGATTGTCATTCGAGCATTCACGGCACAGATATTCCCTCTGCAACAAGAGGCAAGGGGAGGTTTACACAATGAAAAAGATTTTAATTTTATTATTTTCAGTCCTGTTTATTTTTAACAGCTCAGTTTTTGCAGAAGAGACGGAAACAACTGAAACAGAAGCTGAGATATACCATTTCCCAGAGGTAAAGCCTGAGTTTTATGGGTTCATGGGATACAGATTAGTTAGCTTCGGTGGTTCTGAAAAGGCGGGAGAATTTGAATATCTGCATTCCTCTCCGGTTATAGGCGGGGAGATAAGGGCATTCCCCTTTCCTCACAGGCTTCATTTAGAGGCTGACGTACTTAATAAAAAGGATTATTTCATAGATATGGGTTATTCCTATAAGGATTTAGTTTTGTTCCGGGGCACGAACCGCACCCTTTTCCATAATCTTGATAATATCAGCCTGATAGACCTGAATCCGGCAACAGCCAGCCCTGGGGTCGCTGTCAGGGATAGGGGTGAACAATATGGCGTTGAGGGCGGCCTGAATAATATTTTTTTAAGGTTTAAGACCCCTGATTTTCCGTTTCATGTCTATCTGGACGGAAGGTTCCTAAACAAAAATGGCGACATGCAGCAGAGGTTTATGGGAGGAGCAGGATATTTTACCAGTAATTCTGCCGCTATTATAAGAACATCACAGAAAAAATATATAAAATGGGACATGAAGGATATCACAATCGGGGCTAACAGCCATGTCGGGCCTGTTGAGGTTGATCTTTCACATGGAGAAAAAAGGTTTGACTCCGGAGGCGACAGGATTTCTTCGGAAAACTATAACCGGGCATGCACTACCGCAGCCTGCACGACTGTAGTACGGGCGGCTGGCACATATCCGCACAATCTTGTTCCAGACCTGAAGAGTTCTACAAACACACTGAAGCTCCATACCTCTTATACAGGAAGGCTTGTTGCTGCTGCAACCATTTCTCAGACAGACAAGAAAAATAGAGACAGCGGAGCAACAGCTGATTATTTTGCAGGCTCTGCAGAGGTAACATATATCCCCTATAACAGGATGACAATTGTTGCAAGGTATAAACACAAAGAGGCAGACCTCGAAAATCCCTCTTCACTCCCTGCAGGATATTTAGGATATTCTGCCTACACAACCTCTGCCACAGGCATAAGGCCGTCCCTCTCATCACAGACAGATACATTATCGGGAATTGTGCGATACAGGCCACTTGCAAGATTAGGGCTGAATGCAGGTTACACATATGAGCAGACCGAAAGAAAGAACGATGATGCGTGGAAGATGACAGGGAAAACAACGCGCAGAGATGCGACCCTTTCTGCCAATGCAAGGCTCACGAAGAAATTGACACTCAAGGCAAAGTATGAACATCAGGATATTCATAACCCTGCTCATAACACCCAGCCTAATCGTTCAAATTATGCCGGCGCCTCATTGTCGTGGGTTCCTTTTAACTGGGCCAGCGCAATGCTCAGTTATAATGCCGTAAAGGAAAAAAGGCATGACATCCATTATGTGACGAGCAGCGGCACGTTTTCAGCGGTAAAAGCAGAAAACAGAACTGCCTTCAGGAACAGAGTCCTTGGAAGTGTTACATTTATGTTGTTCAAACGCCTTTCTGTAACTCCAAGTTATGCGTATATGCATAACAGGATTGTGCAGGATCTCGCATACAATGACACTGCCGGGAATCCCCAGCTCGACAGGAATGTGCCGTATAAGGATACAGCCAACAGCTATGCGCTTACTCTGAATTATGCGGCCAAAAAGAACGTGGATATCAATGCCGAGGCGAGCCAGACAAAGGGCAGGGGCAGTTTCTATCCTGGCATTTCAAACACTACGCGTCCGGTTTCTGTTGCATCTTTTTCAGAGTTGAAGGTTAAGGAAACGGTATATGCATTCGGCAGTGAGTACAGGCTTAAGGGTGATTGGGCCGTAGGATTAAAATATAGGTACAATAATTTCAAAGACATGATTGACAATCCATACGATGACGCCAAAAACGGAATAGCGCGGATTATATTGCTTACCATTTCGAAAAAATGGTGATACCGTTAAGTTTCTCTATCGGTATAACCAGGGAGCCGGTTTAACATTATGAAAAGACATATAATTCTGATTGCAATTATAACTGCTTTATTATCTGTTGCTGTGGTGCAAGCCTATGCTGCTGAAAAAACCATAGGCGTTATCATGACAGGGGACATACCGTATTACAAGGCCATTCATAAGGCATTTCTTGCTGGGCTGTCTGAGCATGGTTTTGGCCCCGGCAAGGTTAATGTTGTTCTCCAGACACCCTCTCCCGAGGCCATGTCATGGACAAACGCAGCGAGGAAACTCATTGCCATAGATGCTGACGTTATAGTGGCTTATGGCGCGCCTGCAACCCTTGCTGTTGTCCACGAGTCGTCTGCAATCCCCGTTGTGTTTGCAGGAGTTTATGACCCGCAGGCGGTGGGTATAACAGGGAAAAATGTAACAGGGATTAGCTCAAAGGTGCCTGTTGCAAGTGTTATTAAAAACCTTAAGGGGATATCGAATTTCTCGAAATTAGGCGTTGTATATAATGATGCTGAGAAAGATACAGTAAGACAGGCTGAAGAAGTTAAAAACCTCGAAGGGCAGTTTGGATTCCAGTCGGTAAAATTCAATATAAAAAGGTTTGGTGATGCAGCAAAGATATCCAATGTTGATGCCTTGTTTATTACTACAAGCTGCAGCGCAATGCAGTGTGTTGATAATGTTGTGGGGGTCGCCCGTAAAGGTAAGATACCAACAGCTACTACTATAAGCGGTGGTGAGGACAGGGGCATAATATTGACAATTGCAGCGTCTCCTCAGGAGCAGGGAAAAGAGGCTGCTGAAATGGCATCAAAAATTCTTGGAGGTGCGAAGGCATCAACTGTTTCTATGGAATCCCCCAAGAGGATAGAAATGATTATCAACCTTAAAGAGACTACAACAATTGATCTTAAAGTTCCGTTTGATACCTTGACATCTGCGACAAAGGTCATAAAATAGTAGATAGTAGACAGTATAAAGCAAACAGGGTACAATAACAAAACAACAAGAAAGTCATAGATGAAATTAAAGTTGAATCTTCAGAAAAAATCCGTTCTTGTAATCGCCGTTGTGCTTTTCCTTACTCTCGGTATAAACACTGCTGTTCTTACGTTTTTTGCAGCGGATAAGTTTAAAAGCGCTATCCATTCAAAGACAACCGCTATTGCTGAAGGGATGCAGAGGGAAATAGGGAAAGCATTAAATTTGGGAATTCCCGTTGAATATATTGAAGGCGCAAGTGAAAAACTTCAGGAACTCGTAACGAGAGACAAGGATATAGCATATTCTATGGTAATTGATACAAAAGGCAAGGTATTGTTCCATAGTGATTTATCATTGGTGGGGAGGGAGCTTCAGGACAAAGTAACACTGAATGCCGCTTCTTCATCGGTGAAGCTAATACAGAAATATGATTCGTTCTACGACCTGTCACTGCCGTTAAAAGGCGCTGATAATAAGCAGGTTGGAGCGCTCCGTGTAGGCATCAAGGCCAGTTCGGTAAACGCCCAGATTTACAACCTTATATTCCTGGCGCTTGGTGTATCTGCCTTAAGTTTTTTGCTGTCTCTGGTATTGGTGTCTTTTTCCGTCTCTAAATTTATTACAAAACCTATTATGAATATGGAGAAGGCTGCGGGACAGATAGCGTCAGGTAACCTTACAATTGATATAGAGGCCAAAGGGGAAGACGAGATTGCCTCTCTTGGCAGGGCAATTAACAGAATGGCGTCAAATCTTAAAGATATGCTTATGAGGATCAGGTCTGTCACGGACAGTGTTTCAGATGGTACGGTGAATATAGCCTCTGCTTCTGATAAGGTTTTGAAGGGAGCTAATCTGCAACATAATACAATAGAAAAAACCGCTGGTTTTATAGAAGAAATTGATAACTCAATATCTTCTGTTGCAATGAGCGCCGAGAGCCTTTCCGTTTCTTCCGAGGAGACATCATCTGCAATAATTGAGATGGCAACTTCCATAGAAAAGGTTGCTGAAAGCGCAAATGTTTTCTCGATTTCTGCATCTGACGCTGCTTCTTCCATCGAGGAGATGGCTGCAACCATAAAAGAGATTGCTGAAAGCCTTGAGCTGCTGTCGGCATCTTCTGAGGAAACTGCCTCATCCCTGACAGAGATAAACAGTGCTGTAAAGGAAGTTGAGAATAATGCTGTTGAATCAGTTGCCCTTGCAGAAAAGGTTACGGTAGAGGCGTCGGAGAAAGGCATGAATGCCGCAAATGCCGCTATAAAAGGTATGGATGATATAAAGCAGAGCGTAGGGGCGCTGGCTGAGGTCATAAACCGTCTCGGGAAAAGGTCGGAGGAGATAGGCCAGATACTTAATGTCATAGCC
Organism: Nitrospirota bacterium; assembly: GCA_016212165.1. GTDB lineage: Bacteria > Nitrospirota > Thermodesulfovibrionia > Thermodesulfovibrionales > UBA1546 > SCSY01. The sequence goes on from JACRGY010000159.1 coordinate 24,897, forward strand.
GAGGTTGCGGACCAGACAAACCTTCTGGCCCTTAATGCAGCAATATTGGCGGCACAGGCAGGAGAGCACGGGAAGTCTTTTGCCGTAGTTGCAGATGAGATAAAAAGCCTTGCGGGAAAGACATCTTTATCTACAAAAGAGATAGCAAGCCTTGTTGACTCTGTACAGTCTGAAACAAGGGCAAGCGTTGAGATGGCGGAAAAAGGCATAGGCAGTGTTGAAAAAGGCGCAAAGCTTGTCAGGGAAGTAAATGTAGCGCTGAAGAGCATTCTCGATAGTTCGCATCTCTCTACAGAAAAAGCAAAGATAATACAAAGGGCAACAACAGAAGAGGCTTATGTTATAAAGCAGATAACAGAGGCTATCACGAGCATCAGTGAACAGGTAGATCATATCTCCAAGGCAACGAAAGAGCAAAATAAAGGCAGTAAATTAATTATAGAAGCCGTAGAGCGGATAAAGGAATTATCACATCATGTCAGGAATGCAACAGGCGAACAATCCAGCGGAAGCAAGCAGATTTCAGAAACCATAGGAAATGTGTCTCATCAGGCAGAGCAGATAGCCGGTGCAACAGCTAACCAAAGAGAGCGAAGCAGGGAAATAGTAACATCTATTGAAAGCATAAAAAAGATTGCGGGCGAATCTGTTAGCCTTGTAAATACCATGAATACGGCAATAAAATCAATGGAGGAAGAGGCAAAAACATTGCTCTCAGAGCTTCAGAAATTCAAGGTTTGATACTCAAGATTCATGATACACGATGCAGGATTCAATATATCCTGTATGATTTGCATTATCCTGTATCGTGCATCCCGAAGCGGGTCTCCGCGCAGGGTCGCTCCGACTTGCATTGTGCATCAGATTTTTTGGAGGATTAGGAAATACCATCTCTCTACGGTAACATATCAGGCCTGAAGGGAAATCATCTTTATTCTCTCGAGAAAATTTATCGCCGGAAAATTCCCCGTAATAAGATAGTTATACCTGAACTTGCAAGATACCTTGCGGAGCTTTCCTCAGAGCTTGGAAGGCAGATAGGCCTGCTCGCAACAAGAGACGGCAAGATAACCCATGTGATAGTTGGTGGTGCAAAGGGCATCTTTATTCCGGGGCTTGAAGATTTTCCTCTTGGCAAAAAAGCCCTGCGCGGCCTTCGCCTTATACATACACACCTGAAAAATGAGCCGCTTAACCAGGATGACCTGACAGACCTTGCCCTCCTGAGGCTTGATATCATTGCTGCAATAGGAGTAAAAAATAATCTGCCGGAAGATATCCACGTTGCGCATCTTATGCCGCAGGGTTCAGAAAATCCGATAGAGGTTTTATCTCCGGAAAATTTTTATCGGTTTGATCTCGATTTTGCGTTATTTATAGAGTCACTCGAAAAGGAGATGGACAGGCGACGGGGTTTTGCTCAAAAAGATTCACGTGAGAAGGCAATCCTGATAAGCGTATCTCAAAAGCCAAAGTATGAGCAGGAGGATTCCCTGGAGGAGCTTGAGGAACTTGCGGGTTCCAGTGATGTGCTTGTCCTTGATAAAGCAATCCAGAGGCCCAAAGAGATAAATCCGCGATATCTGATGGGCGAGGGCAAGCTTAAGGAAGTAATAATCAATGCGCTCAATAAGGGAGCCACTCTGCTTATTTTTGATCAGGATTTAAATCCATCGCAGGTAAAGGCGATAGGAGAGCTTACAGAGATTAAGGTAATTGACCGCTCACAGCTCATACTCGATATATTCGCAAGGCGCGCCCACAGCAGGGACGGGAAGGTTCAGGTTGAACTTGCACAACTTAAATACAGGCTTCCGAGATTAACAGGCAAGGGTACGGTAATGTCCCGTTTGATGGGGGGTATCGGCGGAAGAGGCCCCGGAGAAATGAAACTCGAGATAGACAGGAGGCGCGTCAGGGACAGGATAATACTTCTTGAAAAAGAACTCAAATCCTTAAGTGAGGCAAGAAAACAAAGGAAGCAAAGAAGGGTTGAAAGGAGAATCCCGATAGTCTCTATCATAGGATATACAAATGCGGGTAAATCAACTCTCCTGAATTCGCTTACCAGAAGCGATGTATTTGTGGAGGAAAGGATGTTTGCAACACTCGATACTGCGAGCAGGCGGCTGAGGTTTCCGAGAGAAAGAGAGATTATAATCACTGACACGGTTGGGTTTATAAGAGACCTTCCAAAGGACCTGATGGCAGCTTTCAGGTCAACCCTTGAAGAACTTCAGGACGCAGACCTGCTTCTTCATCTTGTTGATATATCGAATCCGAGATTCGAACAGCAGATAGAATCTGTAGAAGGCATACTCAGGGAACTAAACCTTTCCGATAAAAAAAGGATAATAGTCTTTAATAAGATAGATAAGCTTGCCGGTGATGAGGCAAGGCTTATAGCCCTCAGGTATAATGCTGTTTCTGTATCAGCGTTTGATCAGTCAACATTTAAACCTCTGCTTGATGTAATCGAACAGAACATCTGGGATGAAAAATTAAAAGAGATAAAGGTATAATAAAACAATGGAATTTTTACCTAAATGGATAGCGTGGGAGATAACAAGAAGATGCAATCTCCGTTGTGTTCACTGCCGCTCTTCATCAGAGACGGAGGCGAAAGGGCATCCTGATTTTTCGACTGTTGAGGCGTTCAGGATTATAGACGACATCGTGAGCTATGCAAAGCCTGTTGTGGTCCTTTCGGGAGGTGAGCCGCTGGTAAGGCAGGACGTCTTTGAGATTGCCAGATACGGCACTGACAAAGGCTTAAGGATGTGCCTTGCGACAAACGGGACCCTTGTCAATGATGAGATATGTGAAAAGATAAAAAGTTCTGGAATCAGGATTGTCTCTCTCAGCCTTGATGGTTCTGAAGAGGCGGTCCATGATAATTTCAGAAATCAGAAAGGTGCATTCTCCGGAGTAATAAACGCTGCCAGACTTTTCAGGGAACACGGCATAGAATTTATCATAAATTCATCCTTTACAAAAAGAAATCAGGAAGAAATACCAAAGATATACAGGCTGGCCAAGGAACTTGGCGCAACTGCATGGTACATGTTCATGATAGTGCCGACAGGAAGGGGCGAGGAGATAATGAACGAGCTTATATCCAAAGAGGACTATGAAGAAATCCTCGAATGGCATTACCAGATGGAAAAGGGCGAGAAGGATATGCTTGTCAGGCCGACCTGCGCTCCGCATTATTACAGGATAGTCCTGCAAAAATCGAAAGAAGAAGGCGAGAAGTTTGAGAAGAGGACCCTGAAGTTTTCAACAGGAGGAGCCAAGGGCTGCATTGCAGGACAGGTAATATGCCTGATAGACGTGGACGGGAATGTGCTTCCGTGCAGTTACTTTCCAAAACCTGCAGGGAATATAAGAAAACAGTCTTTTAAGGATATATGGGAAAATTCAGAACTTTTCAAAGAACTGCGTGATTTCAAAAAATATAAAGGGAAATGCGGCTCCTGCGAATACATAAATGTATGCGGAGGCTGCCGGGCAAGGGCATATTCTATTTACGGAGATTATCTTGAGGAAGAGCCCTTCTGCGGATATACACCAATAAAACTGAAAAAGAAGGTGGTAAAATGAACAATACATTTCTAAAGGCGTGCAGAGGCGAAAAAACAGAGTACATCCCTGTCTGGCTTATGCGCCAGGCAGGCAGATATCTGCCTGAGTATCAGGCAGTCAGGGGGCAGGTTGATTTTCTCACGCTCTGCAAGACCCCTGAACTTGCAGCAAAGGTTACGCTTCAGCCTGTTGATATCCTTGGCGTTGATGCCGCAATACTTTTTTCTGATATCTTAATTCCTGTTGAGGCAATGGGCATGCATCTGGAATTTTCCGAGAAAAAAGGGCCGGTACTGGGTGAGCCTGTAAGAAGTAAATCTGCTGTTGAGAAACTGATTATTCCTGATACTGAGGACTCGATGTCTTTTGTCCTCGATGCAATAAAGATACTCAGGAGAGAACTCGAAAATAAAGTGCCTTTAATCGGGTTTTCAGGCGCTCCGTTTACTTTAGCCACATATATGATTGAAGGCGGAAGCTCAAAGACTTTTCTTAATACAAAGAAAATGATGTTTCAAAACAGCGGCCTTTTTAATTACCTTATGAAAAAACTGACAAAGACTGTTATTTCTTATTTGTCAAGCCAGATAAGCGCTGGCGCTCAGGCAGTCCAGATATTTGATTCATGGGCCGGCATACTCTCACCTTTCGATTATAAGGAATTCGAGCTTCCTTATGTTAAGAAGATTGTGTCTGCGCTTAAAAGGCAGCACCCTGAAATCCCGGTTATATATTTTGCCAACGATTGTGCCGGAATTATAAAAGAGGTCAAAAAATCAGGGGCTGATGTTATCGGCATTGACTGGCGGATTGATATGAAAGATGCGGTGGGCAAACTCGGGAAGAAGGTTGTTGTTCAGGGGAATCTCGACCCATGCGCGCTTTTCCTTCCAAGGGAGCAGATAGAAGAAAGAGTTCAGGATATACTGGCAAAGGCAGGGGCTGCAAAAGGACATATCTTCAATCTCGGCCACGGGATTTTGCCGGAGACTCCGGTTGAAAACGCGATAGCAATGGTTGAAGCAGTGCATAAGTACGGCAGGAAAGAATAGCAATAAGATTAAGGTAAGCCTAAAGATGTAAGCCAAAGGATTTATATTGGGAGACAAGACTGCGAAGGAAACCATAGGCGTTTTGCTTCTTAACCTGGGCGGGCCTGATTCACTTCAGGCTGTCAAGCCGTTTCTCTACAACCTTTTTTCAGACAGGCAGATTATCAAGCTTGGGCCTGAATTCCTCCAGAAACCCATTGCATGGTTAATATCAACAACAAGGCATAAAAAGACAGAGGGTTTTTACAGTCTTATAGGCGGCAAATCTCCAATCCTTGATATTACAAATGCCCAGGCAAAGGCGCTGGAAGAGGCGCTTAATCAGCTGTCAGATGTCAAAGTCTTTGTCGCTATGCGGTACTGGCATCCTTTGATAGAAGAAGTGGTCCCTGAAATCCATAATGCCGGAATAAGGAAGCTTATTGTGCTCAGCCTTTATCCCCAGTATTCTCTTGCAACAACAGGCTCGTCTTTATCAAAGTTCAAAGAAGTTGCGTCAAAATACAAGATGGAAGTCTCCTGTATCGAGTCATGGTTTAATCATCCATTGTATATAGAGGCGCTTGTTGACGTGATTAGAAAAGGAATGGACATATTTGCAGAGAGCAGAGAGCCTAGAGCAAAGGATATGGAACCGGATATTCACATTCTCTTCAGCGCGCACAGCCTTCCCCAAAAATTTATTGATGAAGGAGACCCGTATGTGCAGCATATTAAGGGTACAATTGATGGGATTGCCAGGCGGATTGAAATAAAATGGCACCTTAGTTATCAGTCCAAAAGCGGGCCTGTGAAATGGCTTGAGCCTTCAACAGATGAAAAACTGAAAGAACTTGCAGCTAAAGGCGTCAGGAACATCCTTGTTGTTCCGATAAGTTTTGTTTCAGACCATATTGAGACGCTTTATGAAATTGATATATTATATAGGCAGATGGCAGAAGGACTCGGGCTTTGCCTGAGACGGACTGAATCTTTAAATACCCACCCTGTTTTTATTGAGGCAATGAGGGATATAATAATAAAAAACGTGAAGGAACTTAAGTGGATAGGATAGTCATCGTTGGCGGCGGGATTTCAGGCCTTTCGCTTGCTTATGCAATACTTGAGCGGGAACCATCAGCAGAACTCACAATATTCGAGTCCGAGAAAAAACCAGGAGGAAAGATATGGACTGAAAAAGTGGACGGCTTTCTCTGCGAAGGCGGGGTGAATGGTTTTCTTGACAATAAGCCAAAGACAATTGAACTCAGCCTTAAACTCCTGCTTAATCCGCTGAGAAGCAGCGATGCGGCCCGGCAACGGTATATCTTCTCGGATAATAGATTGCATCTTCTGCCTGAATCTCCTGTTTCGTTTTTTACATCTAACCTCATGAGCCTTTACGGCCGTATGAGGATTATATATGAGATGTTTGCGCCCAGAGGAACAGCAGACGATGAGTCCCTTGCCGAGTTTGCAAAAAGGAGGCTGGGGAAAGAGGCTTATGAAAAACTCATTGACCCTATGGCATCAGGAATTTATGCGGGAAATCCCGAGACCTTAAGCCTTAAGAGCTGTTTCCCGAAGATATATGACCTTGAAAATAAATACGGAAGCCTTATCAGGGGAATGATAAGTTTGCAGAAAGACGCCAGGAAAACAGGGAAAGGAAAAGTCGGCGCCGGCCCCGGAGGGGTGCTCACTTCTTTTTATGATGGAATGGGAATGGTCATAGATTCCCTGAAAAAATCACTTGCTGCAAGACTGTTGACAGGAAGCAAGGTCGCCGCTGTTGAGAAAAAAGGGAAGGGCTATGCTGTTCACCTTTCTGACGGCTCAATTGTTGAGTCGGAGGTAGTGGCCATTGCATCTCCTGCATATTCAGCATCAGAGATGTTAAAGGGTTTTGATAAGAGGCTTTCCTCTGTAATAGCAGAGATATCGTACCCGGCTGTCTCGGTTGTATGTTTTGGATATAAGAAAGAGAGGATTTCTCATCAATTGAATGGTTTTGGTTTTCTCATTCCTTACAGAGAGAAAAGTAAAATACTTGGCACGCTGTGGGATTCGAGCATATTTCCGAACAGGGCGCCTGAAGGTTATGTGCTTTTAAGGAGCATGGTTGGAGGCGCCAGGGCATCCGGGCTTGCAGTGCAGGATGACACCAGGCTTGCAGGCACGGTTGCAGAAGAACTGAAAAATATTATGGGTATAAAGGCCCAGCCTGATTTTGTGCGGATATACAGGCACGAAAAGGCAATTCCGCAGTATAATATAGGCCATAGTAACAGGCTTAAGGCGATTGATGATTTGCTTTCAAAGCATAGAGGCCTGTATCTCACAGGCAATGCATACAGGGGTATCAGCTTAAATGACTGTATAGAAAATTCATATAAGTTAGCGGAAAATATAATTGAAAAGGAGGGCGGGTAATGTTAAAAGAACAGGAGATATCAGAGATTCTTTTAAAGGAGAGCGAGGAGTACAAAAAACTTGGTGAAGAGCACAGGAATTTTGAAAAAACGCTTTCAGAGATGGACAAAAAAGTTTACCTTACGCCGGAAGAGGAAATCGAAAGAAAACGGATTCAAAAATTAAAACTCAGCAGAAAAGACAGGATGGCAGAACTTATAAGGGATTACAGGAAGAACCATTCAGTTAATTAGGAAAGAAGCGCAGAAGAGCAGAAGCCTGAAGCCTTTGAACTTTTGCACTATGGAACTTAGGAACTAAGAAGAAAGGGGTATTTTTTTATGCGAAGCAGAATCATTAAGCAGGGGCTGGAGCGTGTTCCGCACAGGGCGCTTCTTTATGCAACCGGTATTCCGAAGAGTGAAATGAAAAAACCATTTATCGGGGTTGCGACAAGCTTTACTGATATCATCCCGGGCCATATAGGGATGCGGGACCTTGAGAGGTTTATAGAAAAAGGCATACATACAGGCGGGGGCTATCCTTTCTTTTTCGGCATTCCCGGCATCTGTGACGGCATTGCAATGGGACATTCAGGGATGCATTATTCATTGCCGTCAAGAGAGCTGATAGCAGATATGGTGGAGTCAATTGCCCAGGCGCATCAGCTTGACGGGCTTGTGCTCCTTACGAATTGTGACAAGATTACTCCCGGGATGCTTATGGCTGCTGCAAGGATAAATATACCCTCAATAGTTGTTACCGCAGGGCCCATGATTTCAGGACACCTGAGAGGCAGGAGATTATCTCTGGTTAATGATACCTTTGAAGCAATCGGAAAATATAAAAAAGGCCTGATAAAGGACGATGAACTCGAAGCTCTTGAGATGTGCGCATGTCCCGGTGCAGGCTCGTGTCAGGGGATGTACACTGCCAATACAATGGCGTGTGTTACAGAGGCGCTGGGAATGAGCCTTCCAAGATGCGCAACCGCGCTTGCCGTATCTGCTGACAAGCGAAGGATTGCCTTTGCCAGCGGAGAGCGTATTGTTGAACTTGTAAAGAAGAATATTACGCCAAGGAAGATAATGACAGGGAAGGCATTTGAAAATGCAATAATGGTGGACCTTGCGTTGGGCGGCTCGACAAATACAGTCCTTCATATCCCTGCTATAGCCAATGACGCAGGTGTTGCCCTGCCTTTAGAAACATTTGATAAATTAGGCAAGAAGACGCCTCATCTTGCAAACATGCTTCCGGGCGGCGAGCATTACCTTGAAGACCTTGATTGGGCAGGAGGAATCCCTGCTGTAATGAAAAGGTTAAGAAGAAATCTGAATAATAATATAACTGTCAGCGGCAAAAAGATATTCGAGATTGCAGATTCCGCAGAGGTGACAGATGAAAATGTCATAAGGCCTCTGAATAGGGCATATCACAAAGAAGGCGGCATTGCGATCCTGAGAGGCAACCTTGCGCCTGACGGGGCTGTTGTCAAGCAGTCTGCCGTGAGCAAGAACATGATGAAGTATGAAGGCAGGGCAAAGGTGTTCAATTCAGAGGAAGAAGGCATGAAGGCAATCCTGAATGGAAAGATAAAGGCAGGCGATATTGTTGTAATACGGTATGAAGGCCCGAAAGGCGGCCCCGGCATGAGAGAGATGCTTTCTCCGACTGCGACTATTGCAGGAATGGGCCTGAGCGAATCAGTTGCCCTGATAACAGATGGAAGATTTTCAGGCGGAACAAGAGGCCCCTGCATAGGGCACATATCACCTGAGGCAATGGAAGGCGGGGTAATTGCAATCCTTAAAGATGGCGACAGGATTAAGATTGATATCCCAAACAGAAAGATTGATGTTCTTCTGTCCGATAAAGAAATTAAAAACAGGCTTGGTAAATGGAAGGCTCCGAAGCCGAAGATAACAAAAGGCTATCTTTCAAGATATGCAAGGATGGTGAGTTCAGCAGGCAGCGGGGCAGTGATGAAGTAGGAAAAAGCAATTTCTCATGGCCTCCAATAATCAAATCTGTGGTCATTAAGTAAAGGTCTCTCAATTTGTCATTCCCGCAAGGTAGCGCGTCGGGAATCCATCCGAAAACAAAGAAAGATTCCGGACAAGCCGGAATGACAAGATAAACACAGATATACCCCTTAGCAAATTATCCAGAATTTATTGATACTTATAGACATTTTCACGATGTTTTATGTTAAAATTATCTAAATTTTTATCTGACTCGTCAGATTCGATGAGGCGAAAAGGAGCAAAGAGGCCTATGCATAACAAGATAACAGGCGCAGAGATATTGATTGAAAGCTTGAAGAAAGAGGGCGTGAAGTACATCTTCGGTTACCCCGGCGGTGTTGTACTCAATATATTTGACCACCTTTATGAAAATAAAGACCTGAACTTAATCCTCACAAGGCACGAGCAGGGCGCTGTTCACGCAGCAGACGGCTTTGCAAGGGCGTCAGGAAAAACAGGCGTGGCGCTGGTTACCTCCGGCCCCGGAGCTACGAATACCGTAACCGGCATTGCAACCGCCTCGATGGATTCCATACCTATGGTTGTATTTTCAGGACAGGTGCCGACCATGCTTATTGGAAATGATGCCTTTCAGGAGGCTGATATTGTCGGCATCACAAGGCCCTGTACAAAATATAACTTTCTCGTTAAGGATGTAAGCGACCTTTCAAGGATAGTAAAA
>JACRGY010000160.1 GCA_016212165.1 Nitrospirota bacterium
CGCTTTAAAGAGTATCCCGTATCTTCAAGATAATTCGGGTCTCCGTCAAAAGGCACTATATAGGCGTCTCCTGTTTTTGGTTCTGGCGCTCCATGGCCGTAATAATAGATTACTACTTTACTGTCGCTCTTGATCCTGTTCGGAAGCCATGTTTCTACAGTTTTCTTTATGCTTGACTGAGTTGCCCTTTCATCTGCAATGAATTCTATGTTCCTTTCCTTAAAACCAAGCGCTGTCAGATAACCCTTTACCAGTTTTGCATCACCGTAAGAATAATCTGATTTTGGTATCCCCTGATACCTCTCTATGCCTATTATCACAGCAATATCGTTATCCCCTATCACCTTCTGCGATGCCAGTAGTGAGGGGATAATATTTATATCCTCAACATTCCCTACCTTGACAATCGGCGTCTCTTTAGCCTCCACCTTCACGACCTTTATTTCAGGAGCCTCCTTGTTAAGGGCAAGCCTTATGTCAGGTCTCAGGGAAAACCTCTTCCGCTCCTCATCTATGCTGAAGACCACAGGCAGGGCTTCGGCGCCGCTATATCTCTGTGTAACCGCTATGCTGAAAACAGCCTTTTTTGACTCGCCCGGATTCAGCGTGCCTATGACTGCCTTATTATCGCCGAATATCTTTACATTGGGGTCACCTGCCTCTATTGCAACTACCACACCTTTTGCCGCGCCGCTGCCTGCATTCTGGATTGTAAGGGTTATATTAGTCTCCTTGCCCTTTGTGATGACCCTTCTTCCCTAAGAGTCCTCAATATCCACTTTTGCAATCTGTAAGACAGGCGGGATAAGCATGCCCGTCTTAAAGGATAAAATCACTGGCTGGGAGTCAAAGCCCCCTGACTCTATAAGGGTTGCCTTTAATTTAACATCTTTCGTTAAAATATCCTCATCTGCGGATATATCTATAGAGACTGTTTTTTCCTCATCCGGCTTTATGTCCCCGATAGATGTCTTTTTGGCAAAACTCATGCCCTTGACTGCCTCTCCTTCAAGCCCGGCGCTTACGCCAAATGCCATGCACTTACCTGTATTTTTAGCCTTTATAAATATCGTCCCCTTTTCACCTGCATCAAGGATATTGTTTTGAGAAGGCTCATATAAAGATATAGAGACTATGTCTATGGTAGGCGGCGACTTCTGTAGAGGCGGCGACTTCTGTGCAGCAATATATTTATCTTTCATTGCATCCTCAAGCAGGAGAGCAATCTCTGTATAACCTCCACTTGCCGCAAAATTCAAAGCAGTCCTGTCATCCCTGCCTTTTGCATTAACATCAGCGCCCTTTTCTATGAGGAGCCTTACAACTTCTGTACTACCTTTCTCTGCCGCTGCTGTCAAAGCAGTCCAGCCATTATTGGCTTTTGCATTCACATCAGCGCCATTGGCTATGAGGGTTTTTACAATCTCTCTGTGACCCTTAAATTGACCCTTAAATGCCGCCTTCATCAAAGCAGTATCGCCATTACTGTCTTTTGTATTAACATTAGCGCCCTTCTCTATGAGGGCTTTTGCCATCTCTGCATAACCTCCACTTGCCGCATAATTCAAAGCAGTCCTGTCAGCCCTGTCTTTTGTATTAACATCAGCGCCCTCATTTAGCAATTCTTTTACCGCATTGATATCACCCCTCCTTGCTGCATCAATTAGATCTGTCGCAAGGGCTGTCGCACCTCCCGCAAGCAAAATAAGCATGCTCAAAATTAAAAAATATCCAATTATCCTTTTCATAATGCGCCTCCCTATTTTCAAAGCACTGCTTTAAACCCCATCGCCTGAAAATGTCTGTCAAAAGTAAAAGCGATATCTATCTTCAATCTTTCCATTACTGCAAAACTCGCGCAGTCCGTATAGCTGAAATCCTTGTCTTTATATTTCAGAAAAATCTCCCATGCCTTTTCTTCGTCTTCATATTTTACTGCAATAATACTCACAAAACCGCTTTTTTTAAGCCTTTCTCCAAAATCTTTTGCCACACTCCATCCGAGCCGACTCCTTAAAAGTGTTACAGTTTCATCAAATACAAAATTTGTTGTCAGGATGGGAATTTTATTGTTTCGCAGGAAATGTTCTGCTCGGCTGTGGTCAGGGTCTTTTTTATCAACAACCGCATACCACGCCCCGGTATCAACAAATAGCCTTTTCATTTCTTCATCCTTTTTGCATAAAGAAACTTATCATGCTCTCTTGCCACAGGAGAACCATCGCCTGCGCCGAGACCTATTATGCCCCAGAGAGCATCTTCCTTTGTTTTTAAGGTTTCTTTTGAGAATTTTTCTCTTATCAAATCCCTGATGATGCTCGAGAGACTTTTCTTTGTCTTTTTTGACATTTCCTGCAGCACCTGATACTGCCAGTCTTCAAGGGATATCTGAGTTCTGTGCTTTGCCGTTTCCATAAGATTCACCTCCGATTACATCTTACATCATACATCAATATTGTGTCAATCTCAATACACCCCGGACCTTATTTTCATTTTCTCAACCCAAACCTTCCCTTTAATTTTTCCACATCGGGGCTTATGCTCGGGCTTTGCTGGACATTCAACTGCTTTGCCTCATCCTCAACCAATGGCTTTATATATTCATAAATCTCTGCAATGTTTTTCTTGCCATCCTTGATTGCCTTCAGAACATAATAGGTAAAAATTCCATGTCCTTTTTCAGGCGATGATGTGCTTATCTGCGTTCCTTGTGTTGCCGAAAGAACAGCCATGTTTTGAGGCATGATAATTCCTTCTGTCATCATTACCAATGGTCTTGCGCCCTTTGCAAGCACACTTCTCCCGCCTGCGCCTGAGAAACAGGAATCAAGGAGAACTACAACCTCTGCAACTTGCAACTTCCCAAGTTTATCGTAAAGCCTTTTTAACGGATACCCTGTAACCTCAAGATAATTCGGGTCTCCGTCAAAGGGCACGATGTAGGCATCTCCTGTCTTTGGCTCAGGCGCGCCGTGTCCTGAATAATATACAAAAACCCTGCTATCTTTTTTAACCCTGTTCGGAAGCCATGCCTCAAGGGATTTTTCAATGGATGATTTTGTTGCCCTTTCATCTGTGATGAATTCAATATTTCTCTCTGCAAAACCCAATGCCTTTAAATAATCCTTCACAATACTAGCATCGCTTTTTGAATAATCTGATTTTGGAAGACTCTGATAATTCTCAATGCCTATGATAACTGCAAGGTCGTTTGGCTGTGGTGTTGATTTGAAATCAGGTATCTGGTGGATGTCTATGGCAATAGTCTCTTTGACTACAGGTTTAAGCGACCGTGATTTTGCAAATTCTGCCATTTTTACAGATGAACGGAGCGCATTTTCAAAATTACGGCTAAGATTAACGGCTAAATCTTCAACTGCCTTC
>JACRGY010000156.1 GCA_016212165.1 Nitrospirota bacterium
AGGAAATGTGTTTCAAATAAAAGGCAAATTGTCCAGGGCATTACTCAAATCCAATAACGATGCTTACAAAGCCTTTTTGGAAGAAATTGTACGTTACCATTACACCTATGTTATGGATACACCTGCAATGCTCAAGGAGCATAAATGGTTTCCTTTTGATGAGGCTCCCGGAGAATTAGTTGCCCGGTCTTCTCGGTTAAGTGAGCCTTTTATTTTTGAAGCAGTGGACGCTGTTATCCCCCGACAGGGCGATTTTCAATTATTAGAAGTTGGGTGTGGTTCAGGAATCTACATTCAGCGAGCTTGTATACGTAATCCAGAACTCCGAGCTATTGGCCTTGAACTTCAAGAAAAAGTGGCTAACGCGGCTCGAAAGAATATTAAAACATGGGGACTAGAGAATCGTGCAACCATTGAACACTCCGATGTGCGAAATTATTCAAGAGGTCAGAAATTTGACTTAATAACACTCCACCAAAATATACATTATTTCTCTGTGTCAGAGAGGGAAAATCTATTCAGGCATCTAACTGACTATCTAAAGCCTAGTGGACAGGTGTTATTAACGGCAATCTGTCAAGGCGGTGGCCCTAGCATGGCAGCATTAGATATTTGGGTATCGACTACTGAAGGATACGGTTCTTTGCCAAACCCTGCTCAATTGTGTCAACAATTCAAAGATGCTGGATTTGCAGAAGTAAAAACAAAGCGTCTTGTGCCGTTTGAAAGCTTTCGGACGTTTAGTGCTATAAAAGCCCCATGATCTAATAGAAACAGTGGAGCTAACAAAAAATCCAGCGGACAGGGAATAGCCGCTCATTAATTTTGGAAAAAGTCGTTTCCCCCGCCGCTAAGCGGCTGGGTTAGGCAATAACAAGCAAGGAGATTTTATGAAAGAGAATAGTAACTCTACCAAATCATTGACTGAAGTAATTAAATCAAGGAGAACCATTAGAAGATTTACCACTGAAACTCCACCTATTGAAGATATAAAAGAAATTATTCAATCGGCCATTTTTGCTCCATATGGTGGGGCGCTTGGTATTCCGTTAAACGAGATAAGAAAAATCTTTGTGTTTTCACAGAATACTGGACCAATGGAAAAAGCACGAGAGATGCTTTTTTCTCAGATAAAAAAGAATGCTCGAAAGATGAATATTCTCTTGATACTTCTTCCGTTTCTTAGAAGAAAAATGCAGCCATTTTCAAATAGACTAAATGCTCTCTCGAAAAACGGGATCCCCTCTTTAAACGAAGCCGCACATTTTATTATTGTTGCTGAAAAAAAGAGGGTCCCCCCAGGGTTTCCCCCAATAGAAAAACAGTCAATTGCTCATGCCATGCAGAATATGTGGCTGACTGCAACGAATTTAGGTCTTGGTTTCCAGCTCATCTCTGAGACCGGTAGTCTGTCTAAAAACAAACAGTTCATGAAATTGCTGGGATTATCAAGAGGCAACTATGCAATTGATGGATGTGTTATAGGGTTTCCCAAAAAATATCCTGAAATAAGGAAAGAAATCAATATTGATGACTATGCTACTTGGATATGATAAAGGTATGGTGCCTAACAATTCATTCGACCGGTCGCACAGAAGCGCCGGTTAATTTATGCATTAATTTTGAGGTGATATAGCATGAAAGAACATAATTCAAGCACAACTGCGCGGGTCGTTGCATTCTATAGGGCAGTGGAATCAAATAAACCGGAAAACGAGCGCATTTGTTACGACCCTTATGCTCACCATTTTATTAGTCCTAAAATTTCGGCGCTGAAAAAAAAGTGGCTGCTAACTTCAGTCAACATGCGGATTTACGAATGGATATTTCCCGGGGTCTACGCTTATTTTGCAGCGCGCACGAGATATATTGACGATTACCTTCAATGGTGTCTTGACCATGACTATCAACAGGTCGTGATTTTAGGAGCGGGGTTTGATTCCAGAGCATACCGGTTCAACCAGTTCAAAGACCGAGTTAAGGTATTCGAAGTTGATCATCCGGCGACACAAGGAGAGAAGAAAGCAAAGCTCGCCGAACTCTTTGGCGCCTTGCCGGAACACGTCGTCTATGTGCCGATCGATTTTCACACCCAGACCCTTTCCCAGCGGCTGCTTGAAAGCGGTTACAATCAAAAGAGCAAAACGTTATTTATTTGGGAAGGCGTTACCTTCTATCTTACCGCGGACGCTGTGGACGAAACGTTAGCTTTTGTTGCGAAGCATTCAGGATCACAGAGTTCACTACTTTTTGACTACACCTATCCTGACGCGATCACAGGAACTTCTCCCTTGAAAGAAGCAAGGATTTGGCGAAAGTTTGCGAAGAAAAAAGGCGAACCCCTGCTCTTCGGGATTCAAAAGGACATGATTGAACAATATCTCGCAAAGAGAGGATTTACTCAAGTCGCCAATGCACCCCATGAGATATTACATCAACGCTATTTGATCGGAATCAATCAGAAGAGATACATTACGCCAATGTTGGCCGTTGTTCACGCAACTGTCAAGCCTGATTGATAGGCAATATATTTCCAAAGTTCCGTTGGTCGGGTTGAGCAGGGCGAAACCCGACGCGATGATTCCAACCAGCGCCTCGACAGCGACGCGCCAAAGGCGGCGCGTCAGGCGCGCGTTGAATAGGTACCGAAGAAGTGGAATTGTTTGAAAAAGCAAGAGGAGACGTTATGAGCAAAGCAAAAAGCGGGATATCATCGTTAGGTACAGTGCGTACATTTCTGAAAGTCGGGACCTGATCGGAAACGCTTATGAGCGTCGTGGACCGCTCATTCGATCACCCATTGAAAGCAGAGGAGCGCGCCGCCATGCCCCTTGCGGGCGGAATAATGCAACATGGCTACCAGTGCGGCATGATCTGGGGCGCGACGCTTGCTGCAGGGGCGCAGGCGTATCGCCTTCTTGGCCCGGGTCCGCAAGCTGAAACCAGGGCAATTATTGCAGCACAAAGGATTGTAGAATCCTTCCGTTCTCAGAATAACACCATGAATTGCATTGATATAACCGGTATGGACAGGTCATCATCAGCTATGCAGATGACTATGCATTTCCTTATAAAAGGCGGGAGCATACGCTGCTTCCGCATGGCCGCAAAATATGCCCCGGCAGCATTCAGCGAGATAAATACCGCGCTTTCCGAAAAAAATATCGAAGCGCCTCCCTCTCCGGTAAGTTGCTCGGCAATGCTGGCACAAAAAATGGGCGTATCTGACATGCATGCGGTCATGGTGGCGGGATTTGCCGGCGGCATCGGCCTTAACGGAGGCGCCTGCGGGGCATTGGGAGCCGCGATATGGTTCATGGGAATGAACAGACTCAGGGAAGGTGCCCGCAAAAGTGATTATAACGACCCCAGAGCCCTTGATGTAATCAATAAATTCCTTAAATGCACCAACTATGAATTCGGGTGCGCCAAAATAGTCGGACGGAAGTTTGAGAATATCAACGGCCATGCCGCTTATTTAAGCGATGGAGGCTGCTCGAAAATCATTGAAGTATTAGCTGTTAAATGATTTGTTTAGCTTACTCCTCATGAAGCTGGCGCATACTTAAAGTTTAACAAGCTCTTTCGGCGCTAAGTTAGTCTTCATTGCCCATACTGATGCTGTGCCGTTTTTCATCCGGTAAACGGCGAGAAAATCATATCCCATCTGTTCAACAAGCGGCTTTAAAAATTCTCGTTTTTGAACAATCTCTTTTTTCAGGTCCAGATCTTCCACGAGTTCAACAGTTCCGCTGACCCTTATCTGGATAAGATTTTCATTGCTGCCGTTATTGAAGCTCATTTCCACAACAGGATTTTCAGTTAATTGTTTGTGCAGGTCTCTCATCTTTCCTGTATGGAAGATTATGCCGTTTTCATCGGCCCTGTACAGCAGCATGCCGCGGACACGCGGTTTATTCCCTTCTATAGTTGCCAGGTGAAATACAGGGTTGGCATTTAAGAATTCAAATATCTCCGTCTTATTCATAATCAACAACCTCCTATTGTAAATCTTTAACAATTATAAACAAAGTTAGCGAGACAGGGCTTTCAATATGCTGTTTTTCTTTTTAGAAATCCTATCTTTTTTACAGTATAAGGATGGAGATATTTTAAATCTTTTATAAAAACAGGCCGAGAGGTATGATGAACTGCCGAAACCGCACTCTATAGCTATTTCGGTTATGGATTTATCTCCCGCAAGGAGAAGTTTTTTGGCCCTATCCATGCGTATCCGGTTCAGATAATCCATCGGCGATATGCCGGTCTCCTGTTTAAATATCCTCGAGAAATGGGAGGGGGACATACAAGCGATTTTCGCCATTTTTTCTATGGTTATTTTTTCGCCAAGGACAGCATGAATATGCTCGATAACCCTGTCAATCTCTATACGGGATGATATTCTGTCATTCACAGGTTTAAGGTCTAATATGCTTCTGATAATAGAATGGCATATCTCAAGGCTGAGGCCGTAAAGGACTGCTTCCGAACCCGCCACCTTATTATCAGTTTCGATCATAAACCTTTTCAAAAGCGGCAGGAGGGTATCATTTGCGTCATAAAATTCTCCCCGCAGAAATATTTTCTCGTTAACCGGATATTGCCTAATCTGATTCTCAAAAAATTTCCTCTCGATAAGAATAGCTATATAGCGGGGAGGGGAATCCGAAGGAAGCTCCTGATGCGCAATTTCAGGCGATAAAGCAAACATCTTTCCCGACTGAGCCGCTCTAATCCTGCCGTCGAGCTTCACCGCCGTCTGTTCATTAAAGTGAAGGATGAACATGTATGCAGGATGTGTGTGTTCCGGAGTCAAAGCATAAAAGCACGCACCTCCCACGGGCATGAACAGACCGACATCGTCTGCGACGAAAGAATCAACATACCGCATTTGCTTCTTTGTTATCCTTCCGACAAGCCTGCGGACTTTCCCCAGTTCTTTCTCTTTTGCTCTCATTCTGACTTACATTTCCGACAAGTAAGAGGATTATTCAATTTGCGGCCCTTTGCCGATCTTCATTTTGCCCCTGAAATATCTTTGTTTGACTTCTGCGGTCTTTTCCTTCCATTTGTCCACGCCGTGCTGTTTGATGTAGCACAGGGCAAATAGTTTTATGTTGTGCGGCAGGACATCGGCCTTGTCAGCCGCTGGGTTTAATTTAGAACAGGGGAATTCCGCACACTCAAAGCAGAAGTCGTGCCCGCGTTTGCTGATACAGGCGTAGGTTTCGCATATTCCCTCGACAAACTGACATTGTCCCTTGAGCGGTCTGCATCCCTGACAGGGGACGCCGTTCCAGTTAAATTTTTTAGTCAGCACTTCTCCCCACGAGGGGTCATCCTTGACCTTGTATGCCGGGCAGTCGCCGCAATATCCCCCGCACGGCGATACCAAAGTAATGTCATCTTTTGTTTTCATGTGTTAAGCCTCCTTTTTCTTAGTATATAGACTAGGCTGTTCTATCCACTTCAATTACTCTCCTCATTTTATTTTCTCGTACTATACTTGAATGGAACATAAAAAGGACAGAAGGCAAAAACCCCGGTCAGCAATCTTATTACGCCATAGCTACCCAGAACATATCGCCACACGCCTGTAACCAGGAACAGCGCGATAAGGACAAAAACAATGCCGTGAAATATCCTTTCCGATCTGTCCAGTCCTCCAACATTACATTTCATAAACTGACCTCCTTTCATTTTTCTCCATTAAGCAAGGCTGCGTCCGAAGGCAATTGCTTTTTCGCGAAGACCGGCATTTTGCTTTATCTCATCAGAATACATCGAGGCATTCGGGACAAGGAGCGAACTGCATTCGGAGCCTATAAAGCCCGCGACTGTCTTGAAGGTCTGCTCCACAAGGCTGATGCCGGGATTGATGTCGCCGCCGCCTGTGCATACAAGCGCAAATTTCAGATGGGACAAATTATGTTCATAACAGCCCTTTACGGGGTCAATTTTTATAAGAGAGTACATCCTGTCCATCAGCAATTTTGTTTGGGCACTCGGACCGAAAAAATATGTAGGGGTAGCAAAAACAAGAACGTCCATACTGGGAATTCTTGATATTACTGGCTTAATGTCATCGTCCACCACACACTCGTACTTGTCGGACTTCTGACAACCCATGCATGCGACACATCCATTGTTCTTGCTTTTTAACCGTGCAACATCAATGACCTCAACATCTGCACCAGCCTCTTTTGCACCTTCCACAACCCATCCCGCAACAGTATTCGTATTGCCGTTTTTCCTCGGGCTTCCGCATAAGACCATCATCTTTTTTGCCATAAGGCCTCCTTGAAATTATATATTCGTAATTACTGCAGACAGGGCAGTTTAACGTCATGCCCTGGACAAGAGTTGACAACCATCCTTGCAGTGGGCTACTGCCCTTAACATGTAGCGCTTCCTCAACATTGTTCTCACCTCCTCCGTAATCAATTAACTACCGACCGTTCGGTTTTTTTTACAGCTTAAAAAATTCATATCACTTCTTTAATCCGATTAATGTCCTCAGAGAATCCATACAATCCTTCAAGGGCTTTTCGCTCTTTTCAAGGCGAGTCAGCATGATGCCGCCCTCTATTGCCATAACGATATGTCTGGCCAGTGTCCCTGCCGCTATGTCTTTCCTGGCCTGGCCCGTAACCTGCGCCGCTTTGACGACCTTCCGCACTTTTTCTGTGGTCTCGTCAAAGACCCCCCTGACAAATGCAGCTAAATTTTCATCTTTATCGCCCATTTCGAGGGCTGTATTGCCGAAGATACACCCGCCTGAAAACCCCATGTCCCTCTGAGCATCCTGCATGCCCCTGAAGAGATTATTAAGACAGTCGCCCGGCGTTTTACCCTCAAGTAAGGAATCCAGAAACGCAAAGAAATCCGCTTTGGCCTTTTCCAGGACGGCAAGGGACAGTTCGTCCTTTCCTGAGAAGTGAAAATATAGGCAACCCTTTTTAAGACCGGTCGCCTTTACCAAGTCATTGATGGTGGTAGCTTCAAAACCCTTTTTATGCATGAGGCAGGCAGCCTCTGCAACGATTTTATCCCTTGTCAACTCCCCCTTGGACTTCTTGCCGCAACTAGTCGTCTTCATATTTCATCATCTCCCTAAAAACCGACCGTTTGGTTTATTTTATCGGACATTTTTTTAAAAGTCAACAAAAATATCGAATAAAGGCTGGATACGTCAAAAAAAGAAAATAACGCGTAAGATATATTGCTCACAGAAAATATATCGGCTCCTTCCGCTCTTGACATGTTTGACTTAATCGCAGCGCAATATTTTTAATCATATCATTATTTATCTTTCGTGCATTCGCAGGACACTTCTTAATGCAAGCACGACACAAGATACATTTTTTTGTATCAATTAATACACTGCTTTCTGGATCGATAGCGCTGACAGGACAATTCTGGGCACAGTCTCCACAGTGTGAACAATTATTATCAACAGCAATAAAACCAACAGAAGAAAGCCTTTTTTTACTCTCTACCATATCTATATAAGGATAGTTACCATGTACAGTTATATCAGCAATGTGATTGATTGATGGAATAGATAATATTTTTTCTCTTATTTTCTCCCCGAATAACTGTGCGCGGCTTAGGTCCTCTGCATCAGGCCGACCCGCGGCAATAGGTGTTTCAGAATCAGAAAAGGAATGTTCCCCTATAAATGCAGCACAGGCAACCGGTATGCCCCCATTTTTTATCGTAGTGTCTTTAAGTTCGAGCAACGCATCGTCGTATGCGCGATTGCCATAAACGACAATACATACCGTAGGGGTATTATGAGCTTTCATCGTATTCAACCATTCAATTGCTTTAGTTTGGGCCCTGCCGAAATAAACAGGCACACCGATGATAAGCAATTCATTTTCCGATGTTCGTAATTGTTGTTTTCTTCCCTCCGGTTGAGTAATATCTACTGTTTCCACAGCGCTGTGATTGATTCCTTTGGCAATTATTTCAATTATCTTTTTAGTTGTGCCTGTAGGCGAAAAATAAACGAGTTTCAGTGATTCTATTTTCATTAGTTTCTCCCTATTAAAGAGTTAATTGCTCCTGTTTTTTAGTATATCTATTTTGATATTATTTTTTACCGGGCAAGGCTAAATTGATTAAGATAGCCCTCAAGTTTTAAACGTTCGGCCTCGTTAAGGGGTGGGCAATGATCGGGCCCTTTGCCGCCTTCCATAATTTGTGTTGCAAGTACAAGGCATGTGGCCTGACCGCATTTTTTACAATTTGTTCTCGGAAGGAGCTTTAGGATATCGAGAAGTGCAGGAGTGGCAGCTCGTTTATATGAGGGTTCAATTTCATTACGTCTTTCCCATATATCGTTAATTTCTTTCTTGAGCCATTCAAGAATTTTATCGGCTTGCTCTGCACTCTCCAAGGCATTGATCGCAATTTTGTCAGGATGTATTGTTATTAATCTGCCGTGAATCTTGAATGTCACCGAAGGAGGCTCTTGTGTATATTGATGGCCTCCAAGCTCAGTATTAAGATATGGCAGCACTTCCGAGATATCTTCATTCAGATGAGCAATGCAGTGTAAAGACTGAAAACTTGAATTGCACACCGGAAGAGATATGTCCTTCACATAACCGGTCAATAACATTATGTGCCTCCTGAATTTTTAATTATCAAATTAGCCTTCGTCTATTGCATTCCGAGTTTCTTTCCTTGAGATAATTTCTTTATAGCCTCCCTTATTCTTTTTGATCTCGTGTCCTCTCTTTTTGCGCTTATTATCCACCATAAATACAGCTTCTTGTTTGATGTCGATAAACTTTTAAAGTATTCGACAGCTTTCTTATTTGTTTGCAAGGCGCTATTGAAATCTGCTGGAACGATATCTGTATTATTGACCCCGGCCAGCTTATTCCAAGAACCGTTTCTTTTGGCTTCATTTATTTTCTTCAAACCGCTTTCAGTCATCTTCCCTTCAGCTATCATTTTTTCTACACGCCTTTTATTCAATTCAGACCAGATGCTCTTGTCATTTCGTGGCGTAAATTTTTGCATATATTTTTCCTC
>JACRGY010000157.1 GCA_016212165.1 Nitrospirota bacterium
ATCTCATATTCGGACTCATCCAGCAAGGGTGAAAACTCTGCCGGAAATATAGTTCGAGTTATTTTTATGGCAGGCATGGAGAGGACGCTTTTGTGTGTTTAATAAACTACCGCATAGTACAGTATTCAGCGTCATAATCAAGAAGTTCGGTAATTGTAGGATTTTTACCGCATACAGGACAATCAGGATTTTTAGGGACTTTAACTTTTCTGAATGTCGTCTTGAGTGCGTTATAAATCAGCAATTCATTTTTTAAAACATCCCCTTTGCCGAGTATAAGCTTCAACACCTCTGTTGCCTGAAGGCCGCCTACGACTCCGGGCAGCACTCCGAGAACACCAGCTTCCTGGCATGACGGCACAAGGCCTGCCGGAGGCATTTCTTCAAAGAGACACCTGTAGCAATGACCCTCTCCGGGAATAATCGTTGTAACCTGCCCTTCAAATCTCAGGATTGCGCCGCTGACAAGCGGCTTTCCTGCCATTACACAGGCATCGTTAACAAGATACCGCGTAGGAAAATTATCGCTGCCGTCAATCACAATATCGTAGTCCTTTATCAGTCCCATAATGTTATCTTTTGAAATCCTTTGCTTAAGCGCGATAACATTCACATCAGGATTTAAGGACTCAAAAGTATTTTTTGCAGATTCAACTTTAGGTTTTCCGAGTGTCTTAACGCTGTGAGCTATCTGTCTCTGGAGATTGCTTAACTCAACCTCATCATTATCTATCATCGCTATTGTCCCGATACCGGCAGCAGCAAGATAGTAGCCGACAGGGCATCCCAGTCCTCCTGCTCCAATAATAAAGACCTTTGCGGCAAGCAGTTTCTTCTGGCCTTTTCCGCCAACCTCAGGAAGAATAATATGACGGCTGTATCGTTGAAGCTGGTCTTCTGTGAATTCGTTCATTCCTTTTCCTTTCGAATAACAAGTATCCAATCAGTGTCATTTATCTTTTCTACTTTCAGCACCTTCTGTCCGTGGTCCTCCATTGATTTAGGGATGCTTCTTGATGCCTCCTCATAGTCAAGGAGTATCTCAAGCACCTGCCCCACTTCCATATCCTCAACAGCCAGTTTTGCCTTTACAAATGTGTAAGGACACACGAGGCCTTTAATATTGATCTTTCTGTCCGGTTTAATCTCTTTTTCCACTGTTTAATGTCCCCTCTGAATTTTCTGCTTACAGTTTATAATATTTTAAACTACAAAATCTACCCAGAATCTACACGGTAAACAGTTCAGTGAAATTTACCTTGACCAACATTTTGGTATCTTATATTATTGCAATGATAGGGGACTGTCCCCGTACAAGTATTTTTTTCTGGAATGTTTGTCTGCTGATTTGGTAGTCTTTCCAATATGAAAGGACAACCAGTCACTTCCCACAACCCTTGGGTGTTCATTCCCACGCTCTATTTTGCCGAAGGACTGCCTTACATCATCATCAACACTGTTTCGGTCATTCTGTATAAAAAGATGGGCATTGATAATGCGAGCATCGCATTCTGGACAAGCTGGCTCTATTTGCCGTGGGTAATCAAGATGTTCTGGAGTCCGCTCGTGGAAATCTATTCAACAAAGAGAAAATGGATTCTCTCAACACAGTTTGCTATGGCCGTCTGTCTGTTCTCCGCAGCTTACGCGCTGAACACAGAGGGATACTTTTTCCTTTCTCTATTAGCCTTTATTGCCGGCGCATTTGTTTCTGCAACTCATGACATCGCCGCCGATGGGTTTTACATGCTGGCCCTCAACAAGGAAACACAGGCGCTGTTTGTGGGCATCCGCGCCACATTCTACAGGCTTGCCATGATCTTCGGCTCTGGACTGCTTGTCTACATGGCAGGCAGGATTGAGACTGTCACAGGCAGCATTCCATTGAGCTGGACAATCGTTATCAGTACAGCAGGCCTTGTATTCGTTCTTGTGCCGCTGTATCACACATTCGTGCTTCCCTTTCCCGCGAACAACAGTAAACGCTTACCACGGGACGCTGCAAGTGATACTTCTTTTCTTGAAATATTCAGTTCTTACTTCAAACAGGAAAAAATTTGGGCCATCATCGCTTTTATACTGCTTTACCGTTTCGCCGAAGCCATGCTTCTGAAGCTGGCGCCTCCTTTTTTACTGGACGCCAAAGGCGTGGGCGGCCTGGGACTTTCCACCTCACAGGTCGGGCTCGCATACGGCACAGTTGGCATGATCTGTCTCGTTGCGGGAGGGATTATCGGCGGATGGCTCATATCCCGGTTCGGGCTTAAGAAGTGTA
>JACRGY010000161.1 GCA_016212165.1 Nitrospirota bacterium
GCAGGCTATTATCTTTTGGTTCTTGGATGTTTCCTTCTATTCAGTTTGATAACAGCAGGCATCGGCATCACAACTGCGCATATACTCACGAGGCTTTTCCCTGCAAAAAGGACAAGAAATGTTCTTTTTGGGATAGGCGTAATGCTTTTCCTCATGCTCTATTTTTTAGTGAAGGGACTAATCCCTCAGGATATAAGCACACCTGAGGGTTTCATAAATTCCATAATGTCATTCAAAACAGAATCACCCATGCTTCCGAGTTATTGGATTACAGAGGCGGTTTTCCCGGCGCTTAAAAAAAGCAGTTTTAGTTTTTTTTATCCGATAATTCTTCTGAGTAATGCCTTGTTTTTTCTTCTTCTGTCCGAAACTGCAGGATTAATGTTTTACAGGGTGAATACGGAGAGGATTCAGCCGTCAGGCGAAAGGGTTAAGAGAGGAATTTTAGGAGGATATTACCCTGAAATGAATACCGCAATGTTTTACAAGGACATTAAGACATTTTTCAGGGACGCAGGCCAGTGGTCGCAGGTGTTCATAATAGGTGCGCTCATAATGATTTACGTCTATAATTTCAAGTCAATTCCTATAAATGCACTTTCAGGATTTCCTTTCATAAAGGAAATTATGGTTCTTGTTAATCTGGTCTTATCAGGGCTTGTGCTGTCTGCTGTTTCAGCGCGGTTTATCTATGCATCCGTGAGCCTTGAGGGTCAGGCATTCTGGCTTATAAGGACTTCTCCTGTTGATATGAACAGATTTATCCGGTCAAAGTTCCTCTATGGATTCATTCCTGTGACTTTGCTTATGCTTATTCTTGTATTCCTCACAAATCTCGCGATGGATGCAGAGAGTATCCTGATGTATCTGTCGCTCGGAACAGTCCTTATGCTCTGCGTGTCTGTAAGCGGGCTCGGCACCGGATTCGGAGCAATGTATCCAAAGTTCAAATATGAAAATATTGCTTCGGTATCCATGAGCCTCGGCGGGATGGCTTTCATGCTCATTGCATTCAGTGTCGTTATCGCCACATTATCCCTTGAGGCATGGATTTTTTACATATATAATCTGAAAGGAGCGATGGATTTATCAGGAAAGATACAGATTGTCTTGAGCGTGATTATGATTATTCTGATAAATGCCATCGCCTTTTATCTGCCAATGAGAATTGGAAAAAAGAAACTGCAAGAATATACAGGGAGTTTGTAAGAAGGGAAGTCACTTTCTATAATGCTTTAAGATTCTCAAACTCCCTTTTGAAATGCTCCATTGTATTATCGTCATACACACAGAATTCAACTATCTCAAGCGAGCTTTTCTGAGTCTTAAGAAAATTAGCTGATTCTCTGACCAATATCTTTGCACACCTGTCTTTAGGGAATCCGAAAATGCCAGAGCTTATCGCAGGCATAGAAACGCTTTTTAATCCTTTCTCTGAAGCAAGCCTGATGGTATTAATCACTGCATTTTTTAACTTACTATCCTCGTCTCCTTCACCCATGCGGGGGCCGACTGTGTGTATCACGAATTTCGCAGGAAGTTTTCCTGCTCCCGTAATCACTGCTGTCCCGACAGGGGTGAATCCGATTGCATCACTTTCATCCTGAATAACCCGCCCGCCTTTTCTGACAATCGCCCCTGCAACCCCGCCTCCGTGCTGGAGATGAGAGTTAGCTGCATTAACTATGGCATCTACATCTCTTTCAGTTATATCGCCCTGCACAAGACTCAGTTTTTTGCCGTTGATTTTGTGTTCTGTTATGAATTTCATGGCTATATTATACGGTGCTTTATTGCTTTATGGTATAATTCTAACATGTTAAAGAGAACCTTGGCCTTTTTAACTTTCCTGTCTCTTTTCCTCTCAGTGCCGCTTTTTTCTCAGGAGCAAAAGAAAGATGTGCTGGTCATTACAGTCAATGGCGTTATAAATCCTGCATCTGCTGAATATATAGGCAAGAGTATTAAAAAGGCTAATGAGCAGAAACGTGAGGCTATTGTAATAGAGCTTGATACGCCGGGAGGCCTTGATACATCAATGCGGGATATAGTCAAAAATATAATCGGAAGTGAAGTCCCTGTTATTGTCTATGTCTCACCAAGCGGAGCAAGGGCAGCCTCAGCAGGCGTTTTTATAACCCTTGCAGCGCATGTTGCAGCCATGTCTCCGGGCACAAACATCGGTTCCGCGCATCCTGTGGGAGTCGGGGAGAAGATGGACAAGGTAATGTCAGAAAAAGTTACGAATGATGCTGCCGCTTATATAAAATCACTCGCAGAAAGAACAGGCAGAAACTCAAAGTGGGCTGAGGACGCTGTGAGGAAAAGCGTGTCTGCTACGGAAGCAGAGGCATTAAAGGAAAGGATTATAGATGCTGTGAGCAAAGACCTTAATACACTTCTTTCAACCATAGACGGAAGAAAGGTAAAGACTGTTATGGGAGAGAAGATTTTGAAGACTGCAAATACAAATGTTGTTAGGGAAGAAATGAGCCTGAGGCATAAGATTCTCAATGTTATTACAGACCCGAATGTCGCCTATATGCTTATGCTTCTCGGATTTTACGGATTATTCTTTGAGCTGACAAATCCCGGCGCTATCTTCCCCGGCGTAATGGGAGGAATATGTCTTATACTTGCATTCTATGCATTCCAGACATTGCCTGTGAACTATGCAGGCCTTCTCCTGATTATTCTCGCAATAATACTTTTTATACTTGAGATAAAGATAGTTTCGCATGGCGTCTTAACCATAGGCGGCGTCATTGCAATGCTGCTGGGTTCATTAATGCTGTTTGAATCGCCGGGGCCCTTTATGAAGCTGTCGCTGTTTCTGATTCTTCCTGCCGTAATTGTAACGGCTCTGTTTTTTACTGTAGTTGTCGGCCTTGCATACAGGGCCTACAAAAGAAAACCTGTGACAGGTTCTGAGGGGCTTGTCGGGATGGAGGGAATTGCAAACACAGATATAACTAAGGACAGCGGCATAGTTTTATTGCACGGAGAGATATGGTCTGCATATTCTGATGAGACGATATCAAAGAGCGAGAAAATAGTTGTTGAATCAGTATCAGGGTTGAAGGTAAAAGTTAGAAAAATTTAACAACCCCCTAAAAATCCCCCTTTATTAAAGGGGGACTAAGGGGGATTTAAAAAAAAGGAGGGCAAAATGACAGGAATACCGCCACAGTTTATGGGATTTTTGATTGTAATGTTTTTAGTAATCTATTTCTTCTCAAGCGCAATTAAGATATTGAGGGAATATGAAAGAGGTGTTGTCTTCAGACTCGGAAGGGTGATACCTGTAAAAGGTCCGGGGCTTGTAATTATAATCCCTGTGATTGACAAGCTTGTCAGGGTAAGCCTGAGGACAGTGACAATGGACGTTCCGCCTCAAGATGTTATAACAAAAGACAATATAAC
>JACRGY010000162.1 GCA_016212165.1 Nitrospirota bacterium
AGGATGGGCCTTGATGAAGTGCTCAGGTCTGCAAAGGATTTTTCACCTTCACTCACAGTGGTGGACACCTCTACGCCAAGCATATCTAATGATGTGAATATCGCGGTTGAAATAAAAAAGAATACAGGCAGCTTTGTTGTTTTGGTGGGTACCCATCCCTCTGCCCTGCCTGTGGAAACGCTGAAGATAAATGAATCAGTTGATGCAGTAGTGAGGAGGGAGTACGAGCATACTGTCCTTGAGCTTGCAACCCTGATAAAGAGCGGAACAGTTAATAGAGAGGGCTTGAGCAGGGTAGACGGCCTGACATTCAGATGGGGCGGAGACATATCTGCGAACAAAGACAGGACCTTGTCTGAAGACCTGGATTCCCTTCCATTTGTCAGTGATATATATAGAAGGCATCTGGATTACAGGGATTATTTTTATGCCCACAGCAGGTATCCTATCATCACATTGATAACCGGTAGGGGCTGTCCCCACCACTGCGTCTACTGTCTTTATCCACAGACCTTCAACGGACATAAATTGAGATACAGGAGCATTAAGAATGTCGTTGATGAGATAGAGTACTGCCTTAATAATTTTCCCGACCTTAAGGAGATAATGTTTGAGGATGATACGCTTACGGTTAATAAAAAAAGGGCGATCGAGTTTGCGGAAGAGATTCTCAGGAGAGGGCTTAAATTCCAGTGGTCTGCCAATTCCCGCGCTGATGTAGACCTCGAGACGATGAAGGCCTTGAAGAAGGCAGGCGCGAGGCTCTTCTGTGTGGGGATCGAAAGCGGGGACCAGCGTGTTCTCGATTCGATGAAGAAGAGGCTGACTGTTTCACAGATCAGGAAATTCTTTGCAGACGCTAAAAAAACAGGCATATTGATACATGGATGTTTCCTTGTCGGCAATCCAGGCGAAACCAAAGAGACGCTTCAGCGCACCCTTGAACTTGCGCTTGAACTTAACCCTGATACCGCGCAGTTCTTTCCTATAATGATATATCCCGGGACCGAGGCGTATAACTGGGCCAGGGAGAATAAATACCTGACAACGGAAGATTTCAATGAATGGCTGACGTCCGAAGGTCTCCATAACTGCGTGATATCGAGGCCCGGTTTGTCGAATTATGAACTTGTGGAATTTTGTGATACTGCAAGAAAAAAGTTCTATATGAGGCCGTCTTACATTGTAAAAAAATTCATACAGGGACTTTCCAACCCAAACGAGCTGAAGAGACTTTCCAAGGGAGCAGTGACTCTCTCAAAACATATCCTGAAGGGCTCTCTCAGAAATAAGAAGGCAGGGAACTGCTGATATGGTCTCTGTAGTTATCCCGGCCTATAACGCCCAAAAGACAATAGCTGCCTGTCTTGACTCCCTTATGAAACAGGATTACCCCGGAGATTATGAGGTCATTGTCGTTGATGACGGCTCTTCTGATTCTACCCCGGATATTATTTCGGGATATGAACGGGTAAGGCTGATGAAACAGGCGAATGCAGGCCCTGCTGCCGCAAGGAATAAAGGGGCGATGGATGCAAAGGGAGAGATAATTCTTTTTACGGATTCCGACTGTGTTCCCGAAGGCAACTGGATTACAGAGATGATGGCCCCATTTAAAGACAATAAGGATGTTGTATGAGTAAAGGTAAGGTATAAGAAAAAACAGAAAGAGACAACGGCAAGGTTTGTTCAGTTTGAATATGAAGACAAATATCGCTATATGCAGAAAGATAGATACATAGACTTTATAGATACGTATTCTGCGGGGTTTAAAAAGGATATCTTTTTGGAGATACGCGGGTATGATACTGAATTCCCGGTTGCCTGCGCCGAAGATGTGGAACTGTCTTTCAGGTTGTCAAAAAAAGGCCATAAAATGGTATTTAACCCGGCTGCCGTGGTTTATCATATCCATCCTTACAGGCTTAAGGATTACCTCAAGAAAAAATATAAGTTTGCCTATTGGAGAATCGTTGCAGTTAAAAAAAATCCCGGGAAGATTATAAAAGACTCGCATACCCCTCAGGTAATGAAACTTCAGGTCCTTTTCCCTCCGGCTGTTTTGGGAAGCGGCTTATTGGCTATTGCATATAACAGCCTTATGCCTTTCCTTTTTTTATTTATTTTTGCGTTTATTTTAACAACAATTCCTTTTGCCGTAAGGACGGGTAAAAAGGATTTAATGGTTGGATTAATGTCGCCGGCGTTTTTATTTTTGAGGTCGCTGTTCCAGTTCCTCGGCATATTGGGCGGGATTACATATATCTTTAAGAGTTCTTTCTCAAAGTAAGTGAGTAAGTAAAAGCTTCCTATAGTTTCCCCTCCTATTTTAGGAGGGGTGTCCGAAGGACAGGGTGGTAAGTGGGAAAAAGAAATTCATTCTAATCAAACCACCCCAACCCCTCCTTAACCAAGGAGGGGAGTTGTAATCCCGGATTATTAAAGCCGCCAGTAGTTTAGCCCCGCAGATAAAGCCGCCTCTTTT
Organism: Nitrospirota bacterium; assembly: GCA_016212165.1. Taxonomy (GTDB): domain Bacteria; phylum Nitrospirota; class Thermodesulfovibrionia; order Thermodesulfovibrionales; family UBA1546; genus SCSY01. The sequence goes on from JACRGY010000162.1 coordinate 2,486, forward strand.
TTGTATAGCCCCTTGACGTCTATGAGCAAGGGATTGTTGTTACAGAGCCCCCTGAGCTTCTTTAGAGAGTAGCCGGCATAAGCCTTATGCCTTACAGCAATAACCACTCCGTCATAAGGCCTTTCGGCTTCCGGTTTTTTGATAAGCTTAATGCCGTATTCTTTTAATACATCAGCAGGATAGGCATGTGGGTCGTGGACATAAGGGGAAACACCGTACTCTTTCAGCTCATTATAGATATCTATCACTCTTGTATTCCTTATATCTTTTATATCGTCCTTGAATGTGAACCCGAGTATGAGGATTTTACTGCCTTTCACTGCCCTGCCTGATTTTATCAGATGTTTTATGGTCTGCTCGGCGATATATTTGCCCATGTTATCGTTAATGCGCCTGCCGGCGAGGATCACCTCAGGATGATAGCCGATGGATTGCGCCTTAAAGGTCAGATAATACGGATCAACACCTATGCAATGGCCGCCTACAAGGCCGGGCTCGAACCTGAGAAAGTTCCATTTAGTTGACGCGGCATCCAGGACGTCCCTTGTATCCAGCCCGAGTTTATGGAATATGATGGCAAGTTCATTTATCAGGGCTATATTAAGGTCCCTCTGTATATTTTCTATGACCTTTGCAGCCTCGGCAGTCCTGATATCAGGGGCCTTGTGGATCCCTGCCTTTACAACAAGGCCGTATACCTGCGCAAGTAATTCCGCAGTCTTTTTGTCTCCCCCTGCGACTACCTTTATGATGTTTGGAAGGTTATGGACTTTATCTCCCGGGTTTATTCTCTCAGGCGAATAACCGATGCTGAAGTCCTTTCCGCATTTCAATCCTGAATATTGCTCGATGATAGGCACGCAGAATTCTTCTGTTACTCCCGGATATACCGTGGATTCAAATACAACCGTGGAGCCCTTTCGAAGATTCTCTCCAATGAGCCTTGATGCCGATTCAAGAGGTTTCAGGTCGGGTATCTTGTGATCGTCTATCGGCGTCGGGACTGCAACTATCAGTATAGAGGCGTCTTTAAGTCTCTTGGGGTCTGTTGTAAAATCTATACGCGCCTTTTTTAAATCTTCATTAGAAGTCTCGCCGGTAACGTCTATGCCCTTTGAAAGTTCTTCTATGCGCTGTTTTTTGACGTCAAAACCTATAACTTTGCCCAAAACCTTTCCAAACTCAACCGCCAGGGGAAGGCCGACATATCCAAGGCCGACTACTGCAATGGCCTTTTTACCTCTCTTTAGATGCTCTATCATCATTCAATTTCTCCCATAAAAAAATCACAATATCTTTTTCAGAAATAAGCCAGGTCGTTGCGACTCGTCTACGACCCATGGGCAACCGAGCTCCTATCATAAAATCCCCAGCATCAAATCTGAGCATTGAGAATTTTAATATATAGCCGGGGTAAAATCAAGGAGCTTAATAATACGCCTTCGCTTTATTGAACAACCGAAGCAAGAACTGTTATATTAATTCATGGATAAACGCATTTTTCATGTTCTGTTAATTATAGTAGTTGGCCTTCTTGTTTACTCCAACACCTTCAACGTCCCATTTCATTTCGATGATATAAACAATATCGTTGCAAACTATAAATTAAAAGATTTAACCAATTTCTGGCCTCCGTCCGGTTCAAGATGGCTTGGTTATCTGACCTTTGCCCTGAACTATTATTTCGGAGAACTGAATGTTACCGGTTATCATATAGTCAATCTCACAATACATATCTTTAATGCAAGTCTAATTTATTGGCTTGTGGTGCTGACGCTCCGAGTATTAAAGTATCAAAGGGTCAAAGTATCAGAGTATCAAAGTTCCGAAGACTCTGACACTATGACACTTGAACACTCTGCCACTTCTTTGATTGCCCTTTTTTCCGCCTTGCTCTTTGTCTCCCATCCAATACAGACTCAAGCGGTAACATATATAGTCCAAAGATTCACATCCCTTGCAACCATGTTTTATCTGTTGTCGCTTATCATGTATATAAAATGGAGAGAGAGCAGAGGGCAAAGAGCAGAGGGCAAAGAGCAGAAAATAGAAAATAGAAAACTACACGCTACACGCTACACGCTATACGCTGTCTCACTCGTCTCAGCCGTCCTTGCCATGAAGACAAAAGAAACCTCATTCACACTGCCGATAATTATTGTCCTTTATGAATTCATGTTCTTTGAAGGAAATATTAAAAAAAGAATTCTATACCTACTACCTCTACTTTTCGCAATGCTCATCATACCTTTAAGCCTGATAGGAATAGATAAGCCAATCGGAGATGTAATCGGTGAGATGAGAGAGGTTTCTCAGGAAACAGAGCAGATATCAAGATGGAGTTATCTTTTCACGCAGTTCAGGGTAATAGTCACATACACAAGACTCCTTGCCTTTCCCATAAACCAGAACTTTGATTATGACTATACGGTATATCATTCCTTCTTAAATCCGAATGTGTTTTTATCATTTCTATTTCTCCTGCTAATTTTTGGTTTTGGTATTTATCTTTCTTACTCTAAACGCTACAAGTTATACGCTACGCGCTTAACAGCCTTCGGCATCTTCTGGTTTTTTATCACACTTTCTGTTGAATCATCCATAATCCCGATAAGGGATGTGATAAATGAACACAGGCTGTATCTGCCGAGTATAGGGCTTGTCGTTGCTTTTACAACATCTGTATTTTATGTTTTGCAATTTATTGGTTCTCGCAGACGGTTTGCTGTTTTTTATTCAGTGCCCACTCTCATAATTTTTATGGCTCTCATAACTATTACTCTTTCGATTGCTGCTTATCAGAGGAATACCGTCTGGAAAGATGCGGTTTCTTTGTGGGGAGATGCTGCAGCTAAATCTCCAAACAAAGCACGTCCAAACTATGAACTAGGAGTTGCTTATGGAAAGCTTGGGGATGAGAATGCTTTTTACTATATGAAAAAGGCAAAACAACTGAATGCTCCTTTCTTTTATAAAGCAATGAATCTAGCAGAAAATTATAGAAAACAGAGACGTTTTGATGAAGCGATAAAAGAATATCAAAGGATTTTAAAAACAAATCCAACCCAGCCAAAAATCCGTAATAACCTAGGTCTTGTGTATTACGAAAAGGGGCTTCTCGGTGAAGCGGTAAAAGAATATGGGGAGGCCATAAAACTAGACCCTAAATTATCGGTGGCACACTACAACCTTGGGCTTATTTATTTTGACATGGGGCTTATAAAAGAAGCGATTAAAGAATATCGTGAAGCTATAATGTTAGACCCTCAAGATCCAGAACCTCACGCCCAGCTTGGTATTGCATATACGGCAATAGGATTGCTTGATGATGCTGTGGTGGAGTTTAAAAATGCACTTAAGATTAATCCGCAACATGCAAATGCCAAAAATAGTTTGGATTATGTTCTTAGCTTAAAGAAAAATTAGAAGGAGAGAAGAATTAATATTTAATATTTGATTTCCACGTAATTATCACACTTCCATTTTTTTCATTAAGAGAAACAATTTCTCATTTATATTTTAGTGTTGAAATAGACAATCCCCTCGCCAAAAAATTTATTTATAGAACATAAGAGCAAGGCCATCATATAGGGCTGTTGATTAGTTTCCTGCCATAACAATTTCAGCTGCTGTAATGACATAGAATTTTGTTTTGGGTGGCAGAGAGTGTCTCTGCCACCCACCTTTTCTAATTATTGATAATATAGGTTGCAGCGTTTATCAGTATAGCCGCAGCATCTGCGCTTATATGCTGTCCTGCCTGTGCGCTAACCTGATTGATAAATGCCTGCATTATATCATCCGATGCCTGCCCGTTTCCATTGTTCGTTGCAGTAAGGGCATTATTAAGTTTGGAAAGCAGGCTGTTTGCAATACCTGCATTGTCTATCCCACCGGATTGGAGAAGCTGTGATATTAGTGTTATCAGACTTTCCATGGTTGGCTTTTTCCACCCATCTTGTGTTGTCCATGGCAGATAATCTACACCGTAACCAAAGTAACCCAAAGAACCCAAGTAATATGGAGAGTCGCAGAAGCCATCATAGTCTGCATCGCTGCAACCTTCTTCAGGTGTATCAAAATTGCTCCAGTAGTTGCCACCAGTTGGTTTTTCGAGATTAAAGATGCCACCACTTTCAATAAAATAAGCTTGTGTCTGATTGTTGATAAGGTTGTTGTTGTAGAAGATTTGGTTATTAGAGGAATAAAAAAAGAAGATTCCATAGGAGTTGTTGAAAATGGTGTTGTCTGTGAGGGTGTTGCTATTGCTGTAAACTGAGAGGTCGATTCCTCTATCGTTATTAGAAATGATGTTGCCTGTGAGGGTGTTATTGCTGGAACCCCAGAGGTAGATTCCTGTCTTGTTGTCCGAAATAGCATTGTCTGTTAAAGTGGTGCTGTTAGATAACTGAAGGTAAATTCCATAGAGGTTGTTCGAGACATTATTGTCTGTGAAGGTGTTGTTGTTAGAATAATAATTGGAGAATATCCCATGAAGGTTGTTCGAAATAGCATTGTTGGTCAGAGTATTGTTGATAGAATTAGAAGAGTAGAGGAACACCCCAATAAAATTGTTCGAAATAGTATTATTGGTCAGAGTATTGTTAGCATTAGAGAGATAGATTCCAAAAGTAAAACCTGTAACATTAAAGTTTTTGATTATATCGCCTACACTAAGATAAACGCCATAACCCGTCCCTGACCCGGTTAACGTATGCCCGTTCCCATCAAGGGTTATGTAGTTGCTGTCAATCTGTATGGTTTCATTGAGATCGGTTGTTAATGTACAGGTCTTGGTTGCAGAATCCCACGTTCCTATCAAATAACAATCGCCACCAGTTGCATTATCAGCAATAAATTTTGTGCTTTTCCTTGGCTGAATGAAAACAAGATGTGATTGGTTTAAATCTTGTGTCCAAGAATAGCTGCCACTTCCATCTGTTGTGAATTCATTTAGATTGTGGTAGTTATCCTCGTATTGGTAGTATTTTGTTGACGGCTGAAATCCGCTGACGCTTATCTGGGTTGATGCCGCATCTGATGCAGGTTCTACATGCATTGTTACCATTTCAGGAATTGATTCAAGTCTCAAGGTTATTGACTCAGAGCTATCAAGAACGATATTGAGATAGTCACTATTGTTAATCTCAAAATGCGTCCCTGTGCTTTCAATCATGCCAGGCATCAGCGTATCAGTCGGTACTATTTCACTACCTGTTGTCCCAGCAGCCATAGCAAACCCCTGGACAAAAATCCCCAAAGCCAATACCATCGAAAACATAAAAATCTTTTTCATGACATCCCCCTTCTTCAGAAAAACATGCTGTTTTATAGCATTCGGGAAATATTTGTGTCAAGGGAAATCTGAGTTAACCGAGCATCGTGTTTATGGCGGAAAATACATCATGGACAGACACATTAGAAGCGTCTTTTCCATCTGTCAGGATTACATGCCTCGTGCCCCATGGAGCCCAGCTTTTCGGATTGGTTGAACCCCATATTGTGACAATGGGTTTTTGCAGCGCTGCTGCTATGTGCATGGCCCCTCCGTCACAGCATACAACAAGGCTGCACAGGCTCAGGGCCGAGATAAGCTCTCCAAGTTTTGTTGTTTTACAGGCAAGCGGCTCCGGTTTCAGGGAATTTTTAATGAACTCCGCTTTTTCATCGTCTCCAGGGTGATATATATTTTTTTCGCTTCCCGGCGACCATAAAAGCAATATCGCGGCATTGTACCGGCCTAGTATAAGTCTCCCAAGTTCAATGAATTTTTCGGCAGGCCATCTGTTTTCCGGTCGCCTGCTGCTTATATGAAAAGCTATGAGATGTTTTCCCCTGCTAAAGCCCGATGTATTTAAAATATTCTGAACCTTTCGCACCTCATCTTCTGAAGGGAATATCCTTAACTGCTGCGGGGCGCCGTTTATGCCAAGGCAGGATAACAAATTAAAAGCTTTTTCTGCTTCATGAAGTATTTCTTCAGGCTCGTATAAAGGCATATTATAGAACCTTGATTTTATCCCTTTTTTTAAATATCCAATCCTTTCTTTGGCGCCTGTAATAAATGTATATCTGGCAAGCCTCGGAGAGTATGAGCCGCATCCTATTGCGGCATCATATTTTTCTTTTCGTATTTTGCGTAAGACCTTTAAATTATTTAACCATACGGAAATCTTGTTTTTTTCAGGGGCATGTTTTGCTTTTTCATAGGTGTAAATTTCGTTTATATCCGGATTATTTCTTATGGCGTCAACATTGTATGTGTTTACCAGTATCCCGATCCTTGCATCAGGGTAATGATTCCTTACTGCATGGATTGCGGGCGTGGTGCAGACGAGGTCACCTATGTTGTCACGCCGGATAAAGAGAATTTTTTTAACCATACTATCTGTTTATAACCGTTTTTTCCTTTGGAAGTTTATTCATGACAGCCATTCCCATACCAAGGAGCAGCATGAAAAGCAGTTTGCTGTCATCGCCGTCAAAACTTCCGAAGAAATTATTGACCCAGTATCCGCACATCATTGTCAGCAGCGCTGCTGACAGGTAGCGAGACAGGTTATTCAAAGATTTTTTCCAACTTTTAAAACAGACCCAAATAAAAGCGCCTATCATCCAGAGAAAGATTATAAGGCCCTGCACGCCAAGTTCGAACGCAATGCCTATAAAGGTATTATGTACCTGAGGGTAGATAAAATGTTCATTTTTTTCATTCCTGACAACTTTAGCAAAGAGGAAGCGGCTGTATCCATGTGCGTAAAATGGATTTTCAGATATCTTTTCAATTGCAGTCTTCCACATTGCAAGTCTCTTTTCCACTGCCTTTGCAGAGGGGCCGGCTATTTGTTCAGGGGCCATTTTAAGATATTCCCGGAACGACGGTATCTTATAGGCATGATCTTCCCTGAACATCTTTTTCTCCGCATAGACAAGGGTTGCCGTGAGGATGAAGATGGCAATCAAAAAACTCCATATCCATCGTTTCTCAGACAGCAAAAGAGCGATTATCATTACAGCCTGAACCCATAATGCAACTACAGCTGCGCGGGTAAAGGTTATGTGCAGGGCTGCCATATTAACTATAAGCAGGACTGAAAGCCCGATGCGCTGCCAGCGATTTTTAAAATAAGACAGCCCCCAGAAGAGAAACGGGATGACCATTGTATGATATAAACCTGCGACCTCTCCGCCTCCGGGGTCTCTTAAACCTCCGGCGCGATAGTCATCGCCTGTCCATGAGCCTCCATGTTTTTGGAAGTCATAGAACGAATAAATGCTAAAAACAAGGCTTCCTAAAAAAAGGATTTTCAGCAGTAAGGCCGCATTTCTTTCTTTTCTTATTGAAAGATATACCGTATAAAAAAGAATTATCGGAGTAATTAACTCTCCCCATATTTCTTTCAGGCTTTGGCGAGGGTCAACCGAGGTAATTAAAGAGGCAGCTGCAACTGCAAAAAATGCCAGGAATTTCCATTCAAACGATGTATTGACCCAGATTAAATTTTTTGTAAGAGAGTATCTCAGGATTAATAAGATTATCGGTATGTACAGGGCAAGGGAGCGGATAGTTGCTGTATGGGCAACCGGCAGTATAAAGATCAGAATGCCCAGGCACAGCATAATAGCATTGTCAATCCATAGGACCCTCCTGTCATCTTCCCTTGTTGTCATCTGCTTGGTATATTACATTGTCCCTGAATTTATGGTCAAATAATTATTGCAGGCTATTAACCCGGATTTTATTTAGTAAATACGCCATTTTATTTTTATATGTTTCCAGGCTTAAAGTCCTCTTATATCCATTCAATGCAATGCGTTCCCTTTCATCAGCATTCTTCAGGTAATATGACAGTTTATCCTTTAATTCAGAGACATCCTTAAAGGTCTCAATCTCTTCTCCGGGTTTAAAATATTCTGCCAGGGCGTCTGAATAATCAGTAAGAAGAAAGGCGCCGCAAGCGGGAATATCGAAAATCCTCAGATTGAGGCCGGAGAGATTGGCCGTATCCCACTGGGAGATATTCAAGGCTATTTTTGTCTTATTATATAATCCGACAAGTTCTTCCCCCCAAACTCCTCTCTTTTTTATCATTGCCCTTACTTGTGAATTTAAAAAGTTTTTTCTCAGCCACTTCGGTCCGTATATCGCAACAGGATAATCTTTTAATGCATTAATAATTTCCTGTCTTTTTCTGGACCAGCCCCCAACGAATACAATATCATGGGTAAATTGTTTCTGGCCTTTATCAGAAAGCCGCCTGTAAAGAATATTGTCTACTGCCAGTGCAGGCAGGTATTCGATTTTATCTTTACTTGAGTAACCGTCTTTATGTATGCAAAAAAAATGGTCGTACAGTTTTGCCTCGGAAGTCATAATGTCAAACCATTTAGGCCCCTTGACCCACCATCCGATAATTTTTTTAATCCCGTATTTATCTTTTAGATATTTTAAATATTCTCCGTCAAAGCCATGCCCGCGCATGACAAAAAGTATATCAGGCCTGAAATTACTCAATCTTTTTTCCAGTAATTTTTTCCTGAAGTTTTGATTATTCCATGGAGAGCCTTTTAGTAAATCAATTTGCTTTAGCCCCATATTCCACAATATCTTGTTGGCGGGTTTTAAAAAAGATTCAGCCGGGCTGTTAACGCCGCTGTCAAAACAGAGGACTTCACAGCCAAGCGCCTGCAGCGCCCTTGCGCAGGACGCTCCGAGCGGAATGTTGTTTGTATTAAAAAAGTAGCTTATGGCTATTCGGGGATATTTTTTCATATAGCATGCTTTTTTCTGAATCGTTTCAGAAAATCATACAATTTTTCACTCAGGATTTTATAGTCTCTTTGTTCCTTTATAACCTGTTTGCCTTTAGCGCCCATTTCAAATAATCTATTATTGGGTGCGGCTAAAATCTCTCCCATGGTTTTTTTGATGCTCTCTTTTGTGAAATCACAAAAGAAGGCGCTTTCATTATCAAAAAGTGAAACATACTCCGGCAGATAATTAACCAGTGCGGGAAGCCCTAAGCTGTAATATTCCAGGGTTTTTGTAGGCGAAGAAACGCGGTACAGCCTGTTGTCAGGGATTAATCCGATCCCGATATCATAATCCGTTATTTTCCGGAAAAGTTCGTTCCTTGGAAGCGCGGGATATATGTTTATTCTTTTATCACCCATGCTTTTAATCTTCCTGGTTATTTCATTGTCACTCTGTGTATAAATATCAAGCACAAAATCTTCTTTTAGCTCTGAAAGGGCTTCGGCAACTAAATCTGTTGTCCTCAGATGATCAACTGTCCCTGTATAAATTAATTTTCTGACTGCATTATTACTTGGCTTGTATGAGGGCAGGCTGTCAAAATCAACACCCATAGGAAGAGGAAATGAGGCGATAACAATATCAGGATAAAAAGTCTTTTTGAATTCCTCTGACATAACTATAAGAAAATCACATTGCCTTACGAGGTTTTTTTCAAGGTGTGTTTTTAATTTGTATTCGATAGTTTTCCTGAAAACAGCTTTATGTTCTTCCTGTGCTTCAAAAAATCTCCTGAAGGTGTGAGGGAATGAGTGCCAGAATCCGATGCGGAAATCGTATATAGCCTTATTCTTCAACAGGTCTTTAAGCACAGAGAAAAAGTTTCTTGCAATTACAATATCTACTTCCTTCAGACTGATGAGCTTATTTAATTCTTTGCAGAGATTTTTCCTTTTATACCTGTAAGGGATATATATTTTATTGTTGCTTTTAATAATGCTCTGCCCCAGGGTTTTCGAGAAATAGACAATATAGACTTCACATCTCTCTTTGAGGTATGAGCCAAAAATACCTTCGATTGAAGAGTGATTTGAGTTTTCAGATTGATCTGTTATGCATAAAATCTTCATACTGGACGAAAACCTCATCTGGCATTATTAACTTCATGGCGCTGTCGTCTCTTTGTTTTTTGGACAGCTTTGCGGCAAAACGGCCGTCTTTCTGGATAATCCGGTGTATTTGCAGATCCTGATACGGGCCTGTCAGATTGCTGTCAGCAGATGAGAAAAGAGAGATGGTCGGAACTTTTATTGCTACGGCAAGGTGCATGGGGCCGGTATCGCCGGTAATTAAAAGGCGCATTTTTTTTATGAGATAAGGCAGTTCCTCAATCGCAAACTTGCCGCAGCAATTGATTACTCTATTGCCGCATGCGCTGACTATTTGCTCTCCCAAAGCATATTCTCTTTTTATCCCCGTAATCGCTATCCGTGCGGAAGCGTTTACGGCTAGGATTTTTTTTGCCAGGGCAATAAAGTTCTCTATGGGCCACATATTATAAACATGTGATGCGCCAATCTGAAATCCAACGATATCGGTTGCATTGCCTAAAGAGGCCTCAATTTTCGCTTCTGCTGTTTTATTGTCTAACGGAGGAATTTCCATGGTTTTTTCAATAATGGTCCCTCCTATCATTCTGACCAGGTCGAGCCTGTCTTCAATGGTATGCTGATATCTTTGTTCAAAATCGAATGCCAGATATTTTTTGTGCGGGCTTTTTGTAGGATGCTTCAGGATAAAATTTGCGCCGCTTAAAACTGAAAATGCAATATCCTGAGGGCCGTTTCCGTGAAAGATTAAAACTGCCTCAGGTTTCTTTTCTCTGATTTCGCCCAGTGTCGCAAGGAATTTTTTATATCCGCCGCAGTACAGGATAATATTATCCGTACATTTAAAGCTTTTGAATAAGGGAGCAATATTTTTATTAAGCAGGGTTGTTATCTCTGCTTCCGGGAATGATTTTCTGAGGCTTTTCATGGCAGGAGTAGAGAGAAGGGTATCCCCGAGTGCCGTAGAAGAAATAACCAGTAAGCGTTTAGGCCTGAAATTTAAATCTTCGATCTTTTTTAGCTGCTTAGAGTATTTTCCAATATGCTTTTTAATATAGAGGTCTAATAATTTATGGAAAAATCTGTTCATTTTTTCTTTAGCTTTATATAAAGCGCTGAAAGCATTGAATTTGTATATACTGTCATCCTTTTTTTGAACCACGCTGCATTGTCTTTAACTACAATTCTTTTAATGGCAAAAGGATCAGCTCCGGCTTTAACAATCCCGTGATCTATAGTAAATAATGCTTTATATCCTGCATCCTTTGCAACTTTCACTGCAGCATTGTTATAGTCTCCGTACGGCCAGCAGAGGTAAGGGCAATCCTTGCCGAGTTTTTTTTCAAGGGCCTGTTTGGATTCGCCAAGTTCTTCCAGCAGTTCAGTCTCTGATAGCAGGCTGCATTTTTTATGGCTTTTTGTATGTGAATAAAAATCAACCAGGCCTGTAGCTGACATTTTTTTAATCAGCTCCCAGTTCAGTAATACTTTTTGTCCTTCCCCTTTCTTTATCAGCAATTTTGATTCTTTATGGGGTGGTGTGTGTGAGGGGAGCTGCGGTGGATTTTCAGATGCCTTTTCAGTACTGCCGGTAATTATAAAGATTGCAGCATGTATCTTATATTTTTCGATTACGGGAAAGGCATAGATATAATTATCAAGCCACCCGTCATCAAAGGTAACTGCTACAGCCTTTTGTTCCGGAATTAAATCCCCGTTTATGTAAGAGAGCAGTTCATCCAATGTCAGGGTCTTATATCCTGATTTACAGAGATGTTCCATCTGTTTTTCAAAAACCTCAGGGGTTACAGTCACCATATCTTTTTTGTGAGGAGAGACATGATGATACATAAGCACGGGCACAGGCCTCATGCTCTTTCCCCTTCCATCAGGGAGGAATAAAGTGCATACATGCTTTTATACATTTTCTCAACAGTATAATTTTGCCGGACCATCTTTCTTCCCTCAATCCCCATTGCCTTTGTTTCCTCTTTATCCTGAAGCGCTTTGATAATGGTTTCAGCCAGTGCAGAAGGGTTATTGGGTTCTACAAGATAGCCGTTCCTGCCATTTTCTATAACTTCGCCGACACCATCAACATTAGTCCCGATTACAGGCTTTCCCATTGCCATAGCTTCCAGAAATGACGTGCCCAGGGCTTCCTGAAGAGTGGGCAGGACAAAAAGGTCTATGGATTTAAGTATCTCGGGGATATCGCTCCTCAGTCCCAGCATAAATATTCTGCCGGATATTCCCATGCTCTGTATCTTGTTTATAATATTTTCCTTTTGCGGCCCGTTTCCTGCAAATACAAAAACAGCCTGCGGTATTTTTTCTGCGACTAAAGGGACGGAGTCAAGGAGTATATGGTGGCCTTTCCTGTATCTCAGGATTGCAATAGTCCCTACAATGGGGACATCTTGTCCCAGGTTGAGCTCCTGCCTTAATCCGTCAACGGTTTTCTCCGGGTCAAATCTAGTAAGATCTATACCGGTTGGGACAGCCAGTACTTTTTCAGGAGAGACGCCTTCTTTTATTAAATATTGCCGTACATATTCGCTTACAGTAACAACCTTGTGCGGCAGCAAGCTATAGGTTATCCGTGATGTTATCGGTAATGCCAGATGCCGTGTCCTGACTATCCTGGGTTTTTTTCCTGAAAGCCTTCCTGCTAGGCCTGCAAGGAGACTGTCTCTTCCGCTATGGGTGCTTATCACATCAATTTTTTCAGTCCTGATCAGTTTGAGGATATATCTTATTGCTGAAAGGTCATAACTCTTTCTCATTGCGCATGTTCTGACCTCGGCCCCTTCTGCCAGGGCCTTTTACCGAGCACGCTTTCAGGCTGGCACAGGATTATCGCCCTTGCCCCGAGTTTTTTCAGCCCAATGCATTCCTGAAGGGTCCGGTTTTCCTGTCCTCCCCAGCCTGTTGATGATTCAGTATGCAGTATGGTAAGCATTTACCGCTCTATCTCGCGCAGTTTTTCTGTGAGGATATTTTTAACCTCATCCGGCGTTATATCTTCAAGGCACCTGCTTATCTTGCTTCCGTCACAGCCGTCTTTTCCGCATGGGATGCATTCCCTGTCTTTCTGGATAACAGTATGAATGCCAAATGTTTGTATCCCGTTTTGTTTTTGGTATGGTCTTTCCTGACCCCTAACCCCTAACCCCTGACCCCTGTAGTTATTATTGTTCCACGGCCCCCAGTGGAAGGCGCCGCTTGGCCCAAAAAGAGCGATAACAGGGGTAGTTACTGCTGCGGCTATATGCATGGGAGCGGAATCTACGCCGAAGAACAGGTCCGATGCCTCTGAGATTGCAGCAAGCTGTTTTATGTTTGTCTTGCCGCAGAGATCAATCAGGGACTGTTCCGGATTTACGGGCGAAGCCGTAGAATCGGGACTGTCCCATACCAAAGACAAAATCTTCTTTGCTTTTTCAATTTCTCTCTTATCCGGGGACGAAGTGACAATTACCTTTGTCCCCATATTGAGCAGCCAGCTTATTACATCTGCCATGTATTCATCTTTCCAGCATTTAAATAACCACCTTGATGTGGGGTGCACATGGATGACTTTGTCCTCCCTTTCCCCCCCCTGAAGGGACTGTTCCGGATTTACGGGCGAAGCCCCCGTAATTGACGGGGCAGGCTCCGAATCGGGACTGTCCCAGGATGCAAAAACATTTTTCACGAAAGTTCTTGCATCTTCCGGGATAAAAATATCCACATTAAGATTTTCCGTGCCTATGCCGAATTGCCGCACAACAGCAAGATTTTGCAGTACCATATGTTGGCTGCTGTCATTTTTTGCGAGGTGTGTATAAAAATACCGCTTTCCGGGGAAACCGTCTTTACCTGTGTCACTTGCCAGTCTGTATTTTGCACCCGAGGCAAAAGATATTATCGCAGCCCTGTCTCCGCTTGTGAGGTCAACTGTCATATCAAAACCTTTCCCCCTTATCTTTTTTAGAAAATATAATTCTTTCAGGTATTTTTGAACCGGATTTATTTTCTTGATAGCCCTGTCGAATGCTATTACTTCATTTATGAGGGGGTTTCCTGTCAATACAGCTTCAGTGCCTGAATTTACTAAGGCAGTTATATGTGCCTGCGGAAAATTTTCCCTTAATGCCCGGAAGACAGGCACAGTAAGAAGAACATCGCCTATATGGCGCAATTTTATTACAAGGATTTTTTTTATGCCCTGAAAATTCATAATTTTTTTAAAAAAACTGCTTCTTTCTCATTTCAAGAGGGTATTGCTAACTCCCCTCCTTAGCTAAGGAGGGGTAGGGGTGGTTTGATTAGAATGAATCACTTACCACCCTGTCCTTCGGACACCCCTCCTAAAATTAGGAGGGGAGCTATAAGAAGCTTTTATTTTACCCACTTACTTTGAGAAAGAACCAATTCTTTATTGCCAATATTTTGATTTATATACATTTTGGAACTTGTATATAATAGAACAGAATATTATAGAAATTCTACATAATCATGCAGATATCAGGGTTGAAAGATCAGGTAACGTATTGCAGGTACGGTAATTGCAATTATTGAATAATGAATTATTTATTAAAATTGAGCGTGCGCAAAGACCGAATTATGAATAACGATTCAATAAGGCGGTGAAGGCATGAAGGGAAAAATTCTTTATTTGCCGATAGTTATAGCTCTATCCGCCATAATTTTTTTAAGCCCGTCAGAATTTGTAAGCGCTGCAACTGCCCCTGTTTCAACCCCACTGGGTTATAACACGCTGCAAGGATGCGCTCCTGCGCGAATTGCCACAGATAGTAGCGGAAAGATTTATGTAACAGATGCCAATACAGAGTCCGTAAGAGTATTTTCTAACAACGGGGTTCCGCTTTCAAACATCAGAGCGAATAAGCCGCTCGGTCTTGCTGTTGATTCATCAGGAAGGATTTTTGTAGGAAGCGTATCGGAAGGAAGCGTTTCAGTTTTCAGCGCTGACGGTAAATTACTCTATCAACTTGGTTCCGGGGCGGGCGAGTTCGTGATGCCGAGCGATATAGCGGTTAGTTCTTCGGGTGCTGTGTATGTTACAGACAGCATGCAAAATAAGGTTAAGTCATATACAGCAGCAGGCGCACCTTTGTCTTCCATTACAGGGCTTAATTTTCCAACAGGAATAGCAGTGGATGATGCAGCCGGCGAGATATACGTTTCCGACCACAACAGCAGTACGGTAAAGATATTTGGCATGAATGGTATTTTAAAAAGATACATAAAAAGCAGCGTATTTCTGAGGCCGCAAGGCCTTGCGCTCGACAGCACAAGGGTTTATATAGTTGACGCATACAACAGCACTGTTGCGGTATATGGCAAGGACGGTATCTTCCTTAAATACATGGGGAATTATGGAGAGGGCGCAGGGCAATTCAGAACTCCGCTGGATGTTGTCATTGACAGGAGCAACAAGGTTTTCGTTACAAACCATAATAACAGCAGGATTGAGATGATCGGCATAGACAGTTATTCACAGCTCAACATTTCCCCTAACACAATCAATTTATCTGTTTTTGAAGGCGGCTTGCCAATTACACAGACTTTAAATTTGACTTCAACCGGAAATGCAGCAGGATGGGTTGCCTCTTCCTCCAATTCATGGGTAACTGCTTCTCCATCTGCAGGCACAACTCCCTCAGAAATTAGTATAACTGTTAATCCGGCAGGTCTTAGCGCAGGCAATTATACAGCTCAGGTTATGTTCAGCATGTCATCGGGAACAGCAGCGGTTGTCCTTGTGAATCTTGAGGTAAAACCTCAGTCAAAGACCCTATATGTTGCGCCGACAAATATAAATTTCAAATACCAGCAGGAGTCATTGAATTATCCGTCAAGCAATGTTGCGCTCACATCTTCAGGCGGAAGCCTTTTGTGGACAGCTTCCTCAAACGCAGCCTGGATAAGTCTTGACAGGTCATCAGGGATAACTCCGGACAGCATCAAGATGAGCCTTAATAACTCTGTCAATGCGTTGGCTGAAGGCAATTATGCCGCAAACTTAATAGTTGATGGAGGCAGCGCCCAGGGCAGCCCTGCAAGCGTAAACGTAAGCTTAACAGTAATCAATGCAGGCACAGTCAAAGTAACAGCGAACATTAAAGAAGCAGGCTTTGACATAACCGGGCCAATAAACTACTCAGGCACAGGCACAGAGTGGATAAACGATGAAGTGCCGCCCGGAGACTACACCATAAGCTTCAAGCATGTAAGCGGATATATAAAACCATACACAAGGACCTTCACTGTAAAGACAGGCAGGGAAGTTTCGATAGACGGCGCGTACAGGGCAAAACCGATAGCCACCCATTTGATAGCAGGTGCCGGAGGCGCAAAGGACGCGAAGGAGGAAGTATACACGCTTGACAGAACGCTTACAGCATCATTCGAGCCGTTTAAAGGGCCGGCGAACATAAGAGTGGCGGCAGGAGACATTGAAGGAAGCGGCGCAGATATGATAGTGACGACAGACAATAAAAAGAGCATAAAGATATACACATCAGAGGGCCTTGAGCTTGCGTCAGCAACCATGGACGAATCATACAGCAAATGCGAGATAGCTGTGGCTGACATAAACAATGACGGCATAGCAGAGATAATTGCCGCAGTAAGAAACGAATACGACCCTGCCAATATACAGAGGGAGATAAAACGGTTCACATACAGCGAAGGGAAGCTCACAGAAAAAGAGACGCTCTATAAGGAGATCAATGACAGGGAGTATAAGATAGCAGTTGGAGATATAAACGGAGACGGCATGAATGAACTCCTTATAGCTGATGAGAAAGGCCTGAGGGCCTTCAGCATAAACCTTACAGAAGAAACAAAACTTAAAGCTCTTTGGGCAGCTGATGGAAAATATGGAGATGCCGAGATGGCAACCGGTGACATAGATGACGACGGCATTGCAGAGATAGCGCTTGGGACAGAACAGGAAGGTAAAGGCATAATAAAGATACTGAAAGGCAACGGAGACGACTACAAACTTCAGATAGAGCCCTACAATGACCTTGGATACGAGGGAGCGCCTTCAGTTGCGCTTGGAGACCTCGACAAAGACGGCGCAGATGAAATATTGGCAGGGGCAGGCAAAGATGAGAAGAACGAAGGCTTGATAAGGACATATGAAAGCGACGGCTCATTCACGAACACAACGATAAAGACAGGCATGAGCAAGTTCGGCGTAAACATAGCCGTTGGAAGGTTTAAATAATGGGCGGGACAATA
>JACRGY010000018.1 GCA_016212165.1 Nitrospirota bacterium
AACGGAGGCTGACTTTATAATAGTTATTCTCTATCTCCCTGAAAAGCACAGAGATGTTTGTTGATTTCAGTAGCCGGGAAAAGCCGACAAAGTTTTCTGTATCCTCAACCGAAGCACCGGTTTCCCTGAACATGTCGAGAGTTACCAATGTAATTACAACATCATTATTAATCTCGAGCGTATTGAGAACCTTCAGCAGTAATCTAAACCTGCTCTCTGACCAGGTCTCATAAAGACTCTCCGCAATATAGGACGGGTCTGCGCCGGCCTCTATTAACGCAGCGGCAACCCTCAGGACTTCAGGCGTTGTGTTGCTGTATCTGAAGGTGCCTGTATCTATTGCAATTGCAGCATAAAGGTTTATGGCAATCTCTTTTGTTATCTTTACGCCTAATTCCCTGATAACATAAAAAAGCATCAGGCCTGTTGCAGCGGCATGCGGCTCTATCCATTTTATATCTCCGAATTCCTTCTTTGTTTCGTGATGGTCTATGACTGCTGATGAGACAAATTCTATTTTTTCAATGCCTGTTCTCTCAAGCTCATTACAGTCAAGCAGTATTAAATTTGAGATTTCAAATTTCAGATTTGAGATTGACTGTGTGAACCTTTCATGCCCTGGCAGAAACTTGTAAAATTCCGGGACAGGGTCTTTGTCATATATTATTGTTTCTTTTCCAAGCGATTCAAGGGCCAATGAAAGCGCTATTGAGGAACCGAGGGCATCGCCATCAGGGCTTATGTGGGTTGCAATAAAAAACTGCTTTCCTTTCCGCAGGAAATCAAGCACATTTCCGGGGATCTTCAATTTTTCTCCCCGTTGCCGGCAGAACCCGATTTTATTTCTTTTAAAAGTCTTTCAATCTTATCTCCATACTCAATAGATTCGTCTACCCTGAATGTCAGGGAAGGGATAAATTTCATTCTGACTCTTTTTGACAGTTCTGCGCGGATAAAGCCTTTTGCAGAATTAAGTATCTCGATGGTTCCTTTTTTTTCCTCAGGCTTCAGGACGCTTACATAAACAGTTGCCAATTTCAGGTCTTCTGTTATCTTTGCGCCTGTAACTGTTATAAACCCGACCCTTGGGTCCTTTAATTTGTTCATTATTATGTCGGCGATCTCTTCTCTGATTAAGTCGCTGACTCTTTGTGAGCGTTTATATGGAAGCATTTCCTTTGAGGGTTCAAGGGTTCCAGGGTTTTAGGGTTCAAGGTTTAACTCCTACTGCTTGACCCCTTGAAACCTTGACCCCTCGAATCCTTTCTTTTTACAATTTTCCAGCTATTTTTTCAATTATATAATTTTCGAGGATATCTCCAACCTTTAGATCATTGTAGTTTTCGATAGTTATGCCGCACTCGTATCCTGCCTGAACCTCTTTAACATCATCCTTGAATCTCTTAAGGGTTGCTATCTTGCCGTCATAGACTACAATATTGTCCCTGATTATTCTTATCCCTTCGCTTGCACGGCTTATAAAACCGTCCAGTACATAACAGCCTGCTATAGTGCCCACGCTGGAAACCTGGAAGGTCTGCCTTACCTCTGCCCTTCCAAGAATTTTTTCCTTTAGTGTCGGCGCCAACAGTCCTTCAAGCGCCTTTTTTACATCCTCTATGGCATTATAGATAATTGTGTAAAGCCTTATGTCAACCCTTTCTTTCTCCGCTGTCTGAGAAGCCTTTGCCTCAGGCCTGACATTAAAGCCTATTATAATGGCATTTGAAGCTGCCGCAAGCATTACATCTGATTCATTAATACCCCCTACAGAGGCATGTATAACTTTAACCTTCACCTGCGGATTGGTTATGCGCTCTAATGCATCCTGGGTAGCTTCCACAGAGCCCTGGACATCGCCCTTTATTATAATATTGAGCTCTTTTACCTCGCCTTCTTTTATCTTTGCATAAAGGTCGTCGAGTGTCAGCTTGCTGTCCTTGGCCAGCTGGGCAAGCTTTTCCTTCTGAAGCCTTGCAAGGGCAATCTGTCTCGCACGTTTTTCATCGTCTACAGATGTAAAGATATCGCCCGCAGTAGGCACCTCTGGGAAACCGATAACCTCAACAGGCGTTGACGGCCCTACTTCCTGAACACGTTTGCCTGTATCATCAAGCAGCGCCCTTACTCTTCCTACGCTTGTTCCGGCAAGGAAGTTATCTCCAATCTTAAGTTTCCCGGACTGAACAAGCACAGTTGCCACAGGGCCTCTTCCCCTGTCAAGCTTTGCCTCTATAATTGTTCCCTTTGCCATCTTATCGGGATCGGCCTTAAGTTCCATTACCTCTGCCTGCAATAATATCATTTCAAGCAGATGCTCAATGCCTATGCGCTTCTTGGCTGATACTTCAACAAAAATATTCTGGCCCCCCCACTCTTCAGACAGTATCCCATGTTCTGCAAGCTCGGTTTTTACCCTTTGAGCGTTCGCCTCAGGCTTGTCTATCTTATTTATGGCAACAACTATTGGAACATTTGCCGCTTTGGCATGGTTTACGGCCTCAATTGTCTGCGGCATAACTCCGTCATCTGCCGCAACAACAAGCACAACTATATCTGTCACCTTTGCTCCCCTTGCCCTCATGGCAGTAAATGCCTCATGTCCCGGGGTGTCAAGGAAAACCAGTTCTTTCCCTTTAAGTGTAACCTTATATGCACCGATATGCTGCGTTATCCCGCCTGCCTCTGTCTCCGTAACCTTGGTCTCTCTTATTGCGTCAAGCAAGGAGGTCTTACCATGGTCAACATGCCCCATGATTGTGACAACAGGAGGCCTTGGAACAAGTTTTAATATATCTTCTTCCTTGCCTTCTGTAATCATCTCTTCTTCTACAGCCATAATTTCAATTTTTGTCCCGAAACCGTCTGCTACAAGGAGTGCAGCATCTATATCTACGGGCTGATTTATTGTAGTCATGTAACCAAGTTCCATGAATTTTTTCATAACATCTGAGATTTTAACGCTTATAATCTCGGCAAATTCCTTCACTGTTGCGCCTTCACGAAGTTTTAATACCTTTTTCCTTGTGATTACAGATTGAGGCTGCAGCTTTTGATCTTCTCTTTGTCCAAACTTATCTTTGCCGTGCCGTTTAAATGTCTTGGGATCATGCCATTTTTTGGTATCTATTTTCCTTATCGCCTGAAATGCCCTCTGCATCTGGGGTTTGGCCTTGAATTTTTCTACCTTTTCTGTTTCTATTTCCTTCTTAAATCTATCAGGAACTTTACCCTCAACTTCCTCTTCCGGCAATGTTATGCCGGATTCTTCTGCTGATGGTATCTCTTCAGGCGCTGCCTCTGTAATGTTTTCTTCAATTTTTACCTCTTCAGCAGGGACTTCAGGTTTTACTATCTCTGTTGTTTTTTTCTCAGGTGCCTTTACTGCCTCAGGCTTTATTTCTTTTTGTGTAACAGAAGGTTTATGGACTGGTTTTTTTTCAGAAACCGGTTTAACTTCAACAGGTGGTTTAACTTCCGGAACTTGTTTAACTTCCTGGGTTATTTTTTTCCCGGGCTTTGCTGCCTTTACCGGTTTTTCCCTGACTCTTTTCTCTTCTGTCTTTTTTTCTTCAACGGATTTTTTCTTTTCCGGTTTTGCGCCTGCTTTTTTAGTTTTAGCTGCTGCCACTGGCTTTTTCTTTAAAAGCTTTTCTACTTTCTCCGTAATCTCAGGCTCTATAGCTGAAGAGTGCGTTTTACCTTTAATCCCAAGTTCTGCAAGCGCGCTCAGGATATCTTTATTGTCAACGCCCAGCTTTTTGGCAAGCTCATGAACTCTTAATTTGGTCATATATCTGTCTTTAACCCCTTCTTAAGGAACAAGCCCCTGCTTCAAGCGGGCACGCCTTGTAACATTAATCCTAAAATGTTATCATAAAAAACCTTTTTAAAGCAATTGCTCAAGAGACATGATGATGCACAATTGCAAGTCTTCGTTCTTGTATTCTGCATCGTGTATCATCCAAAAATGAAAGGAGGGAAAAACTGTGGCAAGTTGTTTCGTATGTGGAAAAGCAAGGACAGTGGCCAACAATGTCAGTCATGCAAATAATAAAACAAAGCGGCAGGTGCTGCCAAATCTGCAAAGGACAAAGATAATAGCGGGCGGAAGCACAAAAAGAGAATATGTCTGCACCAGATGCCTGCGCTCAGGCAGTGTCAAAAAGGCTGTTTAGTGAAAAGGGCTGATTCCCTGCTTGCCCCTTTGATCAGAAACCTCGGAATAGAAGACTCTGTAAGGCTGGGGCGCATAAGGAATGAGTGGGCAGTCATATTTGAGAAGCCGGTTTCGCTTCATATGACGCCTGCAGGCATAAAGGAAAAGGAACTGCTCATTAATGTAGATTCCCCTGTATGGCTGCAACAGCTTAATTTTTATAAAGATACCATTATTAAGAAGCTTAATGGTTTTGGCATAACGGCTGTCAGATTCAAGATCGGGAGAGTCCTGCCGGAAAAAAAACAGGACAAAACAATTTTGGAAAAGCGCCTGCTTACAGCAAATGAGAACTCTTATATAGAAGAAACCATATCTCCTGTGCCGGATCATGAATTAAGGGACAAGATTAAAAAGGCCATGGAAAAATCCATGGCTTTCAAAAGATAATTTTGTTATTGAGAGGCTATATGAAAAAAACAACTATTCTGTTAATTGCATTATTTGTCTTCATGTCCTGCAGTTCAAAAGAGGTTAAACCGGAGACTGACGAGTCAAAAAAAGCCAGGGAGGCATTTGCCGTTGCAGCGGCAGTCAAGGATGCCTATCTGAAAAGAGAGCTCTCTGTCATTGAGAATAACACAACAAAAGAAGGCTACAGGGAAATTCTCGGCGCAATAAAGAACTTTGATAAAGCAGATTTAACCTTTTCGCATAAATGGGTTGAGATAGACAAGGGTGCTGTTTCTCTGAAAATAGCGTGGAGCGGGACATGGATTGTTAGCGGACAGACAACAGAGGGGCGGGGCACAGCTATCTTTGTGTTTGAAGGAAGGCCCTTAAAGCTCAGCCGTATTCTCAGGACAAATCCATTCAGGCAGCCGGAATAAGAGATACTTCACAGAGAAGAAGTTATTGGGCTGGTTTCTGATTACCTGGAGGTCTTGCTGAAAATTATATTCCTGAAAAAACCTTCAGCGCTTCCGCCTGTATGCTGCGTATTCATCTGCACCCTTATCCCTTCTACCCGGGGAGGTTCTTCATTAAAGAATTTTCTGTAATCGTCGTATACATTCCTCCTGACTGTAAGCCACTTGCCAGTATCAGAAATTCCTGATTTCACCACTATCACTTTTATCGTAAGGCTTACAGGCCACGGTACAGACTCTTCTGTAACAGTCCCCTCAGGCGCATTTGTATCCCACACATAGCTCAGTATCTTCCTGCCTTCAAAGGCCACAAAGAACTGCAGCCCCTGGTCATTTGTAGATCCCTTACGGACATCACCCCGCAAAGGCAGTGTCAGGGCCTTCCAGGCCCACGTAACATAAGGGTAGTCCTTTACATTTAATCTGAATTCGCGTTCAAGTGAAAACGATGATTTCAGGGACTTCATGTGCAAGGCAGGCTCTCCATTTTCCAGAACGACCTTTGCGTCAGCCTTGCCTTTTTTTACCTTCAGCTCCCATGGAGAAGGAATACCTTCCGGGCTAACCGGCCCGCTGAACCCGAGACTAACGGGTGGCGCATCAGCAGCGCCTGGGGCGGATAAACAAATAATAAAGAGAGAGGACACAAAAATAAAAAAAAGGCTTATTCTGGCCTTAATAACAGTTCTGTTTCTCATATTACCACTTACCGCAAGAACAAAAACATAACTTCACTTCATTCTATCTTATCCAGAATTGATTTTGATGACTTTATGAAACAGACACCCTCAGGCATTTTGCACTTGCCTGCTTTTTTCTGCCCCTCGGCATTCTCAGGAGAAATCAGTTCAGCAAGATTCCTGCTGGTCTTGGCAAGAACAAGCCTTAATTCATCATCAATGTCCACCAGTTCACCTGTATGCTTCTGCTCAAATTCCCTGAAGCCCTCCCTTACAGCTCGTGCTGTATTTGTAAGCGCCTTACATTTGCTGCATAAAGGGTCTTCTGTTTGGGTTATAAGCACTCCGGAGGCATAATGGTAAAACCGTATCTTATTGCTAAGGCCTTCCTTTTTCCCCATTCTATTTCCTGGTTCGTTTTTTGCCCTTTGAAGGGGCCTTCTTTTTGGCAACAGCCTTTTTCGCTTGTTTTTTCACACTCTTCCTGGCCGACTTTTTGGCAGGTTTAGTATTTTTTTTCCTGGCGGCCTTTTTTGCCTTTGTTTTTGACAAAGTTTTTGAAGAAGCCTTCTTTTCCTTCACAGCCTTCCTTTTTGCTTTCTTCTTTTCCGCGGCTTTCTTTTTCACGGGAATAGTTGCAGGAATACTCTCTTTTTTTACGGCAACAGGATATTCACGCCTTTCAACAATATCAAATAATTCCTTTTTAGCAATCTCATTTTCCTCATATGTGCCAAGGATATCTTCTTCCCTGACAAGAGTGAATTCCTTTCCGTCAAGCTCTACTTCGGTAACAGAATATTCAGGATAGAAGACTCTCTGCCCTGGTTTTATGGTAGTAGGCGTGAACTTTAACCTGCCTTTTTCCATCTTGTACCTGCCGGGGCCAATCCGGATTACAACACCTTCTGAAGGCTTTTCCTGTGCTGAGGCAGGTATTATTATACCGCCCGAAGTTTTCTCTTCAGCATTCAGCCTTTTAATTACTGCCCAGTCATGAAGTGGTTTCAATTTCATAGTATATTCCCTCCTGAGAAATAAGTATTATTACACAAGCAGATTATTATACAAGATGAGACGATTTTCCTGAAAGATTTTTTCTGAAACCAAAGTTATCCGCATCATACAAACAAGCCCGGCAGGGTTTCAATCCTGTTCAGGTTTGTGGAAAAGTTACGATACATATGCGACATTAGGGAGTAATGGACCATTATGCACGTGCATACTCAATTTTTAGTAGGATACGAGGCTACAGGAGGTATCAGAAGATGCTTTCAAGCCTCAGGAAATTTACCAGGAGCGAAGT
>JACRGY010000163.1 GCA_016212165.1 Nitrospirota bacterium
ACTGCATAATACCTGATGCTCTTTTATAATATCTGCCGGGACCTTGCCCTTTGCTGCTGTTCTCGTTTTCAGCTTTTCTATATTAATAGATTCTCCGATGCCGCAGCCTTTGCAGATATATACCCCGAATTTCTTTTCCATCTATCTCTGCCTCCTAACGCTCTGAATGGTTTTAATCGCTGCCCCTGTTGCATCCTGAACTGACTTTGCTACATCAACAGGGCTCTTTAACGTGCCGACAGCATATGTGCCTTTCTTCAAAGAAGAAGGCAGCACAAAACCATCACTTGTATATGAAATATCGCCTGGTATCTTTGAAGTCTTTGTTGACGGCACCATACCGGCTGCAAGCACAACCATATCGTATTTTTCAGTAATTTTCCTGCCTGCAAGAACATCTTCCACCACCAGTTCAACATCACCTGTTGCAGCGTCTTCCGTAATCTTGGCAACCTTGCCTTTTGTAAGTGTTACCCCGGGGTCTTCCTTGACCTTCCAGTAAAACTGCTCGTATCTGCCGGGTGTCCTTATATCAATGTAAAAAATCTGCACCTTTGAATCAGGATATTGCTCTCTTAAATAAGTAGCCTGCTTTAAGGAAGCCATGCAGCATATATATGAACAGTACGGCAGGTGATTTTCATCCCTGCTTCCCGCGCACTGGACAAATGCAATGTTTTTAACCTCTTTACCGTCAGACGGTCTGAGGATTTTACCAGAGGTCGGTCCATTCGGCGAGGCAAGTCTTTCCATCTGCATATTGGTTACTACATTCTTAATGTTCCCGCTGCCAAGGATATCCAGTTTTGCCGGGTCATACGGGTCCCATCCCGTTGCAATCACGACCGCCGCCACATTCAGATTGACCGTCTCGGGCTTCATGTCAAGGTCAACCGCATTATACTTGCATGCCGCAACGCATTTTGCACAAGATGTGCCTTTACAGTGCTTAGCGTCAATCGCATATTTAAACGGGAATGCCTGATTGTGGGTGATATATGCAGCCTTTGTTTTATCAAGTCCAAAATTGAACTCATTCGGCATTTCAACCGGACATGCCTCATAGCATGCATTACATCCGGTACATTTATCATTTACAAATCTCGGCTTAACTTTTATTTCAACATTATAATTGCCTTCCTGCCCTGATATCTTCTCAACTTCTGCGAGTGTATAAAATGTAATATCAGAATTATTTTTAATACGTTTAAAATTCATTTCAAGCCCGCAGTTCGGGGGACAGAGTTTTGGAAAATATTTATTAAGCTGGGTTACCCGGCCGCCGAGAAACGGGGACTTCTCTACGATAACAACATCAGTGCCTGCCTCAGCAGTCTCAACTGCTGCTGTAAGTCCGCTAAAGCCTCCTCCGATTACTAAAACCTTCTTCTTATCTGCCATTTTTATTCCTCCTTGGGGCAGTAATAATTTCTTATTAGATACAAAATTCATGATACAGGATACATGATACAAATTAAAATAAAGTAAATTGCAAATTTATCAATGCAAAATTATCATTTAAAATTTAAAATGATAATTGTTAACTTTGCAATTTGCAATGTTTTGTATCGTGTGTCGCGAATCGTGAATCCAAATTAAAACTACAAAGTACGATTACTGCTTAAAAAAATTTGGGGAGGGCACAGCCCTCCCCAATATAACATCACCTACTTGAACATCTGAACGTATGGAACTTTCTTTAACTCCCAAGTATTGGCTTCTGCATCGTATCTGGAGTTCGTAAAGCACTTCCAGTTTGCATCATCAATCTTGTTGTAGTCACCCCTGTAGTAATAACCGGGGTATCTGGATTCTTCTCTAAAGAGGATATGCCTTGCATGTGCCTCAACAGTGAGAATTCTGTGGTAGTTTTCAAAGCACCTTAAGAGTTCATGGAGGTCTTTTGCTGCCATCTTGTTTGCATCCTCTTTGAGCATCTCAAGCTTCCTGAGTCCTTCTTCAAGCATGGTCTTTGAGGTCATGTACCAGGTGGATACTCCGCCAAAGTATTCATCGGCAATCTTCATCAATCTTGACTGAAGCGCTTTCGGTCCGATATAGTTCGGGTTGATGCCCGGTTCAGTTGTATAGGTTTTGTGTTTCTCATAAACCTCAAACGGCAGATAGAGTTCAGCCGCAATTTCATCCAGGGACAATTTGGGAGACGGCTTGTAGTCCGCATGGTCTAGAATATAAGCTATTGCAGCCTTTGCTGCCTGCCTGCCTTCTGCATGTGAGCCTGATGAGAATTTGTGGCCTGATGCGCCTACAACGTCGCCGGCCATGAAAAGCCCGGGAACGGTGGACATTCTATTGTATCCCCAGGAATAATGGGCCGGGGTGCCGGCAATATCGCCAGGGCCGCTTACCCAGAACCCTGCGCAGCCTGCATGTGAACCGAGCAGATACGGCTCAGTCGGCATGATCTCAGAAACAGACTTGTCCGGCTCAATATTACTTGCCGCCCATAAGGATGCCTGTCCGATAGCCATGTCCAGGAAGTCTTCCCATGCCTCTGCTTCAAGGTGTTTCATCTTCTTGGCGCCTTCTTTATCGCCAAGTTTCTCTTTGAAGGATTTACCTAATACTGCCATAGCCTCAGCGGTCTGCATAAGGATAGGACCTCTGCCGTCCTTCATAGCTCTCATCATTAGATGGTTTCTTATAGCCGTACCGAGACCTTTTGCATAGTCTCCATATCTTGCCACTGCGTCATCAAAATATTCCTTATCTGCACAGTAATCGTTGCCATAGCTGTCTGTTGCCTTAGCTTTAAAGAACAGGAACCATGCGCCAACAGGGCCATATCCGTCCTTAAATCTTGCTGGCACGAACCTGTTTTCCATTAAGCTCAGCTCGGCGCCGGCTTGCATTCCAAAGGCATAACCTGAACCGCTGCTGAATACAGGATACCATGTTCTTCCCATGCCTTCACCGACCGATCTCGGTCTGAAGCAATTAACTGCTCCAGCAGTTGCACAGATCATTGCCTTTGCCTTAAAGGAATAAATCTTGTTTTCCCTTGTGCTGAATCCAATGGCTGCTGCCACATTTTTCCCGTTTGTGTCCTTTACAGCCTTCACGATGAAAACCCTTTCAAAGTGATTCTGTGCCATACCGGTTTTTTCACGGTTAGTCTGGAGTGCCTTTTTTGCAGCCTCGGCAACAACGACTTTATATGATTCTCCGTTGATCATTATCTGCCACTTACCTGACCTGACCGGCGTGCCGCCGTCTTTTAATGACTTCTTTCCAGCCTCTGCTGCCTGAAAACCGTCAAGAGAAAATCCGTCATCGCCTTTTTTCCAGATCGGAAGCCCCCACTCCTCAAAGAGATGGACGCTGTCATCAACGTGTCTTCCAAGGTCAAAGACAAGGTCTTCCCTGATGATGCCCATAAGGTCGTTCCTTACGTATTTGACATAATCCTCAACCTTGTTCTCTCCAACATATGTATTAATGGCTGACAGACCCATTGCAACAGCGCCGCTTCTGTCTGTTGCAGCCTTGTCAACGAGGACAACCTTCAGTCCCTTTGCATTTGCCCAGCGGCATGCCTCATAAGCTGCGCCGCATCCCGCCATACCGCCACCCAGTATCAAGAGATCACATTCAACTTCAGTTACTTCGGGTCTCTGACAATATGAAAATGTACAGGTTTCTTTTTCCATTATTTTTTCACCTCCTTAAATTATTCTTTCCTGGCTTCATAATTGAAATAGCCGGGTTGTTTTATTTTTGAAAAATCCGGTTCGGGCTTCCCTTTATATGGGTCAACAGAACCTTCTACGGTAGTTCTAATAGGGAATTTGAATCTCTTCAGGATTCCATTCCTGAACTTGATTGTCCACATAACGGAGTCTGTGCCTCTCAAAGGGATAGTGCTGGAACCGAGGGGAACGA
The DNA here is from genome assembly GCA_016212165.1 of Nitrospirota bacterium. Lineage (GTDB taxonomy): Bacteria > Nitrospirota > Thermodesulfovibrionia > Thermodesulfovibrionales > UBA1546 > SCSY01. The sequence continues at coordinate 3,904 of JACRGY010000163.1, forward strand.
AGTCTGAATAACCCCTTACTTCAATAGCCTGCTGAGGACATATTTTTAC
>JACRGY010000164.1 GCA_016212165.1 Nitrospirota bacterium
CTAAAGTTCAAAGACATAGAAGCCAGACCCGAAAGACAGCAGAAGCGACAGATAAGGATCAAAAGAAGGAACCCCCATGTACCACTATCGTCAGAGCATCCATGGAAGAAGTTCAATATAAGAGGGTTTATGGGGCACAAAAACCACCGAGAAAACCCAATCGAGGCGGCGGCATAAAAACCGGACATTTCTATTTTGGTAGAAACAGGACATTTCTATTTTGGCTTGACAGGTTAGCTGGGCGCTGTTGACAAATTGCCCCTGGTTTGATATAAAGAGGCAGGTAAATGTTACTGGAATATAGAAATAATGTTAAGTGTGATAATTATAAATTAAAAAATACAAAAAGGAGAATATGCTATCCCCGATCCAAATAATAACGGGCATACTTTCAACATTGGCTGCAACTGCGATACTTTATTTTTTCCGTATGCGTCAACTCTACCTCGTAGTATTCCGGCTCTTTCAGTACTCGGAATCTAATCAGTCAGGGAAGACAATGGAACTAATAATTATTAATCGGGGGCGGCAATCAGAGGAAGATATTAGAGTAGAATTTGATCCCTCGTATTTCTATAAAATGATCGCTTCGACAAGTGCAGGTGTTCTGCTTGAAAAAAATCTATTACAGATTCAGCGCATTCCACCAAAAGATGAAGTTTCGATAATTCTGGAAACAACTCATAAGGACTTTTCAAAAAAGAATGTGGCAGCAATATCTTCAAAGACAACGAAGGGCAAGCTTTGGGAAAAATTAGAAGAAGTTCCACCAAATGCAGGTAGTGCTGCCTTGGTAATAGGAGCATTCATCTTGATTCCGGTAGTGATGTGGCTTTCAATTGACGCTTATGATAAGTATAAAGAACAAAAGAAAGTGCAGTCAGTTAAAAAAGTTTCCGTTCAGGGATGGCAAAACCTCGAAAGTTACGCTGAATCAGAGCTGGCTGGCCTCTATTCTAATGGCCAATTCCCAGTCGAAATAAATGGATATAAGAGACTAAAAGATACAATCATTTTGGATATTGAATTGATTAACAAAGCTGACGATTGGCTTATTTTCGGAGTTAAGGTTGTTTCACCTGCCGGTGATAAGAATCTTGATCTAATCGACAAGATATGGATTCACGATGTAATGGTTGCCCCAAAAGAAACCTCGAAACACTCCTTTAGCGCGTACCTTCCTGCTAAATTTTCTCATCAATTTTTATTGGTTGAAGTCAACATAAAATACAAGAGCAAATTCTTCTATGGGTTACAAAGACAAGTTAATGTTTCTCAACAAAAGCAACAGGACACTTAACAATTAAAAAATAAGGGGGGGGGGACACATCTTTTTAAAATCTACCTTCCCTCTCTCTTCTCCCCCCTCAAAAAAGGCAAGCAGCATGGCAGTGCAGAAGTGCGAAAATAATATACCAAGAAAATCATAAGTAAAACCACGTGCTCAGCCTATTTTGTCATTCCGTGCTTGACACGGAATCCAGTGCCTTTTCTGGATTCCCGCTTTCGCGGGAATGACGTTCATGTGGCACTACCATCTGCCTTGACCTTTATCTTGCCCTCTTGATAAACTGAGCTATATAAAGGAGGTGTCGAAGCCATGGCAAAAACCCTTGCAAAAGTTAAAGACCATGCTCATGTGAGCACAAAGCTTCACCGCCACTTAAAGAAGCAGGGACGCACAGATGTTACCCTGAAGGATATACAGCAGAGCCTGTCAGGTATTGGTGTTTCCCTTTCCAAGAGGGTAATAGAGGAAAGAGAAAAGCGATAGCTGATGCCCTTTTTCATAGACACAAGCGCGCTCTTCAAGAGATATCAACCTGAGAAAGGAACAATCTTAGTCTCTCAACTCCTCGAAGAATCTCAACAGCCTATCTTTATTTCCTCGATAACCATCATAGAGATAATATCCAACCTGAAAAGGCTTTCCGAGGTAGATAAAATTACAACAGAAGAACAATTCCGAATGCAGCACTCTTTTTTCTATCAGGATATCAGCGCGCTCAGCATTACAATTCTTGATGTCACAGCCGAAAACATTATCAAGGCCGAGGAACTTATCCTGAAGCGATATATGAAACCTGTCGACAGCATTCAGCTTGCTGTTGCCTTGAGTTTGAGGCATGATGATATTACATTTGTCTCCTCTGACCGCAGACTCTGTAAAATTGCAGATGAAGAAGGACTTGATACCATAACCCCGCAGGATTAATCCTTGACACATCACGGCTTATAATATTTTTTCTTCTTTTTTAAATACTCCTGTTCAACTTTTCCTTCCGGATAATCATGCGGATATTTATAGCCTTCGCCGTGGCCGAGTTTTTCTGCGCCGGGATAATTACTGCCTTTAAGATGGTCGGGAACCTCCATTGTCTCTTCCTCTGCTATGTCCTTCATCGCATCATCTATTGCCATGTAGGCTGTGTTGCCCTTTGGCGCATTGGTTATATAAATGACTGCCTCTGCCAGAGGGATTCGCGCCTCAGGCATGCCGACAAACTCTATTGCCTTTAAGGCAGATACAGCAAGGACCAATGCCATTGGGTCTTTAAGCCCTACATCCTCGGCAGCGCAGATGACAACGCGCCTTGCAATGAAGCGGGGGTCTTCCCCTGCATAGAGCATTTTTGCAAGATAGTATATAGCTGCGTCAGGGTCAGAGCCTCGCATGCTTTTTATGAATGCTGAGATTGTGTCATAATGCTGGTCGCCTTTTTTATCATAAACAATTGCCTTTTTCTGGATGGATTCCTCTGCTGTCCCTTGGGTAATTACTATCTCTTCTTTTTCATTTGGCCGGGTTGTAAGTACCGCTATTTCCAATGCAGAGAGCGCCTTCCTTGCATCTCCGTCTGACATCTTTGCTATATGCTCAAGGCTGCCTTCTTCTGCAATAATCTTTAAGCTGCCAAGCCCTCTTTCTTTATCAGCCAGGGCATTTTTTAAGATTAAAAGAAGGTCTTCACGGGAAAGAGGCTTCAGCTCAAATACCTGGCTTCTTGAAAGCAATGCCGAGTTAACGTAAAAAAACGGGTTTTCTACAGTTGCTGCTATCAATGTTATATTGCCTTCTTCCACATCAGGCAGAAGCGCATCCTGCTGAAGCTTATTGAATCTGTGGATTTCATCGAGAAATAATATTGTTCTTCCGCCTGAGGATTTTTGGGCCCGCGCTTTTTTGATAACTTTTCTTATTTCTTCAAGCCCGGCTGTGGCGGCATTAAGCCATTCAAAATAAGCATTTGTTTTATTTGCAATAACTCTTGCCAAAGCAGTCTTGCCTGTCCCGGGCGGCCCATAAAGGATTATGGAGGTTATCCTGTCAGCCTCTATGGCCCTTCTTAAGAGTTTGCCCTGCCCCAGAATATGCTCCTGTCCGACATAATCCTCAATTGTCCTTGGAGACATCCGGTAAGCAAGGGGGTCTTTCCCGCTTCCGCGGGCCTCTGATATTTCTTCAGGTTTATTGAACAGGTCCATAAATAGCGCTCACTTTTTTATATCTTTAAGGCTTTCGAGTGTTGCCTTAAGAAGCTCCGATGGTTCGGGTTTGCATACAGGACAATATAGTTCCCCCAGATCCAGGAGGCATACATGCCCTCATTCAGGGCAACAGACACATTTGTCCAAAGGTTCTTTGCAAACAGGGCATATTTCCATGATGGTTAAATTATATCATTTTATATAGGCATTAGCCTGAAACGGCACTGGATTGCCGTATAAAAAACCTGATAATTTTAATTAGACGTTGACAGGGGGTTTCTTCTTATTTAATATTTTAACAGGGGATAGAAATGGGTTTTAAGGAAGCAAAAAACTACATCATCGAATTACACAAAAAACAGGATGACCCATATCTCTGGCCTGATTATCTTACCGGGCTTCCTGACAAAAATGCGATAGTACAAAAGATAAGAGAGGTCTACAACCAGCTCGGGAAACAGAGCATTGCCATTATAAGGATTGCGGATATCCAGCCATATCTTATTAAATACGGCCCTGGCAAGCATGCCCAGATAATCCAGTGGGCTGCGGGCATACTAAAGACAACGGCAGATAAGCATAAGGGTTTTGTAGGCGCCTGCTGTACTCATGACTTTGTTGCCGTATGTAATACAAAAAACCTTGGAAGTTTCATAAACGAGGCATCAAGGCTTTTTGAAAAGAAGGCATTGACGTTCTATAACAAGGAAGATTTGAAAAAAGGCAAGGTGCTGTCTTTTATGAGAGAAGGCAGGAAGATAGACATCGGCTTTATGAAGTTTATTGTCTGCAGCATAAGCGACAAGGCACAAGTGCCAAAAGATAAGATACTGCCTCATATCGGCAAGCTCTGCCTTGAAATCGAGAAGGGCCAATATCCTTAAGTCAGGCAACTCCGGAAGGTGCAAGTCCTGATTCAACGCAATCCATAAAACGCTGCTTATTTATTACTGAATATTTTTCCTCGCACCAGACATGTCCTGTCTGAGGTGATTTCCCTGAAGGCAGGGTAGTCCTTGCTTTTGTGCATGCAAAGCAGTGTCCTGTTTTTCTGACTCTCAGCGGCGTAAAGCAGGGCATTTGCCTCTTCCTTGCCATCTGGATACTGCGATGGTCGCACCATACTGTACCGGGCGGAGGGCTCTGTCCTTCGGGTTTTGTGGCAAAACCGTATCTGCATTCCTCGCAAAAATTATACATAACTTTTTAACCTGACAGAAAACCGGTAATTCGTTTACCGTTTTAAGCTCACCTGTTTCAGAAGGAATTGCATCTTTGCTGCTGTCTCAAAAACAGATTAAACTGAAATCTGTTCCCCCAATAAAACTCTATGCCTTTTATACGGTATTGTCAAGCATTTTTTCTAAATCTGCGGTGAAGTCTTTACCAATACTTCTCCAATTCTCCTGATTCCCTCTTCAATGTTTTCAGCAGTGGCATTTGAGAAATTAAGGCGCATGGTATTCTTCCCGGAGCCGTCAGGAAAAAACTCCTGTCCCGGCACAAAAGCCACATTCTTCTCAATACAGCGCATAAGGATTTCCCTTGCATCATATCCTTCCTGCAATATGGCCCATATAAACATCCCGCCTGCGGGCTTATTCCATTTTGCTGATTTTGGAAAATATTTCTCCATCGCAGAAAGCATGCAATCCCTGCGGACTTTATACGTCTCCCTGAGGAGATTGATATGTTCATGATAATTGCCATTCTCAAGATATTCGTTCACAATATACTGGCCAAACGTATTCGTGTGAAGGTCTGTGCCTTGTTTTACAATAGCAAATTTTTTGATAATTTCTTTATCAGCGATAACACAGGCTACGCGGAATCCCGGCGCAATTGTCTTTGAGAAAGAACTCATATAAATAAAGTTTTTGCTTTGTGCAAGGCTAAAAAGCGAAGGGAGTTTCTCTCCTTCAAATATCAATTCCCCGTAAGGGTCGTCTTCTATGAGCATGAAGTCATGTTTCCCTGCAATCTCAACCAGCCTGTATCTTCTATCCATGGGAATTGATGCGCCTGTAGGGTTTTGAAAATTCGGCATGAGATAGAGCAACCCGGGCCTATGTGTTTTCAGTTTTTTTCCCAATTCCTCTGTCTGAATCCCTTTTTCATCAGACGGAATTGCAAAGATATTTGCCTGGAAAAGCTGGAAAGACTGGAGAGCGCCAAGGTAACTTGGGGTTTCTGTAAAGACTGTATCTCCTTTATCCAGAAAAAGTTTTGATATAAGGTCAAGCCCCTGCTGCGAGCCCTGTGTAATAATTATATTTTCAAGGCTTAGATATTTCGAATCAGGGTCCAGTTTCTTTATTATCTTTTCCCTGAGCGGAATAAGCCCCTCTGTAATTGAATATTGGAGGGCTGATGAGCCATGTCTTGAAAGCACCTTTGCAGCTGCATCGCCAATCTCTTTAATTGGGAAAAGCTCAGGAGCAGGCAGCCCGCCTGCAAATGAGATTATTCCTGGCCTTGACATCAGCTTTAAAATATCACGGATAGCTGAACTTCTTAATCCGGCGATTCTTTCAGCGTACATTATTTATAATCCTCCCTATTTCTTCAGATATTTCATCTGAAGATTTGCCTTAATAAGCGCTTCCAATTCTGCCCTCACAGGCAGGATTTTCTTGATTTCAGAAAAAATATACTCACCATCCTTTGATTTTGCGCTTAATTTTTTAGCATTTTTATCAAATGCAATCAGATAGGCTTTCATATCCGTGACATCCTTTTTTGTCGAAACAGGTCCGTGCCCAGGGATGATTGTCGCAACATCCATCTTCATAATGTAATCGAGAACCCTGCCCCAGCTTTTTATATCTCCATCCGCTATATATGGATGATAATTTGTAAAAAGGACGTCTCCCGCAAATAATATCTTTTTATCAGGCAAATAAACGAGTATGCTCCCGCCTGTATGAGACGGCCCGGCATAAATAAGCTCAACTTTCTGTTCGCCTAAATCTATTCCTAATTTGTCATTGAAAGATAGTTGAGGATAAGCAATCTTTGTCCCTTCCATATCTTTTTCAGAAAGACCATAGGCAGATGCATTTTTTAATGTTGCCTCTCCGCTTTTCTGCAAGTTTTCATTGTCGCTTGCCTGGGCAATGATTATTGCTCCAAGCTTTGCGAATTCTGAATTGCCGAATGTATGGTCAAGGTGGAAATGTGTATTGACCACATATTTAATCGGTTTATCTGAAATCTTCCGTATATCATTTATAAACCTCTGAGCCTCTTTTGCAGAGATGAGGGTGTCAATAACAACTATTCCATCTTTGCCGATGATGATCCCTGCGTTTGCGCCAAAACTGTTCTGAGGGGCAGCACCCTTCACGTCCACATACGAATACACATTATCCGCAATTTTTGTGAGCCCGCTCTGTGCAAATGCACTTTGCCCGAACGTAAAAAAACTGATTAATACAAATACAAAAATCCCGAAAACTATTAGTCTTTTCATAGAATCATCCTCCTTATTAGTTAGAAAGCTTTCTGTTTCGCATTTAAATCCGACTGCGTAATATGGGTTCCCCTTCGGAAATGACTTTACATTTTTACGTCCGCGAACGATTAAATATACACAACTGCGGGAATTTTTAGCAATACAAAGAACGGCTATTCATAACACTTTGCTCACGATTTTTTTATTGCCCTTTTCACCGGGTTTTAGTATTCTAAATCCGTCGGCCGGGAGTACACGGGATGTTAAACGGAAAATCCGATAACATGACAAATGGAATATTAGTCACCTCAGATAATATAATTGAATCCAAACACTTACGGCAAAAAAGATTTTCCTTGTCTGCTTGGTGAAAACAGGCTTTGCCGGAGTTATCGGGTTAATGGATTAATGACTGGTTATACATGAAGAGAGAATGAATAAAATGAAATATGAAGAGCGAAATGTATCAGTGGAAGAATATCAATGGCTACGTAAGTCGGTAGGATGGTGGGAGACTGACCCGGAGTCCACCAAAAAGGCGCTTGAAAATTCACTCTATTCTGTCGTTGTTGTCGAAAAGGGAACGGTCATTGCTATTGGTAGGGTCGTCGGAGATAAAGGACTCTATTACTACATTCAGGATCTCATTGTTCACCCTGGTTTTCAAAGCAAAGGCATCGGTCGTAAAATCATGGGAATGCTAAAGGGTTATATTGAAGGAAATGCAAAGCCAGGCTCTTTTATAGCATTGATGGCCGCAAAAGGCTTAGAAGCATACTATAAGGAGTTTGGGTTCCAGCCGAGACCCTCAGACGGCCCAGGCATGTTTTACATCAAGCAGTAAATGTATAACCTCTGACTGGAGAGGGACGCGGCATAAAGCCGCCGCGGCCCCTTAGCTTGGTCGTTAGCTTTAATGATAATTTAATTTAGGATAATGAGCATGTGCAAAATAATTGATTATTTACCGAGGAGAAATTGTGAAACTTTTGACTTTTATTAAACTCATGACCAGTGGGCAATCCTCTCTAATGTTACAATTGCTTAAAACAAGCAATGAGTTTTATCGTGCTTGTTTTGTTTCTACTGCCATATCGAAAGGCATTTACGATAACTTTATTGAAGGAAAAGCCAGCTTTGCTCATCTCTGCGAAAAGATAGATGCATCTAATCGAGAAGGGCTTAAGGCATGGCTCGAATTGGGTGTGAGCTTGGGTGAATTAAAACATGCA
>JACRGY010000015.1 GCA_016212165.1 Nitrospirota bacterium
CATCAGCTCCAGCCATGTATCCATTAATAACTGTGTGTAGAACTGCCTGAATTTCGTATCATCTCCCCTGCTCTGGTCCTGATGCTCGTTGTGTTTTGTGAAATTATACCCTATTGCGTTCCAGGTCCATTTCGCCTGTTTGAAAGCAGTATAAAAGGGGTTTTTTTCTTCCTGCTTTGCAGGTTTGTCTGCTGACAGCAATGCATCAAGGTCGTCAGCCTTCGGGGTTTTATCCTGCGCAAAGACAAGCGTTGAAGACAGAATAAGCATTGCGGCTATTAAACAGAATTTTATAAACGGCATACCATTTTATCCGTGGTTTCTATAAGGCGGTTTCCCAGAATCTTTGAGATATTGAGGAAGAGTTTTGAGGTGATGAACGGGCTCAGGCGGCGCAGCCTTTCAAGTGTTTTCCAGTCAAGCGATAAAAGTTTTACATCTGTTACGGCAAACACATCAGCTGTTCTCGGCTGGCTGCTTACAAGCGCAATCTCGCCGAAGACGTCTCCGGGCTCTAATTTGGCTATGGCCTTGCGCTCGCCATTAACAGCCTTGGATACAGACATCTCGCCATCAACGACAAGATACATTTTATCCCCTGCATCGCCCTCGCGTATTATCTGTTCTCCTGCCTTAGCGTCGCGCATGTGGGACATCAGAATCAGACGACGTATCTGGAATTTACTCAGTCCTTGGAGAAGTATTGACTGCTTGATTAGACGGTCTCTAAGTGCAAGCCCTATAGCATCCCACAGAGTGATAAGCCGCACGGATGAAAGCGTAAGAGGCGTAATGAACAATTCTGTGCCGAAAGCAACAATCATGACAAAGGCGCTAAGAGCTCCAAATTGGGCTATCGGGACAAACTTTGAGAAAATCAGGGTGCCGAAACCTGCGGCCAAAGAGACGCTCGATATGAATATGGGCCTGATTTCTGCAAGCAGAGTATCTTCAAGCGCCTTTTTTTCATCACCGTATTTTTTAAGGTTCTGATTATAAAGAACCATAAACACAGTGGTGTCATCAACAGCAATGCCGATTGTAACTGCGGCAACCATAACTGTGCCTGCGTTCAGAGGGATGCCGACTATTCCCATCAGGCCGAAAAATATGGCAACCGGAAGAAGATTAGGGATTAACACAATCAATCCTGCTTTCCATGACATAAAAAGAAACGCCATTATTGCAGCTATCATTACGGCTGTTGTCGCGAGAGAGGAAATCTGTCCTGATATGAAGTTCTCAGCAGCATCTGCAATTAAAACTCCTTCACCTGTAACAAGGATGTTGTTGTATTTGCCATAGCGGCCGCTGTTTAAGTCTTTTTTGATTTTTCCAAAGATATTATTTAACTCTGTAGAGGAATTAATATTATGACGAACCATGATATTGGCTTTAGAGTAATCTCCGGAGACGAACCGCTCTATGTCATTCCTCTGGAAGAACAGCAGGTATTGTGATATCAAATTGTCAGAGTCGGGAACCTTATGAAATGCAGGGTCTCCGTTCTGCATCCCTTTGTTGACAAGGGCGATGTAGTCGGGGAGGCTCAGCACTGTATCGAATACCTTGAGGTTTCTCAGATATGCTTCAGCCTCCTCTATTTTTTTAAGGCTGGCTGCGGTTTTGAAATCACCTGTATCTTTTTCAAAGACAATATAAAAGATATTCTGTCCTGACAGGTTTTCATGCATCTTGTCAGCAGCCTTTACAATAGGAGAACTCTTTCTGAAATATGATATGACATCGTTGTTGACATAAATGAAGGCTGTAGCAGCCAATGAAATCAAAAGGAGCGAGGAGCTTGAGATTATGATTCTTTTCCTGTAATGAATGCCCCAGTAAACTACTTTATGCACAATCGCATTCAGGAGTTTATTGCCTTTGGTATCTTTATGGAACCCTCTTGCCATAATGGATTTACCGAAGAACCTCAGATAAACAGGAGTCATGGTTATTGTCACGAAGAAATTCAGGAGAAACCCAAGACCCGAGGCTATGCCGAAATCCTGCAGGATAACTACATCCGTGAAGGCAATAGACCCGAAACCGATAACCGTAGTAAGAGCGGTTAAGAAAAATGCTATGCCGAGTTTCTTGCCTATGCCGACAAGGACAGCCTCTCTTGGAGACTCACCCTTTGAAGTGGCCTCCAGGAACTCAGCAACCATATGAGTATCTTCAGTTGCACCTATGACTATCATGATTGCAGGGACAATGGCGGTAAGAGGATTTATGGGCACGCCAAAAAGTTTCATGAATCCGAGTGTCCAGCAAATGCTTATTGCCGCATTAACAAGAGGCACTATTGCCCCGTGATAGTTGCCAAGGGTCAACATTATGGTTAGAAGCAATGCTAAAACTCCGATTGGCACGAGTACAAGCTGGTCGTCAACTATATACTCTGACATGGATGTGTTCACATACGGAGCGCCTGTCTGGAATATTTCCTGAAAGTCACCCTTGTATGATGCAATAACATCTTCTATACCTTTTTTGATTCGGCTGTCAAATTTGTCATCTTTTTTATCCCTGCTGAGATAGAGGGAGATAACCGTGGATTTGCCGTCAGGAGAGATAAAATTTCTGTGAATTACCGGATTTTCAATGGCGTCTTTCTGTTTTGCGAGAAGTTCATTTGGATCCCCGGGTATTATGTCAAGGAGCGGAGCTGTATCAATCATGCCCTGCTGGCCCTTGATGTTATTTATTGTGAACAGGCTTTCGGCTTTTTCTACGCCTTTGAGGTTAGCCAGCTGGTCAAACATCAGGCGGAGGCGGCTGAGCTTCTTGTCAGTAAAAAGATTGGAATCTCTTATATAAACAAAGGAAAGGACGTCAGAGCCGAAGACCTTTTTTGTTTCTTCATATCTCTTCTTTTCCGGCGTGTCTCTTGCCATGAACCTGTCGCTTGAGACGTCTATCTTCAGCTGAAGCGCCGGTATGGCAAGGGCAATGGTCAGTAAAACAGTAATAAGAACTATAATCCATGGTTTATCGTATGAGAACCTGACAAGCTTTTCCATGTTTTCCTTATAGTCCCTTTTTATTTAAAGCTTGTTACTGCGCGCTCTGTAAATATTGAATCCTCTATATTGCCGTCTATCTTCCGTTCCACCAATCCCATCAGGGTCTGATGTTTGTTCTGGTGGTGTGTCATTAAGACCTTGTCTGCGCGCATCAGCTTTCCTTTTATGGGCTTTATGTTATACGCAGTCTGTGTCTTTAGAAGTTTCATACTGTGGTCATAGAAATCCACCTTCAGGGTAACAAAGGCGTCTGTGGTAATCCATAAAATCCGTTTTGCGTATCCGGTAGTCTTCTTCTCGTCATCTGTTGACGGCAGGGATTCAATAATATAGCAGTCCTGATTGTCGTATTTTTCTTTCTTTAAGACAGCGTATGTGTGGGCCTCAAGTTTTTCAGGCCTGAGGTCTTCATAGGAAAAATCAGTGCCCATGAAATATCCCTTCTTATTGCCGCCTGCAATTCTCTTAAGCTTTTGGCCGTATGCAGGCATGTAAAGCCACTGGTCGTCTTCCCTGTCTTTTTGTTCCCATGTAAGCAGCGCTGTCCCTCTTATGTCCGCAGGCCCCTCAAAGCGCGCAAGATATTTAAAAAGCCCGGCATTGTCTTTCTTGGCATAGCGCTTTAATTCGCGGGTTTCTTTATTGTTTGAACTGTCAACAAGCACCATCTTTATATTTTCATATTCCTGACCGGCTTCGTGCCTTTTCTTCTGTTCTTTCATGATGTCAAGGCCTGAAAGCTCCTCTGAAAAGACAGGCGCGGCAATACACAGAATGTACGAAATCAAGATCATTAAAATTTTCATATTCCCCTCCATTTTAGAGTTTTATAGAGAACCTTTTAACACGGTAAAATTCTACCATAACATCGCACTAAAAAGCGAAGTCATTTCTTACGGGTTATGGTAAACTTTAGCCATGATAGCAACTGATGATTCCGCTCTAAAGAACACAGCTTCCTTTTTAGAAAAGAACAAAGGGAAGAAGGTGTTTGTTGAGCATGAAGCGAAAAGATTTTTAAAGAATGCAGGACTTCCTGTGCCTAACGGAATGCTTGTAGGCAAGGACGGTTATATCCCTTCTTCAAACCTTGCTTATCCGCTTGCGGCAAAGGTGTCATCCGCAAAAATAACATCAAAGAGTGACGTGGGCGGCATCAGGTTAGGGTTGAAGAATGATGCCGAACTAAAGAAGGCTGTCTCAGAACTACTGAAAATTGAACATGCAGAAGGCGTGCTTGTAGAGGAGATGGCGCCTGAGGGGAGATCAGGGCCGCCGTGGTGGAGGTTGCAGTCGGTAGAGACGTTGCACCATTATTACAGGCCGTCGCCGCCGACAAAATTAGAAACAGGGTATACACAACTATTGTTGGTCGCTTTGATAGGCTTCGATGTTTAGGCAAGGCGATTCACTCGGTTGACGAAATTAGACTCAAATGAATAATTGATAATTTGGCTGATGTATTTATCTAATCCATTGGCGGGACTATAAAATAACATGAATCCAAAAATTCCACCCTGGAATGAAACCGCGTTTGAAACGGGGAGCTGCTGGCGATGTAATCGGGCAGCGCTGCGCAGCAA
>JACRGY010000165.1 GCA_016212165.1 Nitrospirota bacterium
CTGAAATCGGAAAACGCTTCGAATCGCTTCATTCAGGAGTGAAGATCGATGTGCAGTGCGGAGGCTCGGGCCGGGGTATAAGCGATGTCCAAAGCGGAAAGGCAGATATCGGCATGGTATCCCGCATACTCATGGAGAAAGAAAAGGACCTCTACGGCTTTCCAATCGCACGAGACGGCATCAGCATAATTTTGCATAAAGACAACCCTGTAAAGTCTCTTTCCGACATACAGGTGGCGGGCATATATACAGGGAAAATCACCAAATGGAAAATGGTCGGCGGAAGAAACATTTCAATTGCTGTGATAAACCCCCAAAAGGGCTATAGCTCTGCCGAGCTTTTCACCCATTACTTCAAGATCGACTATGATGATATTACGGCTGCCATAACGGTCGGCGACAATCCTGTGCGCATCAAAGCCGTGGTTGACAATCCTAATGCCATAGCATACCTATCGGCAGGAGAAGCAGAACGCGCAGTAAGAGCAGGCATGCCGATCAAACGCCTTCCTTTCAATAACGTCATGCCCACAAGCAGAAATGTCATTACCGGAAACTACCCGATCACACGCCCGCTCATGCTTGTTACCAAAAATCTTCCAGCAGGCATGGTGAAGATGTTTATCGATTATTGCCTGTCGTCTGCTGTCGTTGATCTTATCGAGCGACACGACTTTGTTCCCTATGAAGACTGAAAACGTGCCGAACATTTTAGGGTCATTGCAGGGCAGATTGGTTCTCTTTACCAATCGGTTCAGCCTGAAAGGAGTTCTCTTTGCCGGTTTCGCAGCAGTGATCCTCCTCGGGCTGACAACTGCCCTGCTTGCAGAATGGACCTCTTATCGAGCAGACCGCACCATGGACAGGTTCATGCGAGTGGACAATAAAATATCGGATCTCAGCCTGAAGAGTAGCATTGCGATGACAAATGCCCGAAAGCATGAAAAAGATTTTCTGCTTACCTACAGGGAATTCGGCTTTAATGAGGCACGGGCAAGGTATATCTCCCGCGTTCTGACAAACCTTGCGGATATCAGAGAATCCATGAAGCAAATCCGCCTTCTGACAGATGATCCCCAAATCGTCAAACAGACTAACGCGGTCGGCAAGGCGATAGATCAGTATCAGGTTAGCCTCTTACGAATGGTTGAGAGATATGGCGTTCTCGGTTTTCGAGATACAGGGCTTGAGGGCGTGATGAGAGGGAAAGCTCATGATATAGGAAAACTCCTGAAACAGGACTATCTGCTCCTTCACGATCTTTTAGAGATGCGAAGAAGAGAAAAGGACTTCATAATGCGGATCAGGGACATTGACGCTGCGGAATTCCGTAAGGCGTCAGACAGGTTCACGGCTGATCTGGCTGGATACGGAGAACGTAAAGAGGATATCAGACAGTTGATCCTTGAGTATCGCTCGTCGTTTGAGAAGTATGTTTTTACCATAGAGGAAATCAGGGAGATCAGAAAGAGCTTTTTAAAATCAGTTCAGGCAATCGAGCCTGTGTTGGATCAGCTTTATATCGGATCCTTCGCCAGGGTCACAGAAGCGCTGGAGAACATGAAAAAAACAGAAGTTTTAGTCGGGCGAATAAAGATTGTTGCAGGCCTTTTCATCCTAATTCTTTCGCTTGCAGCCGCCGTTGCCGTTTCCCGTAGTATCTCGGGATCGGTAATCGAGAGCAAGTCTTTTGCCGAAAGGGTCGCCTCCGGAGATCTGGCAAGCCGGTTAACGCCAAGGGGCAGAAATGAATTTACTACATTATCCCTTGCCTTAAATCAAATGGCGGAATCGCTACAGAGAAATAAAGCCGAACACAGGAAGGCGGAAGAAGAAATGAAAAAACTTTCTTTTGCCGTGGAAGGATCTTCAGACTGGATCCTCATAACCGACAGGGACGGAAAGATCGAGTATGTGAACCATGCAGTCGAGGAAATGTCAGGATACGATAAGGAAGAACTCATAGGTCAAAATCCGAGGATTTTTAAATCAGGCAAGCATGATGAACAATTTTATGAAGGCTTATGGGATACGATTCTTCTGGGCAGCGCCTTCCGCGCCATAGTTACGAACAGAAAGAAAACCGGAGAGCTTTTCGAGATATTCAATACCATAACCCCGCTTAAAGATGAAAAAGGGGATATCATACACTTTGTATCAACCGCAAAAGACATCACACAGCAGAAACTTCTGGAAGATAAGCTGCAGTATCTTGCAAATTATGACAGCCTGACTGAATTGCCGAATAAAAATCTCTTTATCGACAGGCTTCACCAGACCATAGCGAGGGCTGAATACAATAAAAGACTTATAACGATTCTGTCCATTGATATCGATAAATTCTCGTTCATAAACGACACATTTGGTTCCGGCAGAGGAGATAAGATATTGCAGGAATTTGGGAAAAGGCTCTTTAGCGCCCTCAGGGACGGAGACACCGTGGCGAGAACCGGGAGCGATGAGTTTGGAGTATCGCTCATAGATATATCAAGCTTTGAGGATAGCGTCATGCTTGCAGAAAAGATAATGAACAGCATCCGTCAGCCATTCAGGATAGACGGAGAGGAGATCATATTGACGGCAAGCATAGGCATATCGTGCTATCCCCAGGATGGGAAAGACGCATTCGAACTTTTAAAGAATGCAAATATGGTTATGTTAAAGGTAAAGGCCTCCGGGATGAATAATTACCAGTTTTATACAGATGACATAAATAAAAAAGCGGCAGAATTTGTCAGGCTCGAAAGAAGGCTTTTTAATGCTTTAAAGAATGATGAGTTCCTGCTGTATTATCAGCCGTATTTCGATACTGACACGACAGGGATGTCCGGCATGGAAGCCCTGCTTAGATGGAATAGCCCTGAGTTTGGGTTAGTCTCTCCCGGAGAATTTATTCCGGTTCTCGAAGAAACAGGGCTGATTATAGATGTAGGGCGGTGGATTTTAAAGGCAGCGTTGGGGCAATTAAAGGAATGGCAGGGTAGAGGATATATGACCCCTCCGGTTACGGTTAATTTTTCTGCGGTCCAGTTCAGACAGAAAAACCTTGGAGACTTATTGGAGAAAACAATCAGAGATTCGGATATCGATCCGAAGATGCTTGCCTTTGAAATGACCGAAAGCGCTTTTATGCAGGATGTCGAGTTTACAAAAAGCGTCCTCGACAGAATAAAAAAGGTGGGAATATCGATAAATATCGATGATTTCGGGACAGGCTATTCGTCTCTGAGTTATCTCAAAAAATTCCCTATAGATAATCTTAAGATCGATATCTCCTTCATTAGGGGCATAGCCGGCAATCGCGATGACGCCGAGATCGTATCAACGATAATATCATTGGCTCATAATCTCAACATGAAGACGATCGCTGAAGGGGTTGAAACAGAGGAGCAGTTAAAAATCCTGCGCCGGCTAAGGTGCGATATGGTTCAGGGGTATTATCTCAGCAGGCCCCTGCCTCCGGAAGAAATCGGTAAAATGTTAAAAGGGAGTTGAGAACCATTTCTTGACCTGCGGTCCCTGCGGCTATCTTATCTTCAGCCTGTGCAGAAGCAGCCCCAAATATTTATTCAGGAAATTGTTGCGGGAAAGAAAAGGAATAATAGATTTTTTCCTCATGCCGAGATTTTCCAGGAGTTGGTGTATCTCTGCATTTTCGCCAAAAGAAAGCCCTTTTCTTAATGTCTCTATTGCAGTGGTCTTTTTGTCTGCCTTCAGGTATGTCCTTCCGAGGTTAAGGTAATGTACGGGATTATCCGGTTCATGAGCCAGTGCGTCATTACATAGCCCGAGCGCCTCTGTAATCTTGCCCCTTTCTGCTGCTATGCAGAATCCGAGATAAGACTGCAATGCAGGTGTTTTTTTGAGGCTGTATGCTTTTTCAAAACACGTAAGCGCAGCGAGAGGATTATCATCCTTCAGCAAAGCAAGGCCCTTTTCAAATAATTCATCTGCCATCTTATTATCCTGCATATGCTTTTATTAGAATACAACATCAGCATAAAATTCAACAGAAATTTTATCCGGCCATTAGGTTTCCAGTACCTGCTCAGAAGCGCTTTATGCCGGGGAATGGGAATGCAGGATGGGCAAACAGGAACCCCTGTCCATAAGGTATGCCTATGTCCTGAAGAACTTTCAGCTCTTCCTGTGTTTCTATGCCTTCGGCTATTATTATGGAATTTATCTTTTCAGACAGGGATGCCATGGCCTTAATAAGTTCCTGTTTCATTATGTTTTTATCAACGTCTCTTATAATTGTCATGGCGAGCTTGATAAACTGGGGTTTCAGCTCAACCACCATCTCGAGGCTTGAAAACCCCGACCCCGTGTTATCTACTGCAACGGCTAAACCGGCATCGGAATAGTGCGCGGCCGTTTTTTTGAAGGAATCAAAATTTTCAACAGCCTCTCTTTCTGTTACCTCAAGGATGATATTCGCAGGGTTAATTGCAACCTCTTTGATAAATGCCTTCAGGTATTCATCCTTAAACTCAGGGTCATGGATTGCGGACGGAAGGCAGTTTATAAACAATTTGTATCTGGGGCTTAAAGACCTTGCATTAAGCAATGCCTTTTTCCGGCATAACCTGTCGAGTTCAAACAGCAGCCCTGTTTCTGCTGCAGCGTCAAAGAGCACAGAAGGGCTCCTGTATTCTGTATGCTCAGGCCCTCTTGAAAGGGCTTCATATCCTATAATCTCAAAGGTATTAAGATTGACGACAGGCTGAAAGAATGTCGAGATGTTCTCTTTTATTATCAGTTCCTGTAATGTCTCTTTTGTCTGCACCAGCCGTTTAAACTCCAGGTAGCCTGCCATGAGTTTTGCATCTTCTATCAGCTTGTTTATGAGCCTTTCCTCTTTTATCAGGGGGTTGTGCAGGATTATTGAATAACCTACTGATATCTTTGGTTTTGTCTGAAGGTAAGGGAATGTTATAGGGAATATGGCGCTGTTGAGGCAGCCTGAAACCTTTTTGCACATCATGTCAAAACCTTCTGCGGAGAAGTCTTTCCCTTCAGGTTTTTTCGAGAGGAAAACAAGAAATTCACTGCCATCAATATTATCCGTTGCTACTATATCTTCCGGCATTATCTCCTTGCCTTTCATGTTTAGCACGGCGCCTTTTATTTCTTTCAGTACGCCGCCATAGATTTTTTTGCCGAATACCTGCTCTATTTTTGTTATCTTTGAACAGTCAATATAAAGCAGGCTGATGCTGGAGTTAAGGGTCAGGATTTCCTTTATTTTTTCGATCAGGTCGTTGTATAAGGGTATCTCATTCACCGGGATTTACTCCTATACTTACTTTTTCGGCAGGAAAGGCTGAAACTTTAGAGACTATTTTTCTTCTTTCAGGAGCTTGTATTCGATGCTGTCAACCAGCGCCTGCCAGGAGGCCTCGATTATATTCTCTGAGACTCCGACAGTTCCCCATCTGCTTTTCTCGTCGCCTGATTCTATTAAAACTCTCACCTTTGCAGAAGTCCCTTTGCCTGCTGTAAGCACCCGGACCTTGTAGTCATGCAGTTTTACTTCTTTCAGCTCAGGATAGAACTTGTCGAGCGCCTTTCTCAGCGCATTGTCAAGCGCATTGACAGGCCCGGTGCCCTGAGCAGCGGTATGTTCTGTTTTGCCGCCGACCTTCATCATTATCGTTGCTTCGCTGAGGGGGAGTTCCCCCTCTTTTCTTTTTTCAACAATTACCCTGAACCCGATAAGGTCAAAAAATTTTCTGTGGAGGCCGAGCGCCTTTTTTAACAGCAGCTCAAACGAGGCCTCTGCGCCTTCAAACTGGAAGCCCTGATGTTCAAGGTCTTTTAAGGTATTCAACATGTCCTGAAGCTGCGGGGAGTCAGGTTCAATGTGGATGTTAAATTCTTTGGCCTTTCTGAGGATGTTGCTTTTGCCGGCAAGGTCTGAGATTAAAACCCTGTGTGAATTTCCTACGAGTTCAGGTTTCATGTGCTCATAAGTCTCGGGCCTCTTCATCACTGCGCTCACATGTATTCCGCCCTTGTGGGC
Organism: Nitrospirota bacterium; assembly: GCA_016212165.1. Lineage (GTDB taxonomy): Bacteria > Nitrospirota > Thermodesulfovibrionia > Thermodesulfovibrionales > UBA1546 > SCSY01. Next base: position 6,026 of record JACRGY010000165.1, read on the forward strand.
AAAGGCGCTGTCACCGACAAACGGCTGGCGTTTGAAATGTCTCATGTTTGCTATCTCATTTACAAACCTGGACACATCCCTGAGTCTTTTTAACTGGCTGTCGCTGATGCATTTTATGCCGAGCTTGACCTGAAGGTTCGGGATTACAGAGCAGAGATTGGCATTTCCGCATCTTTCGCCAAGGCCGTTTATTGTGCCCTGAATCTGTGAGGCCCCGAGTTTCACTGCGATTATTGAGTTTGCAACTGCGCACTCAGAGTCATTATGCGCATGTATTCCTACCGGGTGTTTTACCTTCCCGATGATCGTGTCCATTACTTTTTTCAGGTCATCGGGAAGCGTTCCTCCGTTTGTATCGCAGAGCACGAGATAGTCTGCGCCTGCATCGCCGGCAGCGGCAAGGCATTTCAATGCAAACTCCGGATTATCCCTGTATCCGTCAAAGAAGTGTTCTGCGTCGAAGAATACCCTGGCAGTATATTTTTTAAGATACGCAACCGAGTCACGGATTAAATCAAGATTTTCATTTAGCGGTATCTTCAGGGACTCTTTTACATGGAAGTCCCATGTCTTTCCGAATATGGTTATTACAGGGGTTTCTGCTTCAATGAGGGCTTTTAAATTGCCGTCATCTTTTGCCTTGTGTTTTGGCCTGTGGGTGCTTCCAAATGCAACCACAACGGCATTTTTCAGTTTGAGCTTCTTGGCCTTTTTAAAATAGTCGGCATCCTTTGGATTGGAGCCCGGCCAGCCGCCCTCGATATAATGCACCCCGAGTTCATCGAGCTGCTCGGTAATCCGGACTTTGTCCTCAACAGAAAATGCAATATCTTCTGCCTGGGCTCCGTCCCTCAGTGTTGTGTCGTATATCTCGACCTTGCGCATAAATTCTTTAGCTTAAAGCTGTCAGCTGTAAGCTATCAGCTTTTTATTTATGTCCCCATCTCCCAGCTCTGAAGATACTTCTTCTGTGCCGGGGTAAGTACATCTATTTTAATCCCCATTGACTTGAGTTTCAACCTGGATATCTCGCTGTCAATTTTTTCAGGCACGCTGTATACCTTATTGCCGAGCTTTTTGTAGTTCCTGGACATGTATTCTGCGCAGAGCGCCTGGTTTGCAAAGCTCATATCCATTACAGCAGACGGATGCCCTTCAGCCGCTGCAAGGTTTATCAGCCGGCCCTCGCCGAGCAGATAAATTCTTTTGCCGTTTTTTAAGGTATATTCCTCGACAAAGTCCCTTATTATCCTTCTTGCCTTGGACAGTTTTTTCAGTTCCTCTATTGCTATCTCCACATTGAAATGCCCTGAATTGCAGAAGATGGCCCCGTCCTTCATAAGCTTAAAGCATTCCTTGTATATTACGTCAATGTCTCCTGTGGCTGTTACGAATATATCTCCAAGCCTGGCAGCGTCTCTCATCGGCATAACATCGAAGCCGTCCATTGTTGCTTCAAGCCCGCGCAATGGGTTGACCTCTGTAATAATTACCCTTGCCCCCATGCCCTTGGCCCTCATGGCTATGCCTTTACTGCACCAGCCGTAACCTGCAACCACAAACAAAGAGCCTGCAATCAATCTGTTTGTAGCCCTCAGTATACCGTCCATAGTTGACTGTCCGGTGCCGTAGCGGTTATCGAACAGGTATTTTGTGTAGGCATCATTCACTGCTACTATGGGGTATTTCAGTACACCTTTTTCAGCCATGGCCCTTAGCCTTATGACCCCTGTAGTTGTCTCTTCAGTCCCGCCTATCAGATTTTTCAGGAGGTCTTTTTTCTTTGTGTGCAGCACAGAAACAAGGTCGGCTCCGTCATCCATAGTTATATTCGGCTTTAATGAAAGGCAGTCCATTATATGTTTGTAATAGGTCTTATGGTCTTCTCCCTTTATCGCAAAGACAGGGATGCCTGAGTTTTTAACGAGTGATGCGGCAACATCGTCCTGTGTGCTCAGAGGGTTGGATGCGCAGAGATAGACCTGGGCGCCGCCGTCCCTGAGGGTTTCCATAAGGTTTGCCGTCTCTGTTGTTACATGGAGACATGCGGCAAGTTTCAGGCCTTTTAAGGGTTTTTCTTTTCTGAAGCGTTCTGCGATACTTTTGAGAACAGGCATTTCCCTGGCAGCCCATTCGATTCTGAGTTTTCCTTTTTTTGCTGAATTAATGTCTTTTACGTCGTGCTTTACCATTTATCCTCCAAGTGTAAAGTTAAGGTAAAGGTTAAGGTAAAGGTTAAGAATTTCTCAACCTCAACCTTAATCTAACCCTGATTTTTTAAAGTCCCGCCTCTTTCTTTAATGTCGCTGCCTTATCCGTTGTCTCCCATGTGAAGTCAGGATCATTTTTCCCGAAGTGGCCGTATGCAGCAGTTTTTCTGTATATAGGCCTCCTTAGCTTCAGGTGTTCGATAATCCCCTTTGGCGTTAAATTAAAATTCTTTCTGATAAGAGTTACAATCTTATCGTGTTCGATTTTTCCTGTGCCATAAGTATCAACAAGTATCGAAACAGGTTCGGGAACTCCTATGGCATATGCAAGCTGGACCTCTGCCCTGTCAGCAATGCCTGATGCAACAACATTTTTTGCAATATATCTTGAAATGTAAGCGCCTGAGCGGTCTACCTTTGTTGGATCTTTCCCTGAGAAACACCCGCCGCCATGGCTGCCGACTCCTCCGTAACTGTCAACTATTATTTTTCTTCCGGTCAGTCCCGTATCGCCCATGGGCCCGCCTACGACAAAACGGCCTGTAGGGTTGATGTAATATTTTACATTCTCTTCATCGAGAAGGTTTTTGGGTACAACAGGTTTTATGACCTTCTCTATTATGTCTTCCTTCATGTCTTTGAGATGCACATCCGGGCTGTGCTGGGATGAGACAACAATGGTGTCTATCCTGAAAGGTTTGCCGTCCCTGTATTCTATCGTGACCTGGGATTTACCGTCAGGCCTCAGATATCCAAGTATGTCCTGCTTTCTGACTTCTGCAAGCCTCATTGCAATCTTGTGGGCAAGCATGATAGGCAAAGGCATCAGTTCAGGGGTCTCGTTGCATGCAAACCCGAACATCAGTCCCTGGTCTCCGGCGCCTCCTGTATCGACACCCATTGCAATGTCTCCTGATTGCTGGTCTATTGAGGTTATAACCGAGCAGGTCTCATAATCAAAGCCGTATTTCGCTCTTGTATATCCTATATTTTTAATCGTTTCCCTGACGATATCCGGAATATGGACATAACATGTTGTGGAAATCTCACCTGCAACAAAGGCGAGGCCTGTTGTCACGAGTGTTTCACAAGCTACCCTGGCTATAGGGTCTTGCGCGATTATTGCATCGAGAATAGAATCTGATATCTGGTCAGCTATCTTATCCGGATGGCCTTCAGTAACCGATTCAGAAGTAAAGAAATAATCTTTTTTTGCCATAAGCAACCTCCCTGGTGTATAGTTTTGAACTATACATTTTATAAGATTTTAACTAAAAATGGAAGAGATATTTTAGGGTTTGCAGAGGTTTTTTACAGTTTTGAAAAATCCGCTATTGAAGATGCCGCTGCCCAGGCATTCCTGAGAAGTGCGAGCCTGTTGAATTTGATATCATCCTTTTTGTCCATTACAAGGACCTTGTCAAAGAAATTATTAATCGTATCAGTCAATCCCGATAGTGTCCTGAGCGCATCGGCATATTTGTATTCCTTTAGCAGGCTGTCAACCTCTGCCTTTGCTGTATTAAGCCGTTCATGCAGTTTTTTCTCAGGTTCTTCTGTCAGCAGCCTGAGCTTTAATGCAGGGAGCCTTGTTTCAGGAATAATATTTTTTACCCGTTTTATGGCAGTAATGAAGTCATTATATCCGCTGTCATTTTTGAACCCCTTAAGGGCCTCAAGCCTCTTTTTAATCTCTTTTAAAGGAATCTCTGCGGCGAGTGAAAGTATGGACTGAATCTCGTCAAAGCTGTAACCCTGAGTTGAAAACAGGGGTTCGAGCCTTTGTTCAAAGAACTTAAGCACTGCCTCTTTGGCCTGGGCTGACTTTTTTACGTGCTTCAGATTTTTAAAAGCCTCATTAATAATCTCTGATACAGGCAGGTCGTATTCCTTGTTAAGCATTACAGCTATTACTGCCAGGGTCTGCCTTCTTAATGCAAACGGGTCTTCTGAACCTGTTGGAATAAGCCCGATAGAGAAAAATGAGATTATGCTGTCTATCTTGTCTGCAAGGCTCAAGAGCGTGCCTGTCTCTGTTTCAGGCAGCCTGTCACCCTGATAGGCAGGCAGGTACTGTTCCATAAGCGCATCTGCAACCTCTTTGTCCTCTGCATCATTAAGCGCATAATATCTTCCCATAATTCCCTGAAGTTCAGGAAACTCTCTTACAACCCCAGTTATGAGGTCTGTTTTTGAGAGGAGCGCTGCCCTCCCGGCTTTTTGCTCAAGCAAGGGGTTTAATCTTGATGCAAGGTATACTGAAAGTTTTTTAACCCTTAATATCTTTTCATAAATACTTCCAAGCTTTTCCTGATATGTCACATTTTTAAGTTCATCAACCCTGTCTTCGAGCCTCTTTCTGCCGTCTTCTTCAAAATAAAATTTTGCGTCTTCGAACCTTGCCCTGATAACGCGTTCTGCGCCTGCCTTCACAGTCCCTGAGTTTTCTTTGGTTGTATTGCTTACTATGATGAAGTAATTTGTAAGCCCGCCTTCTTTATTTTCAATTGCAAAGTATTTCTGATGCGCCTTCATTACTGTTATCAGCAGTTCTTTCGGGAGTTTAAGATATTCTTCGGAAAAAGCAGCGAGCACCGGGACGGGATATTCAACGATATTTGCAACTGTTTCAAGCAGCGCCTCATCTCTTATGGCAGACCCGTTTACTGATGCAGATATCTTTTCGATTTCAGCGGATATAATCTTTTTTCTCTCCTCAAAATCCACAATAACATTGTTGTTTGCAAGCAGCTTTACATAGCTCGTTATCTCCTTTATCTGAAAGGCAGCGGGCGACAGGAACCTGTGCCCCCTGGTAGTGTTGCTGCTCTTTATGCCGTCTATCTCAAAGCTGAGAACTTCTTTTTCAAATACAGCCAATAGCCAGCGTATGGGCCTTATAAATCTCAGGTTGTTGTTGCCCCAGCGCATTGATTTCGGCAGGTGTATGGAAAGCACAATCTTTTTTAAGATTTCCGGCAGGATTTCCCTGGACTGGGCGCCTTTTTCTTCTATGACTGCAACAACATATTCTCCCTTGTCTTTTTGCTTTATAACAAGGCTTTCAACATTTATACCCTGTGAATTTGAAAATCCTATTGCTGCCTTTGTAGGTTTCCCGTTTTCATCGAATGCGATTTTTTTGGAAGGGCCGAATACCTCTTTTGATATGTCTTCCTGCATCAGGGGCAGTCCTTCTGCAATCATTGCAAACCTTCGGGGAGAGCCATATGTCTTTATGCCGGAGAATTTTATGTGGTTCTCTTTAAAGATTGCCTCGCTGTTTTCTTTCAGCTGTTTTATGGCGGAGGGCAGAAATCGTGCAGGGATATCTTCTGTGCCTATCTCCAGCAGGAGAGATGAAAGCTGATTTGTGTCCTGGGTCATTTAATATCCTTTCAACGTATTACAGTTTTTTCCTGTCATTGCGGCTTGTCCGCAGCTCCCCTCCTATTTTAGGAGGGGATTAAGGGGTGGTAACTCTTAAAAACCAACCACCCCGGCCCCTCCTTAACTAAGGAGGGGAGTTTAAGATTCCCGGCAAGCGGGAATGACAACAAACTTTGTCTACCAAACAGAGTTAACATTATAACCTTATGAAAGATTGATTGACAAGGCAAGTGCGGTTTGATAGCATTTCGCAAAGGGGAATACATGAAACGTTTTTTCAGCTGGCAGATTGTTTTAGGAATTTCTCTGATTGCACTTTCTGTGATTTTTTATCTCATACACTATTTAATTTTCAGGGATGCCCATCACATCTTCGTTTATCTGATAGGGGATATCGCATTTGTACCGGTTGAAGTCCTTCTGGTTACTCTGATTATACACAGGCTCTTGGAGGTGAGAGAAAAACGCGCCATGCTTAAAAAGCTGAATATGGCCGTAGGCGCATTTTTCAGTGAAGTCGGGACAATACTTCTGAAATCATTTTCCGGCCTTGACCCGCAGTCTGACAGGATAAGCAGGGAACTCGTTACGGCAGGCAAGTGGTCCGGCCAGGACTTTCTGAACGTCAGCAGGCAGTTTAAGGATTACGATTGCAGGATTGAATGCGGGAAGGACCATCTTGAGAATTTAAAAGGTTTTCTTGCCGGCAAGAGAAGATTTTTGCTGACGCTGCTCCAAAACCCGAATCTGCTTGAGCATGAATCTTTTACGGAACTGCTCTGGGCTGTGTTCCATCTGACCGATGAATTAACTCACAGGGCAGATCTGGGAAGATTGCCTGATACTGATTATAAACATCTTGCAGGAGATATAAAGAGGGCTTATGTCTTATTGATTACAGAATGGCTGGCCTACATGAAACATTTAAACGAAGATTATCCTTACCTTTTTTCTCTTGCCATGAGAACAAATCCTTTTGACCCGAACGCGTCAGCAGAGGTTAAGTAGGTTTGTAATGTTCTTTTTTAAGGTATTTACCCCGTTAGGAGGACGAAGGTCTTCTGACAGGGTTTACTATATGGGATTAGTTTTGTAAAATATCAGCATTATAATCTAAAATCTTTTTTACCCCGTTAGAAAGACGAAGGTCTTCTAACGGGGTTTACGGGGAGCTTTATGAATACTGCACATGACGATATTACCGGCGGGCATTTAAGATCAAATATAGGGCTGGAGGTGCTTGTTCAGGATGTGATGAGCAAGGATGTCATCTCCATTCAGAAATATGAAAGCATCAGGCACGTGGCAAATATATTAACAGAAAAAAATATAAGCGGGCTTCCTGTGGTGGATAAAGGGGAAAAGGTTATCGGCATTATTACCCAGGCTGATATTCTCTCAATGCTGGGGATGAGAAAGGGGCATACCTTCAAAGACCTGTTAAAACATATGATGGGCGAACAGCTTCCTGAACGCAAGCTCGGAGACATCGTGGGAGACATTATGACTTCTCCTGCAGCTACAATAAAACCCAATGCAAATATCGCTGAGGCTGCACAGATTATGGATGAGAAGAAGATCAGGCGATTGGCGGTAGTAGATGACCGGAACAGGCTTATCGGTATTATATCTAGGGCTGACATTCTGAAGGCCGTGCTCAGAAAATTAAAATGATACTCACAAAATTAATTTAAGGCGGCCTGTTAACTCAAAGTCTTCAGAAGCGGGAATCCCATATCTTCTCTCTGTTTAAGATACGCATGGGCGCAAAGCCTTGCAAGGTTTCTCACCCGCGCAATATAGCCTGTCCTCTCTGTCACAGAGATAGCTCCCCTTGCGTCGAGGAGGTTGAAGGTATGGGAGCACTTGAGGCAGAATTCATATGAGGGAAGGACGAGTCCGAGTTCGTTAAGCCTCCTGGATTCTTTTTCATATTCTCCAAATTGTTTTACGAGAAGTTCTTTATCAGAATGGTCAAAATTATATTTTGAGAATTCAACCTCATCTATATGGTGGATATCTCCGTATTTTACGCCTTTGCACCAGTCGAGATTGAATACATTGTCTACATCCTGAAGATACATGGCGATTCTTTCAAGCCCATATGTTATTTCCAGAGATACGGGCTTGAGGTCTATGCCGCCAACCTGCTGGAAATACGTGAATTGAGTTATCTCCATGCCGTCGAGCCATACCTCCCATCCGAGTCCCCAGGCGCCGAGAGTCGGAGATTCCCAGTCATCTTCAACAAACCTTATGTCATGTTTTAGCGGGTCTATGCCGAGGTATGAGAGGCTTTCAAGATATATCTCCTGACTTTCCGGCGGCGAAGGTTTGATGATCACCTGATACTGGTAGTAATGCTGGAGCCTGTTGGGATTTTCTCCGTACCTTCCGTCTGTGGGCCTCCTTGAAGGTTCAACAGAGGCGGTTTTCCACGGCTCCGGGCCGATGACCTTGAAAAATGTGGCTGGGTGGAAAGTTCCTGCGCCAACCTCAACGTCATAGGGCTGGAGAAGGACGCACCCCTGTTTTGACCAGAATTCATGAAGTTTTAAAATCAAATCTTGGAAATACATTGATGCTGATTATATCAGACAAAATAAGAAATCGTCAAAAGGTATACGACAATCTGTCAAGCCAAAATAGAAATGTCCTGTTTCTACCAAAATAGAAATGTCCGGTTTTTATGCCGCCGCCTCGATTGGGTTTTCTCGGTGGTTATTGTGCCCCATAAACCCTCTTATATTGAACTTCTTCCATGGATGCTC
>JACRGY010000168.1 GCA_016212165.1 Nitrospirota bacterium
GCACCCATATCTAACGCAACTTTTATAGCTTTGTTGTTTCCTCCCGTGAACCCGCTATTCTTCGTGTTTCTAATCAGGTTAACTTTGGGATATTTTCTCTCAATCACCTCTACTGATCCGTCTGTTGACGCGTTATCTACTACGAGTATTGTTACCTGTATTCCGAAAGTTTTATGCCGGCTTTTTTTGCAAGCATTTTAATTGCTTCCTGAAAATTAAGGTTTTCATATTTCATGATAAAGCCGAAGATATCCCCGCCTGCCCCGCATCCGAAGCAGTGGAATATCTGTTTGGCCGGACTTACCATAAATGACGGGCTCTTTTCTGAATGGAAAGGACAGTTTGCCTTGTAGTTCTGGCCTGATTTTTTTAGTTCAACATAGTCTGAGATTACTTCGATTATATCAAGGCGTGATTTTATGTCGTCGAGAAGCCTGTCAGATTTCATAATGCCCTATTTTACCTTAAATCGAGTAATTTAGAGTCCTGACAAGGGTGCTTCTTTAATGTCATTGCGAGGAGGTCGTAACGACCGACGTGGCAATCTCTATCCTGTTGAATGAATCACCCCTCAGCAAGCTAAGGGATATCTTAAAGTTGAATTTATGTTGTTGATTGTCATTCCCGCGACCCGTTCTCCGTAGTACTACGAAGGATGAAAGGCGGGAATCCAGTGTTTTCAATACCTCATGGATCCCCCGGTCAAGCCGGAGGATGACGAGTACTGACTTAATTCTTTACTTTGTGCTATATTGTTTTCAATTATCGGGAAAACGAAGTTCGTATATATATGTTAGGCTCAAAATAAATATGAAAACAATAGCGATATTCATTCTCTTGACAAGCTCGCTTATATTCACACCTCATCTCTGGGCTGACCCAATCATAATTGCGATACACGAACAGCCTCAATGCAAACAGGACTCGCAAATGGCTGTTCGTGTCCTATTTTCAAAAAACGATGAGGAGTGGTTTGCATTATATAATGCCTTTGCAGCAGACAAAATCGATATCTCGCATATTATTTGGACTGCTGCCTTTGATGGCCACAACATTGGTAAACTGAAGACTTTTGACCCTGGTTTTACTACACCTTACGAGTGGACATATTCACGTGATCGATTGATAGGAATTTTCCCTAATCAACAAATTCCCAAAATGCAAAACAAAGGCAAAGAATTCGAGGGCTGGTGTAGTGCGCCAGATTATCGTCCTGTAGTCTTGGTTAATCAACCGAATTATAAAGACCCAAGCGGATGGAAACCTTTTCGCCCAGATGGCATCTTTAAAAAAGTATTATTCACAAAATTCAAAGCTGTTGCTGGTGCAGCAGAAAGCTGTTTAGACGAGCAGGAAAATAAAACATCACCTTACACCTACACTGCCAAAGACCTCCTAATTTATAGAGCCTATCAAAACAAAGCAGGGCAAAAATTAATATCTATTGGACTTGATTCAAAACACTATCATTGTGATGGCCCAATAGAGCCTGCATGGACTCCTCACTGGTTTTTGATAGATCAAGACATATATTATATCGGCAACGACATGTCAGTTATAGATGCAGGCGACTATGACAATGATGGTAAATCCGAAATGATGTTTTGGCACAGTGGGTATAATGAGGATGGATATACATTGTTTTATAACGATTTCAGAAAAAGAGTTGATTACTATTGGAAATATCATTAAGCCTAGAAAATCGCTCATCAAGAGGGACGCAGCATAAAGCCGCCGCGCGCCTGTCGTTATGTGTTTAAATAATGACTAAAACACGATTCCACAAGAGTGAAATTGCGAGACGTCAGTTAGAAACAGCAGTGCGTCTTTTCTTAAGCGGTATGGATCAATCTTCAGTAATCACGCTTGCTGGCGCATCAAGTGGCATTCTGGACAGGCTCGTTAGAAATGCAGGCAAAGAGCCTTTTGTTGATTACGCGTGCAGGGTACATCGTGAACTGATTGGTCATACTCCAAAAAGACGATCTTATTCACACCACATTGACAAAAGGTTAGGAATAATAGCGCATAAACATTTGTCTAAGGACGACGATGAAACTGTAGAACTTGATCTTGAACAAATGGCATGTGATGCTCTCACTCGAGCACTTGCAGATTATATGACCTTGTATGGTAAAGATGAACCGTTTGTTAAGGCTTTCTTCAACTGGGCATGGGAAACCAAAGACGGACAAGCTCTTATGAAAGAATTCGAGACGGTTTCTGACAGGCTGCGGCCAGCATGAGTTTACGGACTTTTAAAAGAATTGAATTGGCAGAGAGTCAGCTGAAAACTGCTATCAGACTCTTTGTGAGCGGAGGTGATAAGTTCTCAGCAATTTCACTGGCTGGCGCAGCTGATGTCATTCTCTGCCGCCTAGTATCAAATATTGAAAAAGAAAATTTTACTGCCTTTTTATTAAAGCAGAAAGCAGCTAAGGGTGGCGAAAGCGAAACGATACAATCCCTTGGGCGATGCATTAACGATACTCTATTCATTAATGATCTGAAGCACATGGACGACGGGGAGGATGGATACATTGATATAAATATAGAAGAATGCACTTTGGGAGCAATACTAAAGGCTATAGCTAACTATGTGATTCTTGTTGGGCCAAATAAAGATTTTGTGCAGGCATTCCTAGCTTGGGGGCAGCTAAATCTAGACCCAAAGAAATACAATATCTACTGTGATCCAAATTGGAAGCCAATCACATAACCAGAGTATCCAGCGGATTTGTTACACGCTACGCATTTCGCAAACGCTATGATACCTGTCGTTACCCCAAAAACAACTAACCATGTTGATTGAAACCAACCATGTAAAACAATCCAGAGAAGATGTTCAGCGCCGATGACAGACCCTATTTAAGCCTGCTCACCCGTTTAAAGCCGGAACACTCAACTATTTCAAGAGAATTATTTTTTGAAAGCTCATCCAGAAGCAGATTCAGCCCCAGATTATCGCTCGATATATGACCTGCAATAACTACATTCAAGTGATTCTTTTCTGCCTCTTTTCTATGCTCCTCGCCAAGGTGCATCCCAACAATCGTGTTCACACCGCTTGCTGTAAGGCTGCTGAATATCTCCTTTGAGCCCTCTGTTCCGCCTGTCATATCAACAAAAATCTTGCCGGCCTTCCTGTTTTTGGAACCAATCAGTATCTTGGGCCCTGCGCCGTTAAAAGCAGCAGTTTTATATTCGGGGATGTTTTTAAGGATATCAAGCACATCTGAAATCTTGTATGGCTTTTTCTCATCAAAAATCTTTTGCAGATATGTAGCGACCATGTTATCAGCAGGCGTATGAAGGCACATAAACGGAATCCCCAGAAGTTTTGCCGCGTCAACCGCCCTTGTGTGGTTAACAGGCATAAGCCTTCTTTCAACCTCTTTTATCCTTCCTTCCATCAGGTCTTCAGCTATATTTATGGGAACGCCGAACCTGTGGAGTATGTCTGACTGCATCTGCATAACTGAATACAGGTTTGCATAGGCCCTGCCTTCAGGATGATGTGATAACAAAAGGTCTACCCCTTTGCCTTTTGCTTTAAGGCTGTCTGCAAGAAGTATCTCTCCAACCTCTATATCTATACCTATAAGCGCAGACTTTATCTTTTCTTCGCCTGTGCCGTTTAATATCCTTGAATCTGAATAAGGGTTATTCAATGTCTCATTATCAAAAAATTCCTTTTCGTCATCTTTGAGTTTCTCAAAGTCTTTTTTCCTTGATTCGAGTTCTTTTAAAACAAACTCTTTGCTGCGCGGGTCATTTTTAATGCCTGTTGTTATTGCCTTATTGTAAAGTTCTTTAAGAGTCATATCTTTATCCTTTTTGGCGTAATTTTATGGTTTATTTTATGTGCTGGCTTGTCATTTGTCAAATAGCCTGCTCTGAATAAATTAAGAAAGAGAATAAGACAGGGGATAGTATCCTCGCTCATTCTCGGTCGTTCCGACCTCCGAGGTATTTTGCCTCACCCCCCTTTCGTTCCCCCCTTGCCAAGGGGGGATTAAGAGGGGTGGTTTTCTGAATATCGGCAAAATAAATCCGCTCGAACACCATCCCCTGTCTCTTGAACACTATGCCTGCCTTTTGCAATAAGTTACAAAACACTAACGATTTCGTATATAATTTTCAGAGTATGCATTACGTAATCCTCGGCACAGCCGGCCATATTGACCACGGGAAAAGCGCTCTTGTTAAAGCCCTGACAGGCATAGACCCTGACAGGCTGAAAGAGGAAAAAGAGCGCGGAATCACCATTGACCTGGGGTTTGCCGACCTTGTATACCCTGACGGCCTTACAGTCGGGATAGTTGATGTGCCCGGCCATGAAAGGCTTGTAAGAAACATGCTTGCAGGCGCAGGTGGAATAGACATTGTTCTTTTTGTAATTGCTGCAGACGAAGGCATAATGCCCCAGAGCAGGGAGCATCTGGCCATATGCAATCTATTGAAAATTAAATCCGGCCTCATAGTAATAACAAAGACGGACCTTGTTGAGGAAGACTGGGTTAAGCTTGTTTCAGACGAAGTAAGAGGCTTTGTAAAAGACACTTTTCTTGAAAATGCAGAGATAATTCCTGTTTCATCAAAGACAGGGGAAAACATTGATACCTTAAAAGAAAAAATAAAAGAAGTCGCTCTAAAGATTCAGCCAAAGCTCACCAATGGACTTTTCAGGCTTCCGGTAGACAGGGTATTCACATTAAAAGGATTTGGGACTGTTGTTACAGGAACTGCTATTTCAGGAAGCGTATCTGTTGATGATGCGGTTGATATACTGCCGTCTGCTATAAGCTCCAAGGTCCGAGGCCTGCACAGCCACGGCAAGGCGATAAAGGCCGCATATGCAGGCCAGAGGGTTGCAATCAATCTTACAGGTGTTGAAAAAGACAGCCTGAAACGCGGAGATGTTGTCGTTATGCCGGGAAGGTTCTCTCCGACAAAGACAATTGACGCAAAGATAGAACTGCTTAAAGACGCTCCGCTTTTAAAAAATAAAAGCCTTGTGCATTTCCATTCCGGCACAGCAGAAGTGGTCGCTCGAATAATCTTGTATAACAGGGATGAGTTAAAGCAAGGCGAAAGCTGTTTTTGCCAATTAAGGCTGCAGGAGCCTGTAATTTCAATGTCAGGGGACAGATACATTATAAGAAGGTTCTCGCCTGTCGAGACAATCGGAGGCGGTGAAATACTCGATGCCTATCCTTCAAGAAGGAAAAAGAGCGAGGGCCTGGGAGATTTGGAGGTTTTTGAAAAAGGAGCGCTTGATGAAAAAATAGCCATGAAGATTAAAAAGGCAGGTATCCATGGGATGCCTGTTTCTCTGATTGAAGGCTGGATAAATGCGGATATCCCTGCAATCAAAGATGCAATTCGTTCTTTAAAAGAAAAAACTATTGTAGTCCGGTTCGAGGATATTCTTATTCATGACAGTGCGGTTAATTCAATAAAAGAAGGCATTAATAAAATTCTTATTCCGTTCCATAAACAAAATCCTTTGCAATCAGGAATGCCCAAGGAAGAGATTAGGGCACAGCTTAAAGTAGAGCAGAAGATATTTAATTCTCTTATCGGCTCAATGAAAGATGTTGTGAGCGATAAAGACCTCTTGCGCTCGGCAAGTTTCAAGGCAACGCTCTCAGAGGTAGATAAGGGCATAGAGACAAAGATTATAACCATGCTTGACCAGGCAGGTTTCCAGCCTCCGTTAAAAGAGGAGCTGTTAACTGCTCTCAAAATGCAGCCTAAACAGTTTGACGATATGCTTAATCTCATGACAAAACAAGGAAAGCTCGTGAGGATTAATGAGACGATTTATATTACAAAAATTGTTTACGATAAAATGCTTGCCATGCTCAAAGATTTTTACAATAAGAAAAAAGAAATGACAGTAGCGGAATTCAGGGATGTGCTTGGAACCTCCCGCAAATACGCCCTCCCCTTCCTCGAATACCTCGATACCCGGCGCATCACAATGCGCGTGGGAGATGTGAGGAAGTTGTTGGTAAAGGGGTGAGCTTTTGCGCAATTTCTCATATCATCAAAAATCTCCACACCTAAAAAAAGTCTATTGACAGAGGCTGCAAATTGCAGTAGCATTTTTTTAAGGTTCTTGCTAATCCCTTTGAGCAATTATGAAGGAGGTATTTTTATGGTCTCTCTTGACATTAATGGAAAGCGATATAAGGTAAACATAAGCCCTGACGCCCCCCTCTTGTGGGCGATACGGGATCACCTCGGGCTGACAGGCACGAAATTCGGCTGCGGCATTGCGCAGTGCGGGGCCTGCACTGTGCTTATTAATGGGAGGGCTGAGCGTTCATGCCAGACGCCTGTGAAGGATGCACAGGGAAAAAAGATAACAACGATCGAAGGAATTCCTGAAAACCATCCGGCAAAGAAGGCGTGGATTGCCGAGGATGTTCCGCAGTGCGGTTACTGTCAGTCAGGCCAGATCCTTCAGGCTATTTCGCTTCTAAATGAGAAACCGCATCCGAGCGATGAGGATATTGATGAATTCATGTCGGGATGCATCTGCAGGTGCGGGACTTACCAGAGAATACGCCGCGCCATCCATCTCGCATCTTTTATGCTTGCGAAAGGAGGTAGAAAATGAGCGGGATTATAAATATGAGCAGGCGTGATTTTTTAAAAACAGGCGCTGCCCTCGGCGGAGGGCTGATATTGGGGTTCTCTCTTTCCGAACCGGCACGGGCTATTGCGAAGAAATCTGCTGCAGAATTTGCGCCGAATGCATTCATCAGGATAGGAAAGGATAATATTGTTACGATTATCGTGAACAAATCCGAGATGGGGCAGGGTGTTTACACGTCGCTTCCCATGCTCGTTGCAGAAGAGTTGGGATGCGACCTTTCAAAGGTAAGGATTGAATCGGCTCCGGTCGCCCCTGAATATAACCATACCGAGTGGGGGCCCTTTCAGGGGACAGGAGGAAGCTCGAGCATCCGCTCCACGTGGGTTCAGTTCAGAAAGGCAGGCGCTTCAGCGCGCACGATGCTGATCACGGCGGCTTCTGATACCTGGAAGGTTGCTCCTTCAGAGTGCCGCTCTGAAAAGGGATTTGTCATCAATGACAGGACAAAAAAGAAACTCTCCTTTGGCTCACTCGCTGAAAAGGCATCCCATCTGGAGCCTCCAAGGGATGTTCCCTTGAAGGAGCCGAAAGAGTTCAAGGTTATCGGAAAGCCTACGAAGCGTCTCGATACTCCTGAGAAGGTCAATGGAAAGGCGATATTCGGAATTGATGCAAAGGCTGCAGGAGCGCTCACAGCGCTCATTGCGCGCCCCCCTGTATTCGGAGGGAAGATAAAGAGTTTTAATGATGAAAAGGCAAGGAAAGTTCCGGGCGTAAAGGATGTCGTGCAGATTCCCTCAGGCATTGCAGTAGTTGCAAGGGACTTCTGGTCTGCATATAAAGGAAGGGAGGCCCTTGAGACCAGGTGGGACGATGGTGAAAACGCCTCGCTTTCCACTAAAAAAATGAGGTTGGAATATGCAAAGCTTTCAAAGACGCAGGGGGCAACGGCAAGAAAGGAAGGCGAGGCCTTGCAAGAATTCACAAAGGCTTCAAAACAGATAACAGCAGAATACGAGGTTCCATATCTTGCACATGCCGCTATGGAGACATTAAACTGCCTCGTTGACCTCAGGGATGATGGATGTGATATATGGACAGGCACTCAGTTCCAGACGGTTGACAGAGACGCCGCAGCAGCGATTGCAGGCCTCAAACCCGAAAAGGTCCGCCTTCATACAATGCTTCTCGGAGGAGGTTTTGGAAGGCGCGCAAATCCGGCCTCTGACTTTGTCGGCGAAGCAGTCCATGTTGCTAAGGCGATAAAAAAACCTGTAAAGGTTATATGGACCCGCGAGGATGATATTAAAGGCGGCTATTACAGGCCGATGTGGTATGACAGGATTTCCGCAGGCCTTGATGACAAGGGAAACCCTATTGCGTGGATGCACACCATTGTCGGACAGTCCATCATCACAGGCACGCCATTCGAGCAGATGCTCGTAATGCATGGTATAGATGAAACATCGGTTGAAGGGGCAAAAGACATTCCATATAATATACCAAATATTTTTGTGGACCTCCACAGTCCCAGGATAAAAGTGCCTGTGCTGTGGTGGCGTTCTGTGGGACATTCACATACAGCCTTTGTTGTCGAGAGCTTCATAGACGAACTGGCGCACGCAGCAGGCAAAGACCCTTATGAATTTCGCAGGATGCTTCTCAACAGCCATCCAAGACATAAAGCAGTTTTAGAACTTGCTGCCGGGAAGGCAGGATGGGGCTCGCCGCTTCCGGCAGGCCGGGCGCAAGGCATTGCTCTGCATAAATCATTCGGCAGCTTCATCGCCCAGGTGGCAGAGGCGTCAGTAGAAAAATCAGGCAGGGTTCGCGTCCACAAGGTAGTGTGCGCTATTGACTGTGGAAGGGTTGTAAATCCTGCTATCATCGAGGCGCAGATGGAATCAGGGATCGTCTTTGGCATCTCTGCCGCCCTTTTCGGCGCTATTACATTCAAAGATGGAAAAGTAGAGCAGTCCAATTTCCATGACTACCCCATGCTTCGTATGAAAGATATGCCCAGGGTTGAGGTTCACATCGCAAAAAGCGAGGAGTCGCCGCAGGGAGTTGGAGAACCCGGGGTTCCTCCAATTGCACCAGCAGTCTGCAATGCAATCTTTGCTGCAACTGGAAAACGTATCAGACGTCTTCCAATCGCTGCAAATGGACTGGAAGAGGGATAACTAAAGACATGGAAATTTATGAAGAGATTGTAAGGCTTAAAAAAGACGGAAGGTCTTCTGCCGTTGCAACAATTGTTCAGTGCATAGGTTCCTCCCCCCAGAAGGAAGGCGCGAAGATGCTCGTAAGGGATGACGGCTCTATAGCGGGAACGCTCGGCGGCGGATGCCTTGAGGCAGAGGTTGCCCAGGCTGCTTTGATGGCAATAAAAGACGGGCGTCCGCAAAGCATTTATTTCGAGCTGACCGAAAGGCACGGAGGTCTTGTCTGCGGCGGAAAAGTTATGGTCTACATCGAGCCTGTCGTTCCGGAGCCGAACCTTGTGATCCTCGGCGCAGGGCATGTCGGCAGGGCATTGTCAAAAGCCGCGAGATTCTCCGGTTTCAGGGTAACGGTGGTTGATGACAGGGATGAATTTGCAAACAGGGAAAATCTGCCTGATGCAAACGAAATTATCGTGAATGATTTTGAAAATGTCTTTTCAGGAGTAACGCTCACTCGTGATTCCTATATAGTAATCGCAACCCGCGGGCATAACCACGACCTTGACGCTTTAAAGGCTTCTCTCGGAACGGATGCCGGGTATATAGGTCTCCTCGGAAGCAGGCGGAAAAGGGCCCTTCTTTTCAAGACCCTCAGCGACGAGGGCTTTTCAAAGAATGATATAGATAGGGTAATAATTCCAGTCGGCCTGGCGATAAACTCTGTCACGCCTGAGGATATTGCGATAAGCATCATGGCGCAGATTATCCTGCAAAGGAGGGCAGATGCGGTCAGCAGTAACGGCGGTTCTTCTTGCAGCAGGCTCGTCGAAGAGAATGGGACTGCAAAAACAGCTTCTTGTTCTTAATGATAAACCCGCTATAAGATATTGCCTTGACGCCATTATTGCAGCAGGTGTCATAGACATTGTAGTTGTCCTCGGGCAAAACGGTAATAAAATAAGAGAGGCGATAAATAACCTTCCTGTCAGCATAGTTCTCAATACAAATCCGGAGAGTGAGATGGTTGAATCAGTAAAAATCGGTATACAAAAGATTGCCGGCACTGCAACGGGTATTCTGGTCTGCCTCTCAGACCATCCGCTTGTATCTCTGAACACATTCAGGGAGCTTATCAATTCTCACGGAAGAGAGCCTGATAAAATACTCATCCCGGTTTTCAATGGGAAAAATGGGCATCCGGGGTTGTTTCCAAAAAATATCTTAAATGAAATTTTTTCGGGCATAAATTTAAGAGAGCTTATCAGAAAAAATTCCGACAGGACCAGGCTCATTAATGTCGCTGATGAAGGTGTTGTCCTTGATATGGATACAATCGCCGACTACAGAAAAATCCTGGCGAAAATCCGATCAGGCATTGTCCCGGTCAGACCGTAATATTTTTTTGATTACCTCGTTCCTTATCCCCTTTTGTATCCTCACCTTCCCAATTCTCTCAGGCAATATAAATTTCAACTCCCCTGCAATTGCCTTTTTATCAAGCTGCATCGCAGACATGAGAGAATTTATATTCAGGTTTTTTGGCATTTCTGATGGAAGGCCATAGAAATTAATCAGGGCTTTTATCCTCAGCGCATCATGTATCCTGAGAAAACCCATAATCTCAGCCAGCTTTGCCTCAAGGTGCATCCCGATAGCCACTCCCTCGCCATGGAGGAATTTCCTGTATTCCGTTACTGTTTCTATTGCATGGCCTATTGTATGCCCGTAATTCAATATCGCCCTCAGGCCTGACTCTTTCTCATCCTTTGAAACAACCCCTGCCTTAATCTCGCATGAGCGTTTGATGATATGGTGCAATGCATTTTTGTCAAGATAAGAGATTTTCCTCATATTGTCTTCTAAAAAATCGAACAGTTTCTTATCCTTTATCACGCCGTATTTGATAATCTCAGCTAGCCCTGCAACGAGTTCCCTTTTAGTCAGAGTTTTCAGTGTATCAATATCAATCCACACAAGTTTTGGCTGATAGAACGTGCCTACCATATTTTTCCCGAGTTTGTGATTGACTCCGGTCTTCCCTCCGACAGAGCTGTCAACCTGTGCAAGGAGAGTAGTCGGAATCTGGATATAATCTATTCCTCTCATATACGTTGACGCAACAAACCCGGTTATATCTCCAATCACCCCGCCTCCGAGCGCTATGAGGGCGGATTTCCTGTCGAGCCTGTGCTTCAGGAGTTCTCCATAAATTTTTTGCACAGTGTTTATGCCTTTATATTTTTCTCCGTCAGGAATTATAACTGTCTTAACATCAAAGCCGGCCTTTTTCATTGAAGCCAGAACTTTTTTGCCATAGAGGGTAAATACAGCAGGATTGCTTATTATTGCAATTTTCGGACTTATCTTAAATGATTTGAGCCTTGCCCCAATATCACCGAGTATATTGCTCCCAATACAGATGTCATAACTTCTTTCTTTGAGCTTAACTCTTACCTTATCCATTCCAACTTCTCTTTTTTAAAATAGCTTTCTAAAATGCAAGGGATGACTCTTGAGCGGTTTATTTTGCCGATAGCCCTACAGCCAACTTCAAATATAAAGAGGCAAAATCCTCGAAGCGAAGCGAGAATGAGAGAAAGAGTTATCCCTTGTATTTTAACCTTCATTTTTCACCTTCTCAATTATCTCCTCCGCAACCTCCAGAGGCGTCTTTCCCTCCGTATCTATCATTATATCCGCCTTTTCATAATAAGGCTTTCTGAATTCAAGGAGTTCCTTGATTTTTTTTAATGGTTCATCAACCTGCAATAACGGCCTTTCATTATTCTTGCTCGTCCTCTGAAGTATGGTCTCAGGCCTTGCTGCAAGGCATACAATTACTCCCTTCTCCCTCAAGACATCCATATTCTCCTGCCTTAAAACAACCCCGCCTCCGGTTGAAATAATAACATTTTTATTCCCTGAAAATTTTTTTATCGTCTCTGTCTCAATATCCCTGAATTTCGGTTCTCCGGATTGCCTGAATATTTCTGTTATTGCCATCTTCTGTGATTTTTCTATCTCAGCATCAATATCAATCGAATTCCAACCAAGAATCCGCGATAGCTCCCTGCTCACCTCGGATTTCCCGGTTCCCATAAAACCTGTAAGCACAATATTTTTCATAGCATATTTTTTCATTATCTCCCATATTATGTCAATCAAATATCAATTAATAAGCATACCCCCGTGCTTAAGCACTTTTTGCTTGCGGTTCTATAAGAAGGGTTGGCTTGAGCGATATTAGAGATTTTCTATGAATATTTTAAAGGCGTGGCGTTGTGTTTGAGCGGCTTATTTTGCCGATATTCCTACAACCCCCTCAGTCCCCCTTTGTTAAGGGGGATTAAGGGGGTTGTGAGGCAAAATCCTCGGAGCGCAGCGAGAATGAGTGAAAACATAATGCCATGGCTTAATAAAATTGTAACAAGCGAAAGACAGCCCTTCTTAAAAAGCCTTTATCAGAATTTTGAAATATATTTAAGATAGGAATTATAATTCCTCTTAACCTCTGCCATGCTGTCACGGCCGAATTTTTCCAGAAACGCATCCGCAATAACAAGCGCTGCCATTGCCTCGCCTACAACTCCTGCAGCCGGCACAGCACATACATCAGAGCGCTCATAGGCTGCCTTGAAAGGCTTCTTTGTATTTATATCAACTGAACCAAGAGATTTTCTTAATGTGGGTATCGGCTTCATCACTGCCCGAAGGATTACAGGCATCCCGTTTGTCATGCCCCCTTCAATTCCGCCTGCATTATTGGTCTTCCTAAAAAAGCCTGCTGATAGCTGACTGCTGATGGCTGATTTCTTGCTATAGAATATTTCATCCATAACCTCTGAGCCAAATCTACTGCCTATTTCAAAACCAATTCCAATCTCAACGCCTTTTATTGCCTGAATAGACATCAATGCCTGTGCTAGCCTGCCATCAAGCCGCCTGTCCCATTGAGTGTGACTCCCAAGGCCAACAGGGAGCCCTGTTACAAACACCTCAAAAATTCCTCCGAGAGAATTTCCCTCTTTTATTGCCCTGTCAATTAATTTAACCATTTTTTGTGAAGCATTTCTGTCAGGGCATCTTACCAGCGATTTTTCAGCTATCTTAAAAATATTTAATAGTTCTTTTTCTCTGAACTTCTGACTTCTGACTTCTGACTTCTGACTTCCTACTTGTATTACATAGCTCCCAATCATCACATTAAAATCAGAGAGAAACTTTTTTGCAACTGCGCCAAGCGCCACACGCATAGCTGTCTCTCTTGCGCTCGACCGTTCAAGGATATTTCTTATGTCATGGGTATCATATTTGATAGCTCCTGCAAGGTCAGCATGCCCCGGCCTTGGCCTAGTTACTGCTCTGCTCTCTGCCCTCTGCCCTCTGCCCTCTGCCCCCATGATATCCTGCCAGTTAGCCCAATCCCTATTTTCTATGAGGATTGTTATTGGAGAGCCTATGGTTTTGCCCCAGCGGACACCTGAAAGAATTTCAGCATGGTCTGTTTCAATCTTCATCCGGCCGCCCCGGCCGTAACCGCCCTGTCGTCTTCTGAGGTCTTTATCTATATCATCTGCAGAAATAAAAAGCCCTGAAGGAACCCCATCTAGGATTCCTGTCAGGGCTTTACCGTGCGACTCGCCTGCAGTGAAAAATCTAATGCCCATTCCGGATAAATCTTATATTGGCTTACTCACAACTCGTGGCGTTATGAATATAAGCATCTCTGAAGGGCCAGGGCCTGTATCCTGTTTTGTCTTAAAGAGCCATCCCAGAATTGGAATCTTGCTTAGCAAAGGAATCCCTGTTTCATCATTTACCTCAGTATCAGTGTAAATTCCACCCAAAACAAGTGTCTCGCCGTCCTTCACCAAAGCCTGTGTTGATAAGGTCTTGGTATTTTTAACAGGCGGGGTTACGCTTGCAAGGCTGTCATCAGATACAGTCAATTTTAAGTATATATATCCATCAGGTGTTATTTTAGGAGTAACCGCTAGGCTTAAGGCTGCATTCTGCGCCTCTGTTTTTGTGCCCTCAGCGCTTGTACTGGTGGTATAAAAGGTCACGCCCTGTGTAATGGTGGCAGGTTCATTATCCATTGTTAAAATCCTTGGGTTTGACAGTGTCTTGGATTTTTTGATTGTTTCAAGGGCGGAAAGAGATAGATTTACATTTACGCTGTTAGCAGTCCCTATGGTCATAGCCAAAACTCCACCAGTGCCTATTGCAGAAGACACAGGGGTATTCACAGAGAAACTGCCGCTTGTCTCATTACCCAGGCTTTTAATGCCTCCCTTGCCTGTTGAATCCGGGCCGCCCGCAAATGCTCCACCCCATCTTATTCCGAGTGATTGAGAATAGGAAGTGCTGGCAGTTACTATCTTTGCCTCTATCATCACCTGCGGTTTTGAAACATCCATTACCTTTACAAGGTCTTTTATCTTGTCAATACTCCTTTGGGTATCCTGTATAATCAGCGTATTCATCCTGCTGTCTATTGTTATGCTCCCTCTTGGACTAAGTAATTTGCCGCTGCTAATCGCGCCGCTTATAGTGCCTGCCTCGGCATAATTTATCCGCACTATCTCCTGTACAAGGTCCTCCTGTTTTTCCCTCTGGGCTTTTTCCGCCATCTTGGCGTTTTGTATCTTGGCAAACATATCTGTGGGCGCAATCCATATTATATTTCCTTCCATAGATTTCGTAAAGTTAAAGGTCTGGAGTATTATGTCCAGCGCCTGGTCCCACGGCACATTCATAAGCTTCATTGTAATCCTGCCTTTTACGGATGGATCAATAATAAAGTTATAGCCGCTGATATCAGCCAGAAGCTTAAATATCGGGCCTATGTCTGCGTCCTGAAAATCAAGAGAGATCTTCTGTCCTTTATATCTGCTCTCACCGGGTTTTCCCTGAGTTTCAACCACAGCCTTTGCCTCGACTTCAGCAACCTTTGTCTCTCCCTCAGCTGCCTTTGCCGCATATCTTTCTTTTTCAGGCAAGCGGAAGGAAATTATTACAGAATCTTCTATTGCTGCAACATCAAAGCTTGTCCCCTCTTTCATGTCAAGCACAAGCCTTGTTTTATCTTTATGCCTGCCTGCTCTTATGCTTGTAAGAGGCAATGGCACTGCAGCAGGCAACACCGCAGCCATGTCAACACTGGGGATATCTAATACAGCCCTGTTATCAAGCCGAAACACATTAGGGTTTAAAGATCCATTACCTTTTATTACTACCTTTAAGACATCCTGACCTTTTTCTATCTTGACCTGTAAAATTGATGTTGCAGGAGGAAGCTCTCTTGCAACAGTTGTTTTTTGCTCAGACTTGGCAGTTTTATCATTTTCTTTAACTGCCGCTGCCATTATTGCCTTTTGTTCAGCTCCGGCAGCTGCAGGTTCCTCTTTGCTTTCTGCCGCAGGTACTGCCTTTTGTTCCGGCTGTGCTACCTCTGCCCATTTTACAGGCTCTTCAGCTTTTGCCGTTGGAACGCTAACCTCCTGAACTTTTTCTTCTGCCTTCGGCGCTTCAGATGTTATCTCTGCACCCTTTGCTTCGGGCTCTTCTTTTACCTTGAGAGCCAGCGTGGTATCCTTATACACAGGCTCTACAGTAACAGGAGACGAAAGAAGTATCTCGAGTTTGGTTGATACCGGGTCTTCTGTCTGAGAGGGTGTAATCTCTGTTATCCCGGCCTTATCAGATTTTATTTTAGCAGGCGCAAAACCCATGCGCACATCCGGAAGTTCCACAATCACCTTATAGGGGTCAGACGATTTGTATATGGTATATGTAAACGGCTTATCAACAACAATATTCAGCTTATTATCCGTTACGTCTATCCCGGTCAACACCGGATTTTGAGCGCCCTGAACCGCTCCCTGCTTGCCGCCCCCGGTTGCACACCCTAAGGCGAAAATTAAGATTGCTAATGCACCAATGTTTTTTATCAATTTTTGTTTCATTCTTCCTCCTCCTCGCGGAGTTTCAATATTGTTTCCTTTGATTTAATTTCTCCCTTATAGTCTTTTACACGCTCTTTAATTACAATGCTGCTTTGGCTTATCCTTTGTATCTTACCCTTGTGAAGGCCTATTGTCATACCTTCTCTCAGCGTGTATGACTTCCCGTCAGGCAATATCACTTCAGCATAATGGCCTTTCTCGTTCCACACAATCCCTAATATCCTGATGGAGTTAACATCATAACTTTCCAATGGGGTCTCGCCTTTTGAAGGTGCCTGCTGTGCCGCTACGAGAAGAGAGACAAACGGGTCCCTCCTTCCATTTTTCTCATATAGAAAAACCTCTTCCTCTACTTTTGGCCCTTTTGCCTCGTCTTCCTGAGAAACAACTTTCCCGGAAGTTTTTGCAGGTCCTGACTTGGAGACAGAAGCCTTTTCCTTGCATGCACCTGAGAAAACAAGGAACGCAAAAATAAAAGATAGGAGGATTGTCCTGTTCATTTGCCCCCTTTGTCTTTGGCTTCTTCTTGCACAGATGAAAAGGTTGAGGCCCTGAAGGATATAGTTAGCATTGCATCATCCTTTCGTGCCTGTGGGCCCCCCATCTTGATGTCAGAAAAATTTACTATCCTGTTTAATCTGGTAATATTGCTAAAAAAATACCCAAGTTGATGATACGTTCCCGTAAGGGTTATTGAAAAAGGGATCTCTTCTACGATACCGCTCGGATGTGCTTTCTTGCCTTCAGGTCTCCATGTTTGCATATCCACGTCTGATTTTGCAGCTACTGCAGATATCTGCTTAAGCAGGCTTGAAACCTCGTTTCCCTCTGGAAGTTGTTCTTTCAATTCAGCAAGCCTTCTCTTAAGTTTTTCGTTCTCTACCTTTAATATGTCAAGTTTCGCTGCCATGGCCTGACTCTTCTGTATCTCATTTTCCTGCGCCGATATATCAGTCTTAAGTTGTTTAATCTCCTTTGTCTTGGGTACCACTATGAGCATTATAACTATAACCAAGATGATCACTGCAGGAGCAACAGCTATGCCTATCCTTGCGCCTTTCGGCAGCTTCTTTATGTCGAATTTTATATCAAGCTTAAAAGCCATTTATGATGCCTTTACCCTGCATGTTAATGTAAATTGATACGTTACGACCTTCCCTGAGCCTGACTTTTGAGTGCCTATCAGATTCACATCTGCAAAGAGTTTTGACTTCTTAAGATTGTCAACATAGTTAACAACATCTTCATTCGTAAACCCGGAACCGCTTATATTTATGCTTTCACCTGACACAGACATGGACTGAAGCCAGACCCCGCTTGGCAGGACATTGCTCATTTCTGTGAGAATTCTTACAGGAAGGCTCTGGTTTTTTCTAAGTTGTTCTATTATGTTTTTCCTCTGTTCGAGTGTCTTTTTCTGTTCCTCAAAATTTTTGACCTCTTTTATCTTGTTGTTCAGGTCCGCTAATTGAGCCTCATTAGCCTTTTTCTTTTGCCTTTGAGAAGACAATTCTGAATTTAACCAATAAAAAAGATATGCCGATATTATGCCTGACGCCAGCGTAAGCAATACCATAGAGATTAAAAATGTTGGCAGGGCCTTGGCCTTTTTCTTGCGTTTTGTTGGCAGAAGATTTACTCTTATCATCTGTCGCCGGGCCTCCTCATGGCAAGCCCTACAGCGATAGAAGCCATAGGCGCCATCTCCTGCATATATGAAATATCAAATTTTTTTGGAATAAATATATTCCTGAAGGGTTCTGCCATTCTTGACTCAACCCCGATTTTTTCAGAGAGCACTCTGGTAAAATCCTTTAGGAGAGCTCCGCCGCCGCTAAGTATCACCTCATTTATGTCTTCATGGAGCGTAGTGCTCTTATAGTAATCCAATGACCGCGCTATCTCACTGATTATATCCTCTGATGCAGATATGATAGTTGCATATGCATCTTCCGGGGCTACACCCTCTACAGGCTCTCCCCTTTTAAGCCTCTCTGCATTTTCATAGGTTACTTCGAAGGCCTTCTGGAGGGCTTCTGTGTGCAGATTGCTTCCCAGGGAGCTGTCCCTAGTAAAGACAGATACGCCTCCCTTAAGGATGTTCATATTAATTGTACTTGCTCCAATATTAACAAGAGCCACATTCCTGTTAGGCTCTATTTCATAATTAACCTCATACATGTTTTCAAGGGCAAAGGCATCAACATCAACTACCAGAGGATTAAGGCCTGCCTCCTTGACAACTGTAACATATTCGTTGATTATGTCTTTTTTAACCGCAACAAGTATAACATCCATCTGCCCGGGTTCTTCTCTGGGCCCGAGTATCTGAAAATCAAGGTTTACATCCTCGATATCAAACGGGACATACTGTTCCGCCTCGAATTTTATTGACTCGGCAAGGTCTTCTTCCGACATTTCAGGAAGCGATATTCTTTTTATGATTACTGACGCATGTCCTGAAACTCCTATAACTGCATTCTTTGTTTTTATGCGCGATTTTTTTATAAGTTCTTTCAGGGCGTCAACAAGCCTGAGCGAGTCTATTATTGCTCCGTCTACGATGATCTCAGGAGCGATAGGAAGCATGTCAAAAAGTTCCAGCTCATAGCCTTTTTTAGTGTCTTTCAGCTGCACTACCTTAAAGTAGCTGGAACCTATATCCAAACCTATAGAGCCTTTAGCGCCAAAAAGCATAGACTATAAATACCAGAAAACATCTAACTTGTCAAGATATTTTTACATAAATTTTTCTGATATATCAAAAAGTTCCTGCAAATCTTTAATATATTGGTTTAAGGATTAGCCGGCTTATTGCTTCTCCGGCAGGACATTTAACAGCCTTTCTATCTTTATTGCCGGGCCGGTTACCTTCCCTATTGCAAAGAGTTTTCCCTCAGGATTTTTGAGCCTCAGATAAGAATTCAGAGGTAAATCTGAGAGTTCCAATGGTGCAATCAGAGCCCCGTTTATTGCCCTAAGAAAGTCTTCCGGAGTCAGGACAATCTCTTTAAGGTATTTTATCGCTTTATCAATAGAACAGACAGATTCTTTCTTATCTGGCAATTCGCCAAGCTCTGCTGAATCCTCAATTCTGAAATCCCCTATCTTTGTCCGTTTAAGGGCAACAATGTGTGCTCCCACATCAAGCGCTGTCCCTATATCGTCACAGAGCGACCTGATATATGTTCCCTTAGAGCATAAAACCCTTATCTCTAAAAACGGAGCAGCAAAACTGATTATATCAAGGTTATATATATTTACGTTTCTATCCGGCCTTTCGATTTCTATGCCTTTACGCGCAAGCTTATAAAGGGGTTTGCCTGAGACCTTTATTGCAGAATACATGGGAGGGGTTTGTTTAATCGTTCCTTTAAAGCGTTCGAGGACAGTTTCTATATTGCCCTCCTCCAGCTCAAAATTTTCTACCTTCTTAATTACCTGCCCCTCTGAATCAAATGTATCTGTCCGCTCGCCGAGTTTCATTACTGCTATATATTCTTTATCGGTCTCTGCAAGAAACCTTGTTATTTTCGTTGCCTCATCCACGCATACAAGTAATATCCCCGTGGCAACAGGGTCAAGCGTTCCTGCATGCCCTGCTTTTTTGGCAGCAAAAATATGCTTGACTCTTGTAACAGCCTGCTGGGATGATATGCCTTCAGGCTTGTTGAGATTTATGACCAGGTTTTTATCGCTCATGACTAAAGTGTGATATTCTACACCAATACGCTTAAGCGCTGCCCGCGTGAAAATATCTGCGTGAAAATATCTTGCCAAAATGCCTTGAAGAGTATATATTATTAGTATATATTTATCAGGAGGTGTGCTTTGAAAACTGCAAAACTCTTTCAAAATGGCCAGAGCCAGGCTGTCCGGCTGCCTAAAGAATTCAGATTTGATAGCGAGTATGTGTTTATAAAAAAGGATGGAAATGTAGTCATGCTCATTCCTGCAAAAGGCTCATGGCAATCCCTTTTCAACAGCCTTAATAAATTTTCCGATGATTTTATGACAGAGAGAAAACAGCCCAGGACTCAAAAGAGAGAGGCTCTTTAATGAAATTTATGCTTGATACCAATATCTGCATTTACATAATCAAACAAAAGCCGCAGAGAGTTCTGAAACATTTTCTGGCTCATTCCATCGGAAATATAGGCATTTCCTCTATAACGCTTGCAGAACTGCAATATGGTGTGGCGAAGAGCCAGCATGTTCAGAAAAACCAGGAGGCATTGAACGAGTTCGTCCTGCCCCTGGAAATCGCCCATTTTGCTGAAAATGCCGCAAGGGTCTATGGTGAAGTCAGGGCAAGCCTTGAAAAGGCCGGAAAGCCCATTGGTTCAATGGATACGCTGATAGGAGCCCACGCACACAGCCTTGGCGCAACCCTTGTTACAAACAACACCAGCGAATTCAGGCAGATAAAGGGGTTGAAAGTTGTGGACTGGACAACCTGAATTTTTGAAACTTCTGTAGCTACTGTGATAACATAATTCATGCCTCTTTTCAGTTACGAAGCCGTTGACGGCAATGGGAATAAGGTCAAGGAATCTCTTGACGCCCTGAATGAAGATGCCATTAAATCTGACCTCAGAGTAAGAGGGCTAATCCCCTTAAGCATAAAACCTGTTGATGCTAAAAATGTTTCCCTTTTTGAAAGGGTGACCCAAAAAGACCTCTTAATATTCACTCAGGAGCTTGGAAATCTTCTTGAATCAGGACTGCCCGTTGACAGGGCTTTATATGTGCTTTCAGAAGCCTCAGAGAAGAAGCCTTTCAGGGCTATTATCAGAGAGGTTTACATCGATATCCAGCGGGGCCAGGCATTGTCCCAGGCACTTTCAAAGCATAAGATATTCCCCGGCCTCTATGTCAACATGGTAAAGGCAGGCGAGGCAGGCGGCATACTCGAGGCCGTAATAAAAAGGCTTGCTTCATTTCTTGAAACTTCTGCAACATTCAGGGAAGAAATGACCTCTGCTCTTGTTTATCCACTGGTCCTCACAATTGTCGGCGGGCTTGCAGTTGTATTTCTGATGCTTTATGTTATCCCAAAATTTGCAAAAATATTTGCTGATATGGGACAGGCACTGCCTCTGCCGACAACTATTCTTCTGAATATAAGCACTTTTTTTATCTCATACTGGTGGGCTGTTGCAGGGCTCATTACCATAGCGGTTATAGCAACAAGGCGTTATATAATGACATCTGAAGGAAAGGCTTTTGTTGACAGTCTCAAGTTAAAAACACCGGTGATAAAAAGATTAAATCTCAAGCTTATAATAGCGCGGTTTTCAAGGACACTCGGAACACTGCTTCAAAGCGGGGTCCCGATCCTGGAAGCAATAGGCATATCGCGGACTGTTGTTGGAAACGAGATCATGTCAAACCGCTTAAAAGCCATTGAAGAGGGAATAAGTAAAGGCAAAGGCATAGCAAAACCGCTAAAGGAGAGCAATATATTCCCTCCTGTTGTTGTACAGATGGTTATTGTGGGTGAAGAGGCAGGAAAACTTGATGAGACGTTTCTGCTGATTGCAGAGAGATTTGAAACAGAGAGCAGAAGTCTTATAAAGAGGGTCGTGAGGCTTTATGAGCCTGTACTGATACTCCTTATGGGCATAGTTGTAGGGTTTATAGTTATATCCATGCTTCTTGCAATATTCAGCATTAATGAGATACCGATTTGAAAACACTAATAAATATGGAGGAGACATGAGACATAAAAAAGGACAACGGCATTATAAAAATCATCAGGGTTTCACTTTGATAGAGCTATTGGTTGTTATAGTAATTTTAGGCCTGCTTGCGGGCATTGTTCTTCCAAAATATTTGGCGAGAGAGAAAAAAGGAAGGCAGGCTGCTGCAAAAACCCAGATTGAGCTTCTTGGCCAGGCGCTTGACCAGTTCAGGCTCGATACCGGCAGATATCCTAATACTTCAGAGGGCCTCAATGCCCTGATGACTAATCCCGGCTCTGACAAATGGGATGGCCCTTATTTAAAAAAGGCTGTGCCAAACGACCCATGGGGCAAACCATATACCTACCAATCGCCTGGCTCGCACGGCGAATATGACCTTTCCTCTAATGGCGCAGACGGCTCACCCGGAGGAGATGGAGAAAATAAAGACATTGTCAGCTGGGAATAAGGGGCTTATCCCTCACAAAAATCATTGTGCCGGGTTTACGCTCCTCGAATTGATTATTGTTATATTTATTGCAGGCATTTCTGTAACGATAGTTGCTATTTCCATCGGCAGGATACATGAGAAAAGAATATTTAATGAAGCCGCAAAAAAAATATTTGTTACTTTAAAACATGCCCGAGAGACTGCCATCCTTGAAAAAACTCCTGTTGCTTTCATGCTTGATGAAGAAACCAATTCCTTCTGGATGGAAAAAGATGATACTGTATATGGGAAGGTACAGAATATGCCGGAACGCATCATCATAAGAGGCAAAGCAATTATATTTTTCCCGAAAGGAAACAGCTCAGGCGGTAATATAAAAATAAAATATGAAAAAGAAAGGGAGTATTCCATTGAGGTTGACCCTGTGCTCGGGATCGCAAAAATCAAAGGGGTTTAGCCTTTTAGAGGTAATGGTTTCTATAAGTATCCTTGGCATTGCCCTGGTTACCCTTTTCCAGTTGTTTTCGATAAGCCTTCGCTCGGTAAAAAAATCCGAGGATTATTCCATGGCGCTGATTCATGCCCGGTCAATAATGGATGAAGCATATGCCCTGCCCAAACTGACTGCCGGCTCGGAATCATTTGATTTTGAGGACGGCTTTAAGGGCATCAGGACACTCAGCCTTAAGCCGTCAGAAGAAAAAATAAAGGCATACGAAATAACTGCTACTGTATCGTGGCCTCCTTCGGGCAAGCTCGAACTAAAAGGATTAAAAACATATTATGAAACTGAAGAATAAGAAAGGGTTCACCCTGATCGAGGTTATTATTGCCATAACCCTTTCAGCAGTTATCATTGCAATACTCCTTTCTGCCATGAGGCTTGGATATCGCTCACAGGAAAAAGGAATGTGGAGAGAAGAGATTTCTCAAAAAATGAGAATCCTCAACGACAGAATAACATGGCTTTTCAGAGGGGCGTATCCTTATATAATGGCCAGGACCGAGGGCAAGGTCCTTTATTTTTCAGTCAAATCAGGCAGCGCAGGTTTTGTTACAACCAGTGTTGATTCATATTCCGAGGGGCCGGAAGACAGGGCCGGGATGAAATGGGTCCAGATATTTTCTGATTACGAAGGCCTGAAGATCAGGGAGAAAATTTATTTTTTAGAGGATGTGTTTGATGACAGCGGGGGAAAGGTATACCTTCTTGACCCTTCTGTAGACAGGCTTGAATTCGAATATCTTGATGTAAATAAAAAAGAGAAAAAAGAAGACTGGGTGTCTGAATGGGATCCAACAGAAAAAGACTATCTCCCTGCTGCCGTAAGGGTTAAGATGGAATTCACGCATGACGGACAGAAATTCAAGGTGCCTGAGTTTATTGTGAGACTGCCTGCTGGTTACTAAATTTTATGCAGCAAACACACCGCATATGCAGCAATACCCTCGCCCTTACCGATAAACCCCATGCCCTCATTTGTTTTTGCCTTTATGTTGATAAGCCCTGACGTAATCCCTGCTTTGGACACGGCCTCTTTCATTGTCTCAATATAAGGCGCCAGTTTTGGTTTTTCTATAATTACAGTTGAATCTATCCACGAAATATCAAGGCCATTATTCCTGGCAAGCTTCACTATATTTTTCAGGAGGTCTACGCTTGATGCATCCCTCCATTTGGGGTCTGTGTCAGGAAAATGCCTGCCAATATCGCCAAGGCCGAGTGCGCCTATTATTGCATCTATTATTGCATGGCAAAGGACATCAGCATCAGAATGCCCTTTCAACCCTTTTTCAAAGGGTATTTCCACACCGCCAATAATCAGCTTACGCCCCTTAACAAGCCTGTGTGAATCATATCCAAAACCGATTCTCATCATTTATAGCTCCATTACAAGGGATATGGTCTTTGAGCGGCTTATTTTGCCGATAGTCCAACAGATTATCGATAAAAAATCAAGAGGCAAAATCCTCGGAGGTCGCCCCGGCGACCGAGAATGAGCGAGAAGACTATATCCCTTGCTTATCTTCATTATATTGCTCTTTTTCTTAAGAACATTTCTGCCATATCCAGATCTTCCGGAGTCGTTACCTTTATGTTCGTATATGAACCCATTATTACTTTTACCTTGCCTCCGTATCTTTCAACTATGGCAGAATCATCCGTAGAGTAAAATTTTTCAGCCATGGCCTTTTTATAGGCCTGCATAAGCGCACCATACTTAAAGACCTGCGGCGTTTGAACAACCCAGAGCGTTTTTCTATCTAAAGTTTTTTGCACAAAAATTTCACTTGAAACTTTTTTTATTGTATCCTTTACCGGAACACCGACGATAACACCATCAGAATCTTTGAGCTGCTTTATTGATTCCTCAATGACAGATTTTTCTATCAGCGGCCGGACGCCATCATGTATTAAAACCACAGCTGCCTTTTTGCCTATCAGGTTAAGCCCGTTAAAAACCGAATCCTGACGCTCTTTGCCGCCCGGAGCAACTCTTTTGACCTTTGAAATTCTAAATCTCTCTATTAAAGCAAGCCCCTGTTCCATATCATCCTTTTTAAAAACAGGGATTATCTCTTCGATATCATCGACACATTCAAGGGCTTCAAGCGCCCAAATAACAATCGGCTTATCCAGCAGGGCCTGAAATGTTTTATTGTTATCCTGCCCAAACCTCTTTCCTAACCCGGCTGCCGGAACAATGGCTATTGTTTTTTTCACCTGTAAATACCTTTCCCCGCCTTAGTTAAGGAGGGGTAGGGGTGGTTTGATTAGAATGAATTTCTTTTTCCCACTTACCACCCTGTCCTTCGGACTCCCCTCCTAAAATAGGAGGGGAGCTATTAGAAATTTTTTACTTTACCCACTTAAAGTGTACGCATTTACCGCCCTTAATTCTCTCTGTCGTATTCCTCTTTTGTCTTGGAGAATATCATCCTGCCTGCTGTTGTCTGAAGAACGCTTGTCACTGTCACATCAACATTCTTGCCAATAAGTTTTCTTGCATTCTCCACCACAACCATTGTCCCGTCATCAAGATATGCAACTCCCTGATTATGCTCCTTGCCCTCCTTAATGACAAAAACCTTTATGGTCTCGCCGGGAAGGACAACAGGCTTCAGCGCATTTGCCAGTTCATGGATGTTTAATACAGCCACCCCCTGAAGTTCTGCAACCTTGTTAAGGTTAAAATCATTTGTTATTACCTTCGCATCAATAACCCTGGCAAGGGCAACAAGCTTTGCATCAACCTCTTTTATCTTGGGAAAATCTTCGTCAACTATTCTTACAGTTACATTGGACATCTTCTGCAGCTTATGCAGAACATCCAGGCCTCTCCTGCCCCTTGCCCTTTTAAGTGAATCCGGGGAATCCGCTATATATTGCAGTTCCTGAAGAATAAACTGCGGAAGGATAAAGATCCCTTCAATAAACCCGGCTTCGCACACGTCGGCAATACGGCCGTCTATTATAACGCTTGTATCCAGCAGTTTAAGGTTCTCCTCGAACCCCTGTCCTTTGAACAGCCTGAGTATTCCCGATATTGTAAGCCCTTTGCCCCGCTTCAACCCCACAAGCAGGCCTGTATAGACGAATAATGCATTTACAACAAATGCTATTGTCACAAAATCCTGGGAAATAACCGCCTTTAAAGGAAAAAGCAGAAGGTTTGCAAGCACAAGGCCTGTTGACATGCCGAGTATGCCGCCAATAACAATACCGAGGGAAACCTTTTTAGATACAGCCTCTGTTAAAAGGGCAAGAGCGCCTATTGCTGCACCCCATGCAGCGCCAATAATCTGGGAATCATATTTACTGCCGAGCAGATAACCTGCCGATAAAAATATTGCAAATAAACCTATCCTCAAAATAATAAAAGCCAAGTTTCTCACCTCCTTTCAAAAGTGTGTGTCTGTATTTCTTTACTGTTCGCTATTTACTATCCACTGTTTATGAGGCCCTGATCACAGCATAAAACCTTTGGCCGCCTCTGTTAATAAAAAGCAATACTGTCCCCCCGGGCTTTATATTAGAGGCGATTCTATTAAAGTCATTGATGTTATTTATTTTTTTGTTGTCTATCTCCTGAATAATGTCTCCTTTTTTAAGCTTTGCCTCTTCAGCTGCGCTACCGGGTTCAACCCTCACGACAACCACTCCTTTTTCATCCCTGTTCAGCCCCAGCTGTTGCGCAATTTCCCTGGTAAGCTCTATAACCTCAAGGCCGGCGAGTGCTTCTTTCTGTTTGTCCTCATGCGATAATTCAGGCGCTGCCTCGCCAATCTCTTTCGGATATTCAGCTATGGTTGCAGTTAAATTATACTCTTTCCCTCCTCTGAGTATCCTGACAGCCACCTGTGACCCTGCCTTGCTCTGCGCAACTGTATTTCTGAGGCTGTCAGCATCTGCCACCTTTTTCCCGTTGTATTCAAGGATTATATCGCCTCGCATTATCCCTGCCTTTTCAGCAGGGCTTCCCTTTACAGTGTCACCAACCAATGCCCCGTCAGAGTCTTTAAGCCCGAATTTCTGAGAAAGTTCAGGCGTAAGTCTCTGTATCGAAACTCCTATCCATCCCCTGGTGACCTTGCCATGTTTTACAAGCTGGTCCATCACAGAGCGTGCAAGGTTGCTTGGCACTGCAAAGCCTATGCCTTGATAACCGCCTGTTTTTGAAAATATTGCGGTGTTGATGCCTATTACCTCGCCTTTAATGTTCACCAGCGGCCCGCCTGAATTTCCGGGATTTATTGCCGCATCAGTCTGTATAAAGTCCTCGTAGTCTGTAATCCCGACGCTCACCCTGCCAACTGCGCTTATAATCCCCATTGTTACAGTATGGCTTAACCCAAATGGATTGCCGATAGCAAGGACAAATTCTCCAACCTGCAATTTATCAGAATCAGCCCACAGAGCTGTTGGAAGGTCTTTTGCATTGATTTTTACCACTGCAATATCTGTCTTGGAATCAGCGCCCATCACTTTTCCCTTAAAACTTCTCTTGTCATAAAGGATAACCTTTATCTCCTCTGACTGTTCAACCACATGATTATTAGTGATTATATAGCCGTCATTGGAAACAATTACCCCTGAACCAAGGCTTTGCTCTTTCCATTTTTTAGGAGAACTAAATTCATGGAACGGGTCAAAAAAATTAAAAAAAGGGTCTTCAAAAAATGAGGGTGCAGCATCTCGCTTTATAACCTTTGTGGTTGAGATGTTCACAACCGCAGGAGATATGGCATTTGCTATCTCAGAAAATGCCTTTGAAGTCTCTATTATCTGGCTCGGCACTCTCGGTAAGACTGAAAGAGACGGGCGCAAAGGGCCGGTAACCCTGCCGAGGATATAAAATGAAATCCCTCCAAGGAGAAATCCTGACAATAATATAATAATGCCGATTGTTAGCTTCTTTTTCACTATCTATTCATTATAATCCACCCTGAAATCGTTGTAAAGTTTAGGCTGTTGAAACTGCTTATTGGATAACAAAAAAGCGGTTAGATACTTTTAGTATTTTGATGCTTTTCTATTTTTCGTTCCTAGAACCGTCCCCTTTTTCGTTCCTCTTTTTTGAAAAATTACCACAATACCATAGGCGCAAAAAACAAAATAAACGGTATAGGGAATATCATCCACAGCTTTACTCTTTTATTCCAAGGGCTTTTTTCGTATTGTTTTATCAACTCGTCTATTTTTGTCTTCCGATACCTAAGGTAATTAAATAAAAATATTGCAGCCATCATTGCAAAAGTCCCCGTTTTATATACTTCTTTGCTTAGATTTTCCGATGTAAAAAAATCATTTGTTAACGAGGTGACTATACTGATCGCATAAGCCATCAAAATATTTTGTAGGAACCAAAGAAACCCAATTCCCATTACTTCAGGTATGTAATCCTTCTTTTTATAGAAAGAATACATCCTGTAAAATATGTAATCGAAAAATCTCATCATAAACTTAAAAACCTATTTCTCCCACGCCCATTCCCAGTCATAAATAGTGCCGCCGCCACTACGCGAATCCAGCCAATCGCCTATTGACTGACCTGTTGAGGATCTATAAATCTGTCCCCGTTTATTACTTCCGTTTTATTACCTTCTTTGTCCATTCTACTTTTTAATTTTTGCCCAATTTTATAACGCCAAACAGCAATAAAATCCCAAAAATTAAAAAAAATATACCGCCTATTGAATACCCAATTTTGTAAGAAAGCGGATTCGTATCAGCTTTAAACCATCTTTTGTCCTGATTAACAGAGCTTTTTATATGCCATTTAATAAAAAAAAGAAAATATAAACCTGCAAATATACTAATAATTGATTCAAGTAAATCCTTTTCGTTTATCATGGTTATTCCTCTGCTTTTTAAAATCGCCGACTATTACTCTCTCTGGTTTAAATAATAAGGCCCCCATAAATAATACCCAGTAAGGGCGCCGTCACCTTTTCTGTTCAGTTCAAGTCTTGTTTTCTTCGTTCCCGAGGGAAATATATGAAAAAAAAATATATCATTGCGGCCAACCAATTTGCTAATAGCAGTAGCCAACCCCAAAGGACTTTATGCTTTAAATCAGTTCTTTTGAAAAAATCTGATAGCATCCACACCCAAAATACAAAAATACTAAAAACCCCCAATATTAACAAAATTTTCGCCAATAGGCCATTTGCCTTACTAAGTTCACTCAAGTCGTATATGTCGATAGCAATGAGCGTAAACGTGCTGCTAAATATTAAAAAAAGTAACACATAAATTTTTCTCATTTATCCCCCACATTTTGAAAAATTTTCGACATGTTATGTCACCATTCACTCATGGCTTGGCAAAGACATATTTCGTGCAAGTCCCGTTTGCCATTTGACTTCCCTTTTTGATGCGAAAGATTACCAATAAAAAGATTTTTTTGTCAATCTGCTTTTAGCCGCGGCTCGTTGCCCTCAGGTTGACTTGCCTGCTTTCATAGGGTTAATATTTTCTATGCACCAACATTCGGATTATGTCCCCCTTCACCTGCATACAGAATACAGCCTATTAGACGGGGCCCTAAAGATAAGCGAGCTGATTGAGCTGGCATCCCACTACAGAATGCCGGCACTTGCCATTACTGACCACGGGAACCTTTTTGGCGCTGTTGAGTTTTATAAGAAGGTCTCAAAGGCAGGAATAAAACCGATTATCGGCTGTGAGGTCTATGTTGCCTCCAAAAGCCGCTTTGATAAAGAAAAAACCGATGCGTCAGAGGCATCTTTTCACCTTATCCTCCTGGCAAAAGACAACAATGGATACAAAAATCTTGTTACGCTCGTGACAAAAGCATATACAGAAGGCTTTTACTACAAGCCCAGAATAGACAGGACATTGCTCGAGCAATACAGCGGCGGGCTCATCGGCCTCACCTCCTGCCTTAAAGGAGAGGTGCCTTATTATCTTCAAAGAGGTTCAATAGACAAGGCAAGGGAAATCGCGCTTGAGTATAAACATATATTAGGCCCTGAAAATTTCTACATGGAGATACAGAATAACGGGCTTGCAGAGCAGGAGAAGGTGAACGTACAGCTCGTAGAGCTTGCAAAAGAGCTGCACATAGGCCTGGTTGCCACCAATGACTGCCACTACCTGAAAAAAGAGGATGCACGGGCCCATGACATATTGCTGTGCATACAGACAGGCAAGACCGTTGCGGATGAGAGCAGATTGAAGTTCACCTCTGACGGTTTCTACTTCAAATCTCCTGATGAGATGAAGGCATATTTCAAAGAACTTCCCGACGCTATTTTAAATACAAGGGCCATTGCAGAAAAATGCAATGTGGATTTTAAACTCGGCTCAACTCTCCTGCCGTCCTATGCAACAGAATCCGATATTTCTCCCGACGCCTTGCTTGAACAGAAAGCCAGGGCAGGGATGCTTGAAAAATTTGGCGCACAGCCTTCTGAAATTTATATGGAAAGACTGAAAAGAGAGATCAGCATAATTAAAAAAATGGGTTATTCTTCATATTTCCTCATAGTCTGGGACTTCATATCCCATGCAAGGGAAAAAGGGATTCCTGTTGGACCGGGCAGGGGTTCTGCTGCAGGAAGCCTTGTTTCTTATTGCCTTGATATTACAGAGCTGGACCCAATCAAATACGGCCTCCTTTTCGAAAGGTTTCTCAATCCTGAAAGAATAAGCATGCCTGATATTGACGTTGATTTCTGCAAAGACAGAAGGGCAGAGGTAATTTCATATGTTTCAGAAAAATACGGACCGGACCATGTTGCCCAGATAATAACCTTTGGCACTATGGCTGCAAAGGCAGCAATAAGGGATGTTGGACGGGCGCTTGACCTGCCCTATGCCGAGGTTGACAAAATTGCAAAGCTCGTTCCCAACACACTCAATATTACTATTGATGATGCCTTGCATGCAGAACCTCAGCTCAAGGGGTTGTACGACGGTAACCAAAAGGTAAAAGAGCTTCTTGACATTGCAAGGAGGCTTGAGGGGCTTTGCAGGCATGCATCAACGCATGCTGCAGGGGTTGTTATATCTCCAAGGCCCCTGACAGATTACACGCCGCTGTATAAAAACACTTCTGACGGAAGCATAACAACACAATTTGACATGGGCGCTGTTGAGAGTATCGGCCTCCTGAAGTTTGACTTCCTCGGCCTTAAAACTCTCACCCTCCTTCAAAAGGCATTGCTCTATATAAAAAACAGCGGTTCTGACCTGTCTCTGAAAGATATCCCTCTGGATGATTTAAAAACCTATGAGTTGCTGGGTTCGGGCCAGACAACAGGGGTCTTCCAGCTTGAAAGTTCCGGAATGCGCGACATACTTCTCAGGATGCGGCCAGCAAGATTTGAAGACCTTATAGCGCTAGTGGCCCTTTACAGGCCGGGCCCTATGGCATGGATAGATGATTTTATAAAGCGGAAAAACAAAGAGGCAAAAGTCCCCTTTGCAATGCCTCAGCTGAAGGAAATCCTTGATGAAACCTATGGAATAATTCTCTATCAGGAACAGGTCATGCTGATTGCCAATAAGATAGCTAATTTTTCCATGGGGCAGGCAGACATCCTCAGAAAAGCCATGGGCAAAAAACAGCCTGAAGAAATGGAGAGGCTTAAAGAGGCATTCATAAAAGGGGCTGTTGCAAATAAGATCCCGGAGAAAAAGGCAAAAGAGCTGTTTGAAAAAATGGAGCCCTTCGCAATGTATGGATTTAACAAATCACATTCAGCTGCTTATGCCTATATTGCCTATCAGACAGCATATCTTAAGGCGCACTATCCTGTTGAGTTTATGGCTGCCACTCTCAGCACTGAGATGGACAATACCGATAAGATTGTCCATTTTATTGCGGAATGCAGAAATATGTCCATACAAATCCTTCCTCCTGATATAAACCTGAGCGGAAGGGAATTTAAGGTAATAGGCAACTCCATAAGGTTCGGGCTTGAGGCTGTTAAGGGTGTTGGTTCCGCTGCCATAGAATCAATACTCGAATCTAAAGATAAGGACGGCCCTTTTCTGTCCATGGAAGATTTCCTCAAGAGAGTAGACACGAGAAAGGTGAATAAAAAGGTACTGGAGAATCTTATAAAGGCCGGGGCCTTCGATTCCCTCGGGATGACACGGGCAAGTGCAATGTCTTTTATCCATGACTCTCTTAACGGAACGCGTTCCCGCAATGCGGGCCAGCAGAGCATTTTTGGCTCTCAGGAGGAAACTGAAACAATTAAAGAATGGGATGAAATGGAAACCCTCACTCATGAAAAAGAGGCCCTTGGTTTTTATATTACAGGGCACCCGCTCATGAAATACAGGGAGAAGCTCTCAGCCCTGCATATAAAGCGGACTTCTGAGATTGAGGCCCTCGGTGACAGAGAAGAGGCCAGGGTTGCCGGGGTCATAAGCACCATAAAAAAATTTCAGAAGCGGGGCACTTCAGAAACAATGGCCTATTTTACGCTTGAGGACGAGTTAGGAAATATCGAGGCCATCGTATTCCCGGAACTTTACAGAAACAGTCTGGAGATACTCAAAAAAGACATGCCTGTAATTGTAAAAGGGATCATAGACCGGACAGAAAAAGGCACAAAACTCATTTCAAACGAGATAGCAAAAATAGAAAGCCTTCTTTCTAAAAATGGCTTAAAATGCGAAATTAGTATAAAATATCCTGTTGTAAACAGCCTGAATCTTCAGGATCTGAGGCAAATGCTCTCAGGCAACTCAGGGAGCTGCCCTTTATATCTTAAGATAGAATTGCAGGACTCTCAGGTATTTTTAGCCACAGGGCTTCAGATAGAGCCTAGCAGCCCGCTGATAGATAAGCTTGAAGGATTCTTAGGGAAAGGAGCAGTGAGAATAGTGAACAGTATATAGTAGACAGAATTCAGGAAAAGACCTGACTGCTGACTGCTGATCGCTGACTACTGTATTTATGAAATACTATCTTGAATTTGAAAAACCGATAGAAGAGCTTGAGCTTAAAATAGAGGAACTTAAGCTTCTTTCCGACAGGAAAGACATGGATATTGCCTCAGCAGTAAAAAAACTCGAGAAAAAAGCGAAAGAGCTGCGTTCAGAGATATTTTCCAACCTGACCCCATGGCAGAAAACGCTTCTTGCAAGGCATCCTGACAGGCCCTATACCCTTGACTACATAAACCTTCTGTCTAAGGATTTTATAGAGCTTCACGGCGATAGAAGATTTGCCGATGACCCTGCCATAGTTGGCGGTTTTGCAACAATAAACGGGGCCTCAATCATGCTTATCGGCCATCAAAAAGGCAGGGGTACGAAAGAAAGGATATACAGGAATTTCGGACAACCTCAGCCTGAAGGTTACAGAAAAGCCCTTCGGCTCATGAGGCTTGCAGAAAGGTTCAAAAAACCTATAGTTACATTTATTGATACACCCGGCGCCTATCCCGGCATAGGCGCAGAGGAGCGCGGACAGTCAGAAGCAATTGCAACAAACCTGATGGAGATGTCGCGGATAAAAACTCCCATAACCTCCATTGTTATCGGCGAAGGCGGGAGCGGTGGTGCGCTTGCACTGGGAGTTGCCGACAGAATCTATATGCTGGAACATTCTGTTTATTCAGTTATATCGCCTGAGGGCTGTGCAGCAATACTATGGAAAAAAAATGGGGATATAGATTCAAAAGAGTTTTCAAAGGCTGCAGATGCGCTCAGGCTGACTGCTCAGGACCTTATCGGGTTCAGGATAATTGATGATATAATACCCGAACCCCTTGGCGGCGCTCAAAGAGACCCCGAGGCAGTAGCAAAAAATATCTTAGAGATAATATTAAAAACAACTGAAGAACTAAGCGCTAAGACTACAGGAAAACTAACAGAAGAGAGATATAAACGGCTCAGGAAGATTGGCAGTTTCGGAGCAGAAGAAGATTAAGAAATATCAGCCGGTGTGGTGGAACTGGCAGACGCGCCGGACTCAAAATCCGGTCTGGGCAACCAGGTGGGAGTTCGATTCTCCCCACCGGCACCACTTTTTTACTACGGTTTTTTGTCAATCATCTGGATGAGAGAATCAGCATCTTTGTAGCCAGGGACAATTCCTCCGTCAGGAAGTATGATGGCAGGAGTGCCTGTTATGCCAAGCTTCCCTGCGAGTTTTATATTTTCGTCAACCGCGGTTGTTTCGCATTTAGGTTTTGGCAACGGCTTCCCTTCAAAAGCATCCTCCAGCAGTTTTAGAGAATTTTCACAAATAATTGCCTTTGCCTTGTCATATGCTCCCTTATGCATCGGCAGCGGATATAGCTTTATATAAAAAACAATGTCTTTCCTTTTTTCCAGAACCTTCTTCATCTCCTGATGAAGTTTACCGCAGTATGGTCAGTCAGGGTCGTCGAAAACAACGACTTTGTGTTTAGCATTTTTATCACCCATCACAAGGGCATCCCCCAGAGGAATCTGGGATATGTCAATCCTGTTGAGACTATAAAGTCTGTCCCCTGTAAGGTTTGTCTTTGTCTTGAGGTTGAATACTGCGCCTGACACAACAAGTTCTTTTGAAAAACTGATATAAACTATTCCCTTCTGTCCTTTTGAGTCAAAGGCAACTTCCCATAGTCCTTTAACCGGCCCTGGCCCTGCTTCGAGAACCTTTGCATCAGGAATGCCTTCCCTGAGTATATCCTGCGCCTCGCTATTGGTTATCTGGTGGCACTTGGCGCAGTTATGCTCGGCCTTCTCATCGCCGTACACCTGAGGGATAATCATAAGACAGGCGATAGAAACTGCCAGAATAATTATTAATATATGTTTCCGCATTTGTAAAATATACCATATTTTTATCATCTCTTACAATAAAAACTCAAAAAATCATAAATTCGTTCGATATAATTACTAACAGAACCTTAACAATGGAAAATTTAAGTATTGACCTGATAGCCTTGCTTGTAACAGCGCTTGCTGTTTCCCTTATTGCCTTCTTTCTCGGAAAAAAAACCGGCGGGGTATGGGAAAAAGAGGCCAGGCTTGCCGAAGAGAAAAAATTTCGGAGAGAACTGCTGCTCTCGGAATCAAGGAAAAATGAATTTCAGAGAGAACTTAATGACTTAAAACAGAAGAACGAAAAATACCTGTATTTTCTCGTAAGGCTTCCTGAAACTGTCAAATACCTTAATTCCAACCTCTCATTTGATGAGATAATCTCAGCTATTCTCAGGCTTACAAAAGACCTTACTGACACAGATGCCATTGAGCTATATATTTTTAATAAAAAAACACAGTGCCTGGACCTGATTGCTGCTTACGGCTCTAACAAGAAAAAGAGCATTGAAATCAATCTTGGTGATGGAGTTATAGGAGAGAGTGCATCAGCCAGGGCCATGGTCTCAAAAGAACAAGTTGAAAGGCGCCTGCCCGGCCGCAATGGTGAGAACATAGAGCTTGGCGTACCAATACTTTTTAAAACCAATCTGATTGGTGTTCTCGGTGTAGGAAAGATAAAGGCTTACACGGGAAATGAAAAAAGGTTCCTTGCAATGGTTGCAGACCTTGCAGCCGTTGCCCTGCAAAACTGTGAGTATCTGACTTTTGCAAAGGAAGAGGCAATAACAGACGCCCTGACAGGGCTTTACAATAAAAAACACTTCTTTGAGCGGGCGCTCGAAGATGCACAAAAAGCGTTAAGCTACAATTTCCCCTTATCAGTATTTATGTTTGATATCGACCATTTCAAAAAATATAATGACCAGAATGGCCATGTGGAGGGAGATGTTCTGCTCAAAAGACTTAGCAAGCTCCTCAAGGAAAATACCCGTTCTACAGATACTATTGCCAGGTATGGCGGCGAAGAATTTATCGTACTCCTGCCGAATACAGAAAAAAACAGCGCAATACTTTATGCTGAAAAAATAAGAAAGGCCATCGAATCATGTCCTTTTCAGCATAGAGAAAAACAACCATTGGGCTATGTGTCTATAAGCGGCGGGGTGGCAACTTTTCCCCTTGATGGAAAATCTATTGATTCTATTGTGAAAAATGCAGACAAAGCCCTCTATGAATCAAAAACCTCAGGAAGGAACCGCGTAACAAAATACGAATCATTCCAGTTCTCGTCTGAAGAGGAACCTCAGAAGCCATCTTAAAGATATTTTTTTGCAAGCTCCATTAAGCCAAATATCTTCAGGTCAATAGCCTTTCCCTGTGCGTTTAAAAGAGTCAGCCTGTCATAAAGTTCACCTATTGGAACCTTTAAAACCTCGATGTCTTCTGTCTCATCCCTTTGGTCAATACCCTTAAATTTCAGGCCCTTTGCAAGATATACGGTAAGTATCTCGCTTGAAGAGCCTGATGATACCGGGCCTTCTGCAAGAAAAATCAATTCCTCTGCAGAATATCCGGTTTCCTCAAGAAGTTCTCTTCTTGCGGCCGCCTCAAGGGTTTCACCCTTATCATTAAGCCCTGCAGGAAACTCTATCACATATCCGTTAACAGCAGGCCTGAACTGCCTTATGATAAGCGTCTCGCCTTCTGCTGTGACAGGCACAATTGCAACGATTCCGTCGCAACTCACCCGCTCAAATGCCTCCCAGCTTCTTGTCGAGCCTGAAGAATCCCTGTACGTCACGCTGATACACCTAAGAAATTTACCAGCCCATAAAATTTTCTTTCCTATAACATCAACCATGTCTTTCCTTCCGAATTACCCAAAT
Source organism: Nitrospirota bacterium (assembly GCA_016212165.1). GTDB lineage: Bacteria > Nitrospirota > Thermodesulfovibrionia > Thermodesulfovibrionales > UBA1546 > SCSY01. The sequence continues at coordinate 36,066 of JACRGY010000168.1, forward strand.
ACTTAAAAATTATAAAGGAATATGAAAAAATATTCACATATTTAAAGTTTTATTGGAAAATACCGATAATTTAACCATATCAGTCTTAAGGCCGTGTGGCTTATTGCCAGCATGTCCGGGATATGTCCTAAATATGGTAAAAAGTAATCCCGAAAAAAAATCAGGCAGTCTGAAGAAAAATACAGAGAGCTTTACAATGGCGCCCCCGTAATGCTCCACTCGGTAAATGCTGACGGAGTGATTATAGAGTGCAATGCCACCGAACTTAATGCTCTCGGCTACAGAAAAGATGAGCTCATCGGACAGCACCTGACCATGATACTGAGCCCCGAGAGCCGGGAGGTGTTTGAAGAGCGATTTAATGTACTTAAAAAAATCGGCTATGCTGAGGCAGAATATGTATTCATTGCTAAAGACGGCAGAAAAATTCCTGTTTCCGTAAGGGGCAACGCACTATATGATAAACATGGCAATTTTCTCAAATCAAGCACGCTAAGCACTGACCTGACAGCCATAAAAAAAGCCGCCGAGGAAAAGACAGCCCTCGAAAACAGGTTGATTCAGTCGCAGAAAATGGAGGCCATCGGCACCCTGGCAGGAGGGGTTGCGCATGACTTTAATAATATACTTACAGGGATATTAAGCTATGCCCAGCTCGCAGAGATGAAGACCTCCGAGCCTTATGTCAAAAAAGCCCTGAAACAAATATTTAATTTAAGCCAGAAGGCTTCAGACCTTATAAAACAAATTCTTTTAATGGGAAGGGAGTTCCCTCCTGCATTCACAGTGATAAATCTCAACAGTTTCATAGAAGATTCTCTAACAACCTTCCAACGCATCATCGCGGATAACATAGAGATAAAACTTTCCATATCGAAAGAGTTTCCCTATGTAAAGGCCGACCCTGCTCAAATAAATCAGGCCCTTATGAATTTGACCGTTAATGCAAGAGATGCGTTATTGGAAAAAGGAGGCACGATTAAAATAAAAACTGATGTTTTTGAGCCTGATGAGGAATATTGCCAACAATTTCCCTATGCGAAACGCGGCCGCTATGCTGTTATCTCTGTCGCTGACTCAGGGCATGGCATCCCGGAAGAGATAAAGGACAGGATCTTTGAGCCATTCTTTACAACAAAGGCTGTTGGCAAGGGAACAGGGCTTGGGCTTTCAGTGACGTACTCTGTAGTCAAAAACCATGGCGGATGGATAAATTTTTATAGTGAATCTGAAAAGGGTACAGAGTTCTTAATGTATCTCCCTGCCATCGAGACCAGAACTGCGCTGCCTGAGTAAACACCGTATCACTGACTTACGTTGTGGGCTTATGCTGCAAGGGGTAAACCGCTGCGATTTGTTTCCCGGTTACTAATCCGGATTCACATGACTTGCTGAATGCAATTCCCTTGACTCATGGATGAATATAAGAATAAAATCATGGTGGGCAGTCGCAGAATCGAACTGCGGACACGAGGCTTTTCAGGCCTCTGCTCTACCGACTGAGCTAACTGCCCGTATGATTAAGTTTAGTGTTAAAAGTTATAAGTTAAATCTTAACTGCAACCTTGCTCAGTTCACTTTTAACTTTTAACTTTACACTTTTAACTTTTTTATTGTCAAGGCATGAGAAACTTTATAGCAGATAAATTCTTTATTTACGGGCCCTCTGTCCTTTCAGGGGTTCTGCTCATTTTCTGTTTTCCAAAATTCGACTTTTTCCCTCTGGCATGGGTCGCCCTTACGCCTTTTTTGCTTTCCCTCCTGAATAAAAAGCCTGCCGAGGCATTTCGTGCTGGTTTTTTCATGGGCATCCCATATTTTTTCGGCACCCTGTACTGGATATACCATTCAATAAACCATTATGGCGGTATTCCGCTCATCCCCAGCCTTGCAATCGTCTTTCTTCTCTGTATGTATCTAAGCCTTTACACAGGAATATTTGCTGTACTTTTTTCCTGGAAGATAGCAACAACGCGGCTTCCGGCCCTTTTCCTTGCGCCTGTATTGTGGGTAACCCTTGAGTTTATCCGCTCATATGCACTCACCGGGTTCCCGTGGTCGAGCATTGGATATTCCCAATACAAATTTTTGCATGCAATTCAATTTGCCGACATTACAGGAATTTACGGCGTATCCTTTCTGGTCCTTTCTGTAAACGGCGTTCTCGCTGATTTTTTCATAATTAAAAGACGCCTTCGCACTATGCCGTTGTTTTCGCTTTCGCATTCAATAACCGGTGTCCTGCTGCTTTCTGTTTTCATAGGCGCGGTCTTTGTCTACGGCCATTTGCGCCTTACCGAAACCCGCCCGGGGAAAGCAATCCGCGTAAGTATTATTCAGGGCAATATTGAGCAGGACAGGAAATGGGATATCGCCTACCAGCGCGAGGTCTTTGACACATACAGGGATTTATCGCAAGCCGCTAATACCTTATTGCCTTCTTTAATCGTATGGCCGGAAACCGCAACGCCTTTTTATTTCAACTATGACAGGGCATTTACCCAGGAATTAATTGACGCCCAGCAGACATTACAAACATATCTTTTATTCGGGAGCGTCCTTGTAAAAGAGCCTTCTGCACAAGCTAACAGAAACAGCCTGACAAACAGCGCCGTTCTTCTCGATCCTGCTGGAAAACCAACTTTTATTTATGATAAAATACATCTGGTTCCGTTTGGTGAATATGTTCCCCTGAGAAAACTCCTGTTTTTCGTGGACAAGCTGGTTGCAGGAATAGGTGATTATGTGCCGGGTGAACATTACATCAGGGGCGAAACACCCCAGGGGAGCTTCGGTGTATTCATATGTTATGAGATAGTCTTCCCCGGCCTTGTAAGGAAGTTTTATTCCAGGGGCGGAGACTTTATGGTAACAATAACAAATGATGCCTGGTTTGGAAAAACAGCAGGCCCATATCAGCATTTCAGCATTGCGGTATTCCGTGCTGTTGAAAACAGAAAGCCTTTGATAAGGGCTGCCAACACCGGGGTATCAGGCTTCATTGACAGCAGAGGCATGATACTGGAAACAACGCCGTTATTCCGGAAAACTGTCATAACCGCAGACCTGATGACGGATAAGGCGCGCAGCGTGTATTCCAGATATGGCGACCTGTTTTCATATCTGTGTATTGTGGCAACAGTTTTGTTGTTAGTAAATTTTTCCCGGTCTACGACCAAATGGAGGTAATATGCTTCTTCAGGCTGAACTTAAAGAAGAACTCTCATTTTTAAGGGCAATGGCTGAGTCCCTTAGAGGTTATCTTTGATGTTGCAGTTCTTCAGAAAGAAATAGAGGATATAAACCAAAAACTTTCTTCAGCAGCTGCCTGGGACTCGCCTCAAAAAATGCACACCCTGCAGAAAAGAAAGGCCTACCTCGAAGATATTCTTTTACCCTTTGAGGCTGCCTCTGATAAACTGGCTTACCTTGAAGAATCCATAAAGATACTCGACGAAGAAGGGGGAGATGTCTTTTTGAAGGAGATCCGGCAAGATACCAGAAACCTTCGCGAAGAACTCGAAAATCTGGAACTCAAACATCTCCTGTCAGAGGAGCTGGATAAAAACAATGCTATTATCTCTATCCATCCCGGAGCAGGCGGAACAGAGAGCCAGGATTGGGCAGAGATGTTAATGAGAATGTATCTCCGCTGGGCAGAGCAGCACAAATTTGACGCTCAGATTGTTGATCTTCAGCCTGGTGAAGAAGCTGGAATCAAGAGCGTGACCATAACAGTAAATGGGCCTTATGCTTATGGTTTTGTGAAGACAGAGGCTGGCGTGCACAGGCTTGTAAGGATTTCTCCTTATGATGCAAATAAACGGCGGCACACTTCTTTTGCTGCTGTGCTTGTTTATCCGGAAATAGAAGAAGACATAAATATTGAAATAAAACCTGATGAGATAAAGACTGATACCTTTAGGGCCTCCGGAGCAGGCGGGCAGCATGTAAATAAAACTTCATCTGCTGTCAGGTTGACCCACATACCTACAGGAATTGTTATAACATGCCAAAACGAACGTTCACAGCATAAAAATAAGGCAACAGCCCTGAAGATCCTGAAGGCACGCCTTTTTGCTCTGTCACTGAAGGAGCAGGAGGCCAAGATTAAGGGAATAATTGGTGATAAAAAAGATATAGCGTGGGGCAGTCAGATAAGGTCTTATGTACTTCAGCCATATCGTCTTGTAAAGGACCACAGAACAGGGTTGGAAATTGGTAATGTGGATTCCGTGCTTGACGGTAATATTGATAAATTTATAAAGGAATCTTTGAAAAACAGAAAAGGAAAGGTATAGCCTCTGTTTCTTCTATAAGATATTAATATTTATAGTAGTAGTGATAGTTAGTGTTGATAAGTGTAAATCTTTGTTTGAGTGTAGATTTAAAACAGATTTTAGTGTTGATAAAATAAGTAATTTTAAGGTGATTTTTTAAACAAAATATACCGTTGAAAAAAAGAACAAAATATTAACCGATATACCAACAGGTTTCTTGCTTGTGTTTGCGTATATAAGATATAATATCTGACTACAACGGGGGACTTACTAACATCTGTTGGTAAGTTGTTAATAACTAAAAGGCAAAAAATGACAATAGAAGAGATTTGGGACAAAAGTCTTTCCATAATAGAAGAGAAGGTTGGAAGCAATCTATTTGAATTATGGTTTAGGCCTATAAAACCGCTTCAGATAAAAGAACAGCAAGTGACCCTGGAGGTCCCAAACAGGTTCTTCAAGGAGTGGATAGAAGACTACTATCCCATTCTCGTAAATGAAGTGCTGGAGAAGCTTTTAGGTCATCCTGTAACTTTGAAATATAAGATATCAGAAAAAGAAGCTCCTGATATAAAAAGGATGGAGGCCAAACTTGAAAACAGAAAGACCAGGCTTGCAAGCAGAGGAATATACCTTAATCCAAAATATACATTCGAGAACTTTGTAAGCGGGCCCAGCAACCAGTTTGCTCAGGCAGCGGCAAAGGCTGTCTCAGACAGCCCTGGCAAGGTTTATAACCCTTTGTTTGTTTATGGAGGCGTTGGATTAGGGAAGACACATTTAATAAGTGCGATAGGCAACAATGTTATAGACAGCAAGCACGATTACAATGTGCTTTATGTGTCCTCAGAGCAATTTACAAATGAGGTTGTATCTGCAATAAGGCACGGAAAGACCGAGGAGCTGAAAAAAAGATACAGAAATGTTGACCTGCTGCTCATAGACGATATCCAGTTTGTGGAAAACAAGGTACAGACACAGGAAGAACTGTTCTATACAATTAATACGCTTTACGAGAAACAGCGGCAGATAGTTATCTCCAGCGACAGGCCGCCCAAAGAGATAAAGTCTGTTACAGACAGGCTGCGGTCGCGTTTCAGTATGGGGCTTATTGCTGACATACAGGCGCCGGAATTCGAGACCAGGGTTGCGATTATCCACAAGAAAGCGGCAATGGAAAGGATAAGCCTGAAAGAAGAAGTTGTCAATTTTATTGCATCTAAAATAAAGACAAATATCAGGGAGCTTGAAGGAGGCCTGATCAGGCTCGGGGCACAGGCAGCGCTGACAGGCAGCCCGATAGATGTAAGCATGGCAAAAAATGTTCTGAAGGATTTTATTCAGGATGATGAAAAGCCAATAACTGTGGAACATATACTGAAAACTGTCTGTGAATATTTTGGCCTGAAAATGCAGGACATAAAGGCCAGAAAGAGGACGAAAGAAGTGGCGTTGCCGCGGCAGATAGCAATGTATTTAAGCAAGCAGCTTACAGGAGGTTCTCTGAGCGATATAGGCAAAAACATGGGAGGCAAAGACCACGCAACCGTTATCTATGCCTGTAAGCAGGTAGAGGATAAAAAATCAAAAGACGAGAATTTTAACAGGATGATAGAGACCCTGTTGCATAAAATAAAACCTTAATTTAGGAGGGGACATGAAGCTGAGCGTATCTAAGGAAGAACTGCAGGAAAAACTTTCGAATATCCAGAACATCGTCGAAAAAAGGAATACGATGCCGGTATTGAGCCACTTTCTTTTAGATGCAGGTAAAAAGAAGTCGTATATAATTGCTACAGACCTTGAGACAGCAATAAAAGAACCTCTTGATATAAAAGTTGAAAAAGAAGGGAAGCTCTGCATCCCTGCAAGGAAGATGTTCGAGATAGTGAGAGAGGTGGACGGAGACATAACAATGGAATCTGAGGACGGGCAGTGGCTCAAGGTTCGCGCAGGAATGAGTAAATTCAAACTGGCCTGCCTTTCAGCAGCCGAGTTTCCTGCCTGGCCGGGCATGGAAAATGTGGAAGAGATGCAGATGGATACAAAAAATCTCGTAGATATGATAGAGAAAAGCCTTTATGCGGCAGGAGAAAGCGATACAAGGTATACCCTTAACGGCCTTTTGTTTCATGCAAGGCAGGGCAGCGGAGAAATAAATGTTATTGGCACAGACGGCCACAGGCTGGCCTGTATAAGCAGGAAGATAGATACCCCTTTAAAAGAAGAGAAAAAGGTCATAGTTCCCAGAAAGGCAGCGGCAGAGGTAAGGAAATTTCTTGACAGGGACATTGATAAACTGACAATAGTTATAGGGAAAAGCCATGTGATGTTCAAGATAGAAGACGTGCAGTTTTTGACAAGGCTTATAGAAGGCACATATCCAAACTATGAACAGGTAATTCCCTCGGGCAATGAAAAGAAGATAGCAATCAATAAGGAAGAGTTTGTAAAAGCGCTTAGGAGGGTCTCTGTGATGAGCAGGGAAAAAAGCAATGCCATAAAAGCAGATTTTGCTGACGGGGCTCTGGCAGTTTCAGCTTCAAACCCTGACCTCGGGGAGGCAAAGGATGAGGTCAAAATAGAATATAAAGGCGAGCCGCTTTCTTTGGGTTTTAATGCAAAGTATCTGCTGGATGCCCTGAATGCCATGTCCGGAGACAGGATTGTCTTTGAACTTCAGGACCCATTGAGCCCTACGCTTTTAAAAGAAGAAGGCAATGATAACTATAAATGCGTGATAATGCCGATGAGAGTATAAGAGTAATAAGTCGTATAGGACTTATAAGACCTATTTTCGAGAGAGGAAGTAATGGAAGAAAAAGAACAGATTAACCAGGTCGGAAACGACGAGCAGCAGGAAAAAGAGGCCTACGGCGCAGAGGACATAAAGATACTTAAAGGCCTTAGCGCTGTAAGAAAAAGGCCTGCAATGTATATAGGCTCAACAGGCCCCGAAGGGCTTTACCACCTTGTTTATGAAGTTGTGGATAACAGCGTTGATGAATCCCTCGCCGGGTTCTGCAAGAACATCGAGGTGATGCTTCATCATGACGGAAGCTGTACAGTCATAGACGACGGCAGGGGAATACCTACAGACCAGCATCCCGGAGACCCGGAAGGCCGCACAGCAGCAGAGATAGCCCTGACAGAGCTCCATGCAGGCGGGAAGTTCGAGTCAAAGGCTTACAAGATATCAGGGGGGCTTCATGGAGTCGGGGTATCGGTTGTCAATGCGTTATCTGAATGGCTCGACGTGGAGATAAAACAAAACGGGAAGGTATTTCAGCAGCATTTCGACAGGGGCAAACCTTCAGGCCCGCTTACTATTGTCGGGAAGACAAAAAGCAGAGGGACGAAGATTACGTTCAAGCCTGACGCTGAGATATTTGAGGAGACAACTGAATTCAGTTATGATATTCTTTCCCAGAGGTTAAGAGAGATGGCATTTCTTAACAGCGGGCTTAAGGTCTCAATACACGATGAACGCACAGATAAAACACAGGAGTTCCATTACAAAGGCGGCATAGTTTCTTTTGTCGAACATCTGAATAAAAATAAGACGTCATTGCATCCAAAACCTGTATATATATCAGGAGAAAAAGACGGGATTACGGCTGAGATAGCGCTTCAGTATAATGATGCTTACACAGAAAATATATTTACCTTTGCAAACAATATAAACACAAAAGAAGGCGGAACACACCTTATTGGATTTAAATCGGCCCTTACAAGGACAGCAAACAGCTATGCGAATTCCTCGGGAGTCCTGAAAAACGGCAAGGATGCAGCGCTCTCAGGAGAGGATATAAGGGAAGGGCTTACAGCAGTTATAAGCGTTAAGCTCCCCAATCCTCAGTTTGAAGGCCAGACAAAAATGAAACTCGGAAACAGCGAGGTAAAAGGCATAGTAGAGTCAATTGTAAATGAGACTCTCGGAGCCTACTTTGAAGAAAACCCCTCTGTTGCAAGGAAGGTGATAGAAAAAGCAGTTCAGGCTGCAAGGGCCAGAGAGGCAGCAAGAAAGGCGAGGGAACTTACCCGGAGAAAAGGGGCGCTCGAGGATACAGGGCTTCCCGGAAAACTTGCTGACTGTTCTGAGAAAGACGCTGCGCTTTCGGAGATTTTTATTGTTGAGGGGGACTCTGCAGGAGGCTCCGCAAAACAGGGACGTGACAGGCGCACGCAGGCCATACTGCCTCTCAGGGGAAAGATACTCAATGTTGAAAAGGCAAGGTTTGACAAGATGCTTGCCTCAGAAGAAATAAGGATACTTATAACAGCGCTTGGAACCAGCGTCGGCACAGAAGATTTTGATATAAACAAGATCCGTTATCATAAGGTGATACTCATGACAGATGCAGATGTTGACGGCGCCCACATAAGGACACTCCTCCTTACATTCTTTTACAGGCAGATGCCCCAGGTTATAGAAAACGGCTATCTTTATATTGCCCAGCCGCCTTTGTTTAAAGTTAAAAAAGGCAGGACAGAAAAATATATCCAGAACGAGACAGAAATGCAGAACATGCTGTTTGAGCTTGCAGCAGATGACCTCGAGATGCCCATAAGAGGGCAGGTTGTAAAGGGCAAGGCGTTAATTCCTCATTTAAAAAGGCTCTCAAAGTTTGAGAAATTGATAGAATGGTTTAACAGGAGGAGAAAAGACCCAGATGTCTTAAGGCTTATCCTGAAGGCAGGGGTGAATAAAGAGATATTGAAGAGTCAAAAAGCGGTCGAAAGATTATCAGCTCTTATACAGAAAGAAGTGCTTAATATCACTGCAGGCGAAGTGAATTCTGACGAGGAACATCAGGCATACAGCGTTGAGATTAGAAGGCACAACAACAAAATACTTGTAGATACAAACTTCCTGTCATCTCCTGAATTCAAGGAGCTTGAAAATCTTTACGGCATTATAAAAGACCTCGGAGAGCCGCCTTATAAGGCAGATACCAAAGAAGGGCTGAAAGAGCTGAATTCAAGCGCAGAATTGCTTGAGCACGTGTTTGCTGTAGCCAAGAAGGGACTGACAATACAGCGTTACAAGGGGCTTGGAGAGATGAATCCCACGCAGCTATGGGAGACAACAATGGATTCTGAGAAAAGAACACTCCTTCAGGTCACAATACAGGACTCAGTCCAGGCTGATGAGATATTCACAATTCTTATGGGCGATCAGGTCGAGCCGAGAAAAGACTTCATCACAAAGCATGCATTAGAAGCAAGGAATATAGATATATAGAAAGTCTTTTACATACAACACAAGCTCACGTATACGCTGATTTGTCGCCTATATCGTAATGTATGGGCATTGATACCTTCCTGAGGGTGAAAAAAAGAAGCAGCGCTGCTATTAATATAAGGCCATAGGAAGCGCCTTTAAGCGGCATATTTCCGGTAGATAATGATAAAAGGTAAACAGGCATTATTATTGCCAAAAGATAGCCTTCCATTAATTTAAAACAAAAAGCCTCTTTTGCAGTGATAAACCCCAGGCAGAGTGATAAAGGAATAAGAAGCATCGGGCCGTAGGGTTTATTAATCAAAACCCCCAAAACATTCCCGCGTCCAACAGCAAAAAGTATTATAAGACAGGCTATGGAGGCAAAATATAGCTTTATTAATCCCTTTTTAAATTTGCTCACATAAAGATGTATAAAAAATACACTCATGCCAACAGATATATAAAGAGAGCCGAGCAATAGGTTTATTTTAGCGCTGATACCTGCGTTGTCCTGATACTGAGATGAACTGAACAGCATATAGGCAGCGGTTGAAATTATTATTGCTGAAAGAATTATTCCAATCCTGTAAAGCACAACTGTAACCTTATCCTCTTTTGTTAAAGGCTGGTATAGATGCTGTTCTCCCATGGGTTTTATGATAACAAATCCAAATCATTTAAGGAAACCATTATCCAGCAAGGCTCTGCGCTGCCTTGATGATACTCGCTTTTACAAAAGCCTATGATTTGTCTGCAACATATTGATGTTAATATAATTTTGGCCTGCTTAAAAAACATGCAGTATGGAACAAACAACGTGTTTCAAGGGCTTGCAAAAGCTTTTAACTGAACTTCTTAACAAGTTATTAACCTGATATTTATAATTTAGCCTTGCTCATAATTTTGAGTTCGCGAATAGATTTTTTTAAAAAGAATGAGTGGCAAATCTATGACAGAAATCATGTTATGAAAACAAATAATATTTTAAACTGTTTTTATGAATCTAAAAATATTCGTCATATTCATGTCAGCGCTAGTGATGTTTTCTGGACAGTCCTCCTATGCCTTTGGATGCAATGTATGCCACAGCAAAAATCCAAAGATGTTAAAGATGCATAAAGAGCTTGAATACAAGGACTGTTTCAACTGCCACGGCCCAAAGGCAGGGAAACCGATTGAAGAAAGGAAAAGATACAGGGAGACGGATATCGTCTGCAACAGGTGTCATAAAAAATAATCTCTATCCCCATTTCAAATACAAGGCCCCTGTGCTATTATAATTTTAAAATAAAAATAAGTGAGGGAGGGTTTTATGAAAAAGTTTATTGTTGTGCTCGCTGCTGCTTTGTCCCTGGTTTCTCTGCCTGCATTGGCTGCGAAGAAACCCTGTGATGAGCTAAAGGCTGAGATAGCTGCGAAGCTGGATGCAAAAGGAGTTAAAGGTTACACGCTTGAAATTGTTGCTCCTGAAAATGTTAAAGATGCAAAGGTCGTTGGAACCTGCGACGGCAATACAAAGAGAATAATTTATAAGCGCAACTAAGCGGCTTAAGCGCTGTTTCTGAAATTCTTTTCCCTTCTGATAAGGTCATTCGGCCTGACGCCTTTGGGAACAGGGATAAAAATAATGTCTCCATTACGGGCTGAACTGATTACTGCGCCCTCGATATCTTTAATCGAATCTATAGCAAAAAGTTTTCCTTCAAGTCCCGGAGTTAGGTATTCAATCCTGTCACCTGCATCTACCCTGTTCCTTAATCCAACCTTTGCAAAGCCGTTATTTACCTCAAGAACAACTCCAACAAGCTCATGGCTCATCCTGTAACTTTCGCCGTCAAAATTATAATCAGCGTCAGGCTGTTTTCCAAAGAACATCCCTGTTGTATATCCCCTGCTTGAAAACATCGAAAGCTCTTTGAGCCATCTTTGATTTACCTTATATTCCTTTTTATCATCAAGAGAATCTATTGCCTCACGATAAACCTTCACAACCCCTGCAACATAATTTATCCCTTTCATCCTGCCTTCAATCTTAAAACTGTCTATCCCTGCTTCAACTAACACGGGCAGATGCTCTATCATGCAGAGGTCCCTGGAGCTCATGAGATATGTTCCCCTGTCATCTTCAAAAACCGGGAAATGCTCACCCTGCCTTTTTTCTTCCATTAATGTATAGTTCCACCTGCATGAGTTCGTGCACTCGCCTGTATTTCCGCTTCTTTGAGCGAGGAAACTGCTTATGTAGCAACGTCCTGAATATGATATGCATATCGAGCCATGGACAAACACCTCAAGTTCGATCTTTGTTTTTTTTCTTATCTCTTTTATCTCATCTACTGAAAGCTCTCTTGCAAGAACAAGCCTTTTTGCGCCAAGACTCTCCCAGAATTTAGCTGATTCTGCATTTGTTATATTTGCCTGAGTGCTTATGTGGATATTTATTTCAGGCGCTTTTTTCCTGAACATGGCAAATATGCCGGGGTCAGAAAGAATGACGGCATCAGGCCTTATATCATTCAGGAATTCTATATGCTTTTCTATATCAGAAATATCTCTGTTATGGGGAAAAATATTGACTGTAACGTATACTTTTTTGTCATGCTCATGGCTATAATTAACAGCTTCTCTTAATTCGTCAGGGTTAAAATTACCTGCCTTGCCCCTGAGGCTGAACCGTGAATCTCCAATATAAACAGCATCCGCTCCGTAGTGGATTGCGGTCTTTAGTTTTTCAAAGTCTCCAGCTGGTGCCAGCAATTCTGGTTTTTTCATATTGTCCTTAAAATTAAAAACTAATAAAGAGATGTGATGGCACCATCGCTCATTCTCGGGCTAACGCCCTCCGAGGAATTTTGCCTCTATCCCCCTTAAATTCCCCCCTTGATAAGGGGGGACAGAGAGGGGTGGACTATCGGCAAAATAAAACCGCTCCAATACCATCACATCTCTTTTCACGGAAAAATAAGTCAGCCCTGACTTATAGCCTCTTTAAAATATCGTTCGCTTTTTTTATATCTTTCTTAATCTGTGTTTCAAGAGCTTTCACATTCGGAAACTTTTTTTCATCACGTATGCGCTTTATCAAAGCCACCCTGAGTTTTTTGCCGAGAAGATTCCCTGAGAAATCAAAAAGATGAACTTCATAGCTTATATTTTTTGCATTAAATGTCGGATTGTTGCCGATATTAGCAACGCCTTTGTATACTTTATCTTTTAGGCTGACCTTCACTGCATAAACTCCCTCTTTTGGGGAAAGGCCTGAGAACGCGATGTTAGCAGTCGGGGTATGAAGCAGTTTCCCTCCTCTTCCGGCGCCCTTAATAACTCTTCCTTCAATCGAATACGGCGCCCCTAAAAGCTTTCCGGCTTCATGCACCTTACCCTCTGACAGGAAGCTCTTGACCTTTGCTTCTTCCGAAAGTTTCTTATAGATTGCCTTTACCTGTGCCTTGGTTTTTTCTAATGTTCCACTATTATTTATTTTAAAATCCGCTTTTTTGATTTTTGTTTTTATCGAGAGCTGGCAGCTTAACCGCTGTTTTGCCTGCTTCGGTGTTATCCCATGCAGGCCAAGCCTTTTTATCGCGGTTTTTTCATCCGTAAATACTGTTATCATCCTGTCAAACCTGTTTTCATGCCCTCTCTCAAAAATCAATGTCGCCTCAACAATAAAAATTTTATTCCCATCCTTCGAAGCTCTTATCAAATTATTGATTCGCTCAAAAACCAGAGGATGAAGAAGGTTTTCGAGCTTAAGCCTGAGGGATTTATTTTTAAAGATTTTTTCCGCTACTTTTTTCTTGTCAAGATTTCCTTTTCTGTCAAATACACCTGCACCCAAAAGCGCTTTTATCTTCTTAGGCGTTTCTTTTTCCAATAGCAGGATTTTAATAACCAAGTCCGCATCAATAGTGATTGCTCCCAATTCCCTGAACATCGAAAGCACAGCGCTCTTCCCCATGCCGTAATTTCCTGTTAATCCTGCAACGAACATAAGATATTATACATTAGAAGGGGAGCATGGAAATGGCTTGTTTGTCACTCCGACTTGTTCGGAGTCCTTCTTCGGAAAGATGCTGGACATTCATCCTTCGCAGTAAAGCTACGGAGAATGGAAGCCAGCATGACAACATAGGGGGTATTTTCGGGTCAATGACGAATTTGAGTCTGTTGATTTACAGAAAAGAGTAATGTGTCAGACAAGCGGTTTCAGTTTGATTTTTAGTTATGAGTACTTCTTCTTTAGTTTGGTGCTTTGCTCATCATAGCTCATAGAATATTTGCCTTGATTATCAGGGGTGTAGATTTTGTATGGTTCTCTATCTTTGTTTTGCAAAGATCGTACAAGCTTGAATTCAGTTAAGTCATTGTTAAAAAAAGCTGAACCATAGATCTCGCACAATTTTTGATTTGTCAGAATCTTTTCTTCAATTTGTTTCTTGGTTATACCAGGAGGGATATCATACAGATCTTTATGCTTCTTGTAGTCTGCGGGAGATTTATGCTGAATGATTCGCCATAATGCTGTTGAGTTCCAATCCGATTCTAGAAAATCATCGCTACCTTCACCGAACGAAAGGTAATAGTAATAGGGATAATCGTGGGGATGTAGAGTACCGCCTAAATGAACGTAACGTTTATCATTTCGATACGTGACCGAGAAACCATTTTTGTCAGCGGTGCTCTTTGTTTTTAAGAAGCCATAATCTGCGAGGAAATGGTTAAACACCAGTTCGATAGCTTTTCTAAATAAAGTTGCTGTCTCTTTCATATCGTTTCCCCAACATACTTATGCCTAACATTATTTTTTTATGCCTCATGCATCTCGTAGAGTCGAGTCTACGACTTTTAATAAGATTTTATGGGGATTGGGGCTATCTGTCAAGGGAAATTAATTTTCGGTTGGATATTAAACGGCTTAGAAACAATCCCCTCATTCATCTCCGCCTTTTGTGTTATTCTTAAACAATGAATCTTTCTCTTTTCCAAAAACCAAGCAGATACATAAACAGTGAGGTGAACTCTCTCAGAAAAGAGGGAGAGGTGCGGGTTGCACTTGCATTTCCTGATATCTATGACGTAGGGATGTCTCACCTTGGGCTGAAAATCCTCTATAAAATAATCAATGACCTTCCGTATGCCTCTGCTGAAAGAGCATTTCACCCGTGGCTTGACCTCGAAAAAGAGATGAAATATAAGGGCATCCTCCTTTCTTCCCTTGAAACAGAGAGGCCTTTAAAGGATTTTGATATTGTGGGCTTCAGTTTTCAGTACGAGCTTTCTTATACAACTGTGCTTAACATGCTCCACCTCGCCGGAATTCCGATAAGAAGTGAGCATAGGGCAGAAGGAAAATGGCCGCTTGTAATCGCGGGAGGGCCATGCACTGTCAATCCAATGCCGATGTCGCCTTTTATAGATGCTTTTTTGATTGGCGATGCTGAAGAAGCAATTGTAGAGATTCTTGATACATATAGAATATGGAAGAAAGAAGGCGACGCTAAAAAGGAATCGTTGTTTAAAGCTCTTTCAAGCATTGAGGGTATATATGTTCCCTTTGTTCGTAATTCAGCATCTTCTACCCCATCGCTCGTTGCTCATTGCTCATCACTAATAAAACGCCGTTATATCGAATCCCTCGACAATTTCCCATATCCCGAATCTCCTGTTGTCCCTTATACACAGATTGTCCATGACAGAGTGAATATAGAAGTTTCGAGGGGCTGCACAATGGGCTGCAGGTTCTGCCAGGCAGGAATGATCTACAGGCCATTGCGAGAGAGAAGTCCTGAAAAAGCTTTGAGTATCGCTGAAAAATCTCTCAAAAATACAGGGCACGAAGAGGTTTCTTTTACATCCCTGAGCGCAGGTGATTATTCATGCCTTCTGCCTTTGCTGAAAGCATTTAACTGCCGTTTTTTGGACCGGAAGATTTCCCTGTCTTTGCCCTCATTGCGGGTTGCTGCTGTAAGTCAGGATGTACTAAAAGAGATTAAAAGTGTAAGAAAAACAGGATTCACAATAGCGCCTGAGGCAGCAACCGGAAGGCTCAGAAATGTGATAAACAAGGACTTTACAGAAGAAGATTATGAGCGAAGCCTTAAGATGCTTTTTGAAGAAGGCTGGCAGAAACTTAAGCTCTATTTCATGGTAGGCCTTCCTACAGAGACACAGGAAGATATTGAAGCTATTCCTGATATGGCGCTCAAGGCATTGAAGATTGCAAAAAAACATACAAACAGATATGTGACCATAAACATCACCCTGTCACCATTTGTTCCAAAACCCCACACCCCATTTCAATGGTACGGGCAGGAGAACATCGGCAGGATAAAGGAAAAGCTGAACTTTCTGAAAAACATGCTTCAAAGAAAGAAATTGATGGCAAAAGCACACAATGAAGAGATGAGCCTGTTGGAGGCAGTATTTGCACGCGGAGATGAAAAGCTTTCAAATCTTATAGAAGAGGCATGGTCCTCGGGCTGCATTCTTGATCCATGGACAGAGTCTTTTGATTTTAATAAATGGGCTGGCGCAATGGAGAAAACAGGGATAGATGCTTCTGCATACGCAGAAAAGACATATGCAAAAGATGAACCGCTGCCCTGGGACATAATTGATACAGGGATTAAAAAAGAGTATCTCTATAAAGAATATCAGAAAGCAATATCAGCAGAGATAACAACTGATTGCAAAAAGACATGCCATGCGTGCGGATTAGAGTGCAAGGAAGCTAAAAGTGAAAAGTTAAAAGGTAAAAGTTTTAACGCACCTAATTCGCAACTCTTAACTCTTAACTCTCAACTCTCATCTTTGCATATCCGCGTTGAATTCTCAAAAACAGGCAAACTGAAATACCTTTCTCATTTTGAACTTGTGACGGCAATTACCCGTGCAATGAGAAGGATTGATATTCCGCTGGTATACTCTGCAGGATTTCATCCTTCGCCGCGCATATCTTTTGGCCCTGCGCTCGGTGTCGGTATTTCCGGCATTAAAGAATACTTTGATATGGAGATAAAGCAGCCGTTTGATATAAACTATCTCTTATCAGAACTAAATTCTGTTCTGCCGGAGGGGTTGAAGCTGAGGGATTGCGCCCTGATTTCAGCCAAAGAACCTTCCCTCAGCAGTTTCATATCAAGGTATGAATATGAAATAATATGCCCTGATTCCTCAGTGGCGAAACAGTTTTCTGAGAAGGAAGAAACTGACATAAGAGAAATGATTGAAGATATAAAAGTTATGGATAAAAAAACAGTCAGATTAATACTGGTTGATAGGGAAAGCAAAAAAGTAAGGCTGGGTGAACTGCTGCCAGAGATATTCAATGTCCCATACGGAGAGCTTGATATAACAAGGCTTGCAATGTACGGGTGGAAAAGCAGATGGTCAATGCCTCTCGGAATCGGGCCGCAACAACCGGAAGGAGCGAGCCATGGCTAGTGAAATCCTTATTAACGCAACGCACGAAGAGATAAGGGTGGGCCTTCTTGAAGGCGGGCAGGTCGTTGAGTTCTATGTTGAAAGAAAGCGTGATGCAAGCCTTGTAGGCAATATATATAAAGGCAAGGTTGTAAAGATACTTCCCGGAATGCAGTCTGCCTTTATAGACATCGGGCTTGAAAGAGCTGCTTTTCTTTATGTTGCCGATATAAGGGCTGATATCGAAGAGTATGCGCCGTTTCTTGAAGATGAAGAAAAAAGTGATTCCCTTGAATTTATCTCCAGAAGAGGCCGGCCGGAACTTTCAATAGAGGAACTCATACAGCAGGGCCAGGAAATTCTTGTCCATGTATCAAAAGACCCTATCGGAAGCAAAGGCGCGCGCGTGACATCATACATTACAATGCCAGGAAGATATCTTGTGCTGATGCCTAATGTTGAGCATGTTGGAATTTCGCGAAGGATAGCGGACGAAAAAGAGAGGGCGCGGTTGAAGGCGATAGTTGAGGCCATAAAACCCAAGGGGTACGGCCTTATAATCAGGACCGCAAGCGAGGGGTGCAGCGAAGAAGAGCTTCAAAAAGACCTTGAGTTTCTTATCCTGATATGGGAGAACATACAGAGGAAAAAAGATAAAGTAACAGCCCCTTCACTTCTTTACAGCGACCTGGACCTTGTGTTCAGGAGTATCCGGGACCTGCTGACCCAGAATGTTGAAAGGCTTGTAATTGATTCTCCCGAGGAATACGAAAAGATTAAGGAATTCGTCAAGACTTATTTTCCGAAACTGCTTGACAAGATAGTCCTCTATGAAGGGCAGGAGCCGATATTCGATGCCTTCGGCATAGAGCTGGACATCTCAAGGGCGTTGGGCAGAAAGGTCTGGCTTAAATCAGGCGGGTATATAGTAATTGACCAGATAGAGGCCATGACTGTAATAGATGTAAATACAGGAAAATTCGTCGGCAAGGAAGGGCTTGAAGATACAATACTTAAAACAAACCTTGAGGCTGTAAAAGAAATTGCATATCAGATAAGGCTCAGAAACCTCGGCGGCATAATAATTATTGATTTCATAGACATGGAAAGGCATGAAAACAGGGAAAAAGTGTTTAATGCATTTGTTGAGGCCATGAAAAAAGACAGGGCCAAAAATACAATCTTCCATATATCCGAGCTCGGCCTCATACAGATGACCAGGAAACGCGTGAGGGAGAGTATCGGCAGAATACTTTGCGAACCATGCCCTTATTGCGAGGCAAAGGGTTTTGTAAAATCTCCCCGCACCCTCTGTTACGAGATATTAAGAAAAATAACCAGGCTTGCCAAGCACGGCAGCGAGAAGATAATTGTCACGGCACACCCTTCTGTTGCAGAGCTTCTCTCTGATGAGGAAAGACTCGGGCTGGAGGAGATAGAGAACCGTTACGGCATAAAGGTCATAATAAAAGAAAGCATTCACCTTCATCAAGAGAACTACGAAATAGCATCACTCTGATAGATATTTACAGCGGTTTAATATGCAGGGCATAGTATCTTCGCTCATTCTCGCTGCGCTCCGAGGATTTTGCCTCGACCCCCCTTAAATTCCCCCCTTGGTAAGGGGGGACACAGAGGGGGGGACTATCGGCAAAATAAACCGCTCAAACACTATGCCCTGCTAAATTTGTTACAATTTATTGGTAATATTAAAAATGTCATCTTCTAAATTAGAAAAACTTTTAGAAATCCTGCAAAAGATGGAAAGCGCAGTCCTTGCCTATTCAGGAGGGGTTGACAGCACGCTTTTGCTTAAGGCGATGCAGCTTTCAGGGATAAAGTCCCTTGCTGTGACAGGAGTTTCCGAAACAATGCCGGAACAGGATTTCATCGCATCAAAAAAAATGGCTGAAAAAACAGGTATAGAACAAAAAATCATCAGGACAGATGAGCTCAGGATTAAAAATTTTATGAATAATCCTCTTGACAGGTGTTTTTTTTGCAAGAATGAACTTTTTGGGAAGATAAAAAAAATAGCTGAAAAAGGGGGCTACGGTTTTGTGCTCGACGGCAGCAATTTTGATGATATGGATGACTGGAGGCCCGGAAGAAAGGCTGCACTGAAACATGGGGTAAAGAGTCCCCTGGTAGAGGCCGGGTTAAACAAAAAAGAGATAAGAAATATATCTAAAAAACTTAAGCTTCCTGCGTGGGACAAGCCTTCTTCGCCGTGTCTTGCATCGAGATTTCCTTATGGAGAACAAATAACCGGCAAGGCATTAAAACAGGTGGCAGAGGCAGAGAAGTTCCTGAAGTCTGTCGGGTTTGCAGAGTTTCGTGTCCGGCATCATGGAGATGTTGCAAGGATTGAGCTCAAAGAAAATGATTTTAAAAAATTGCTCTCATCACGTGTTAGAAAAGTTGTCACGGAAAAATTAAAATCCCTCGGATATAAATTTATTTCTCTGGACCTCGAAGGCTTCAGAAGCGGAAGAATGAATGAAGGCTTGAAAAAAGCATCCCGGCGAACCAGACGGGCCTGATGAAAAACTCAAACCTGCTTAAAGACCTTGAAAAATGCGTCAGGTGCGGAAGCTGCAAGGCTTATTGCCCCACGTATGATGAAGCTGGGACAGAAGCCATGGGAGCAAGGGGCAGGCTTATCCTGCTGAGAGAGCTGATGCTTCAGAGGTTAAAACCAACCCCAGTCCTGAATGATAAGATTTTCAGCTGCATTTTGTGCGGGGCATGTGCAGGCCTCTGCCCTGGTAATGTTGATATAACAGAGGATATATACAGGGGCAGAAAGATCCTTAGACAAAGCGATAAAAAAAGGCGGTATTTACGGGTTCTTGCAAAATTCTTTGTGCAGAGGCCTGCCTTAACTTTCAGGATGTCCCAGATATTGCAGTATATAGCATTCCCGTATCTTGTAAAAAAAGGCTTTATCCCTTCTAACTTCAGCCTGCCTGAAGTCCCCTTTAAAGATGGGCATCAGGTGTATAAGGTGTCTAAACCGCGGGGAAGGGTGGCCATATTCACAGGGTGCAGCATAAATTTTCTGTATCCGCACCTCGGAGTATCTTTGATAAATATACTCCTTAAGGCCGGTTATGAAGTAGTGGTCCCAAGCGGTGAGGTATGCTGCGGTATGCCGCTCAGGACACTTGGGATGGAAGACGAGGCAATAGAGCTTGCAAAAAAAAATGTAAGGATATTTGGCAAGCTGAAAGTTGAGGCTGTCCTGAGCCTTTGCCCCACGTGTGTCCTTGCATTAAAAAATCAATATCCGAAAATGATCGGCAAGGGAATAAATGCTGCAATGGATGTATCAAGTTTTCTGCTCGATAAATTAGACCTACATCAATTATCCCTGATTTCCAAACGCCCAGCTACTGTAACGTATCATGACCCGTGCCATCTCATGTACGGGCTTGGCGTAAAAAGGCAGCCGAGGGAGCTGCTTAAGACAATTGGCATTAATGTATTGGAAAAAAAACAGGAAGGCTGCTGCGGCTTTGGCGGGCTTTTTAGCCTGTCGTACAGGGATATTTCAAACAGGCTGCTGCAAAAGCAGACTGGAAGCCATTCAGAGACAGGCGCAGGAACAATTGTAACCGCATGTCCCGGCTGCATGATGCAGTTAAGCAAGGCAGGGAAAGACAGGCCTGTTTTTCATATTATTGAGCTGATTGAAGAGGCATATTGCGGCAGCAATGAGTTATAATAAAACCCGAATTACTAATACGGTCATTAGTAAGGCGACACAAAATGTCATTCCCGCTTGTCGGGAATCTTTCTTTTCCTGAAGGATTGCGGACAAGCCGCAATGACAGAAAAGGTGTTAATGTAGTCCTGCTTATGCAGGCGATAGATAGCAATTTTAAATTTACAAATTGGGGGGAATATGAAATTTTTTATTGACACGGCAAATGTTGCTGAGATTAAAAAGGCGTGGGAAGTGGGTGTTATTGACGGGGTCACGACAAATCCGTCGTTAGTTTCAAAAGAAGGGAAAGAACCTGTTGAACTGCTGAAAGAGATATGCTCGATCGTTGACGGCCCTGTAAGCGCAGAGGCAGTAAGCCTGAAATCAGACGAGATGATAAAAGAGGCTGAAGTACTTGCAAGGATACACAAAAATATCGTTGTAAAAATTCCCATGACAGAAGACGGCCTGAGGGCAACAAAAAAACTTTCAGGGATGGGCATAAAGACAAATGTCACGCTTGTATTTTCTCCGAGCCAGGCATTGCTTGCTGCAAAGGCAGGCGCAACATATGTCAGCCCGTTTGTCGGAAGGCTTGATGACATAAGCCATTATGGGATGGGTTTGATACAGGAGATAATGACGATTTATGAAAATTATGCATTCGAGACACAGATCATAGTTGCAAGCATCAGGAATCCATTGCATGTTGTTGAGGCAGCAAAAATGGGCGCGCATGTTGCAACAATTCCATATTCTGTAATAGTGCAGCTCACAAAACATCCTCTCACAGATATTGGGATAGCGAAGTTTCTGAAAGACTGGGAAAAGGTTCCGAAGAAATAGTTTTCAATGCAAGAATGCTCTTAAATGAAAACATTACAAAAAATTCGACAAAAGGTTATAGAAAAAGATTATTACCTTTCCGACCATGCAGAAGAAGAAATGCTGGATGACGAGTTGGAAAGAGCGGACATTGAAAATGCTATACTAAAAGGAAGAATAGAGAAGAAACTAACAGAAGACATACGTGGAACGAGATATAGAATTGAAGGCCCTGCAAGAGATGGTAGAATTATTCATGTTGTATGCAGGTTTAAAGAGCATGGCAATCTTATTCTTATAACAGCTTATGCTTTATAGGAGGAAAGTATGATTTGTGAATTTTGCGGAGGACAAACAGCAAAAAAGAAAGTCAAAAGACAGCATTGGCTTCATCGGAGGTTGTATATAGTTGAGAATGTTGAGGCTGAAGTTTGCTCTGAATGCGGTGAAAGATATTTTCACGCAAAAGTACTTGATGGGATAGACAGTCTTCTTGAATCCACACATACTATTAAAGAAAAATTGGAAGTAGAAGTTGTTAGTTTATAAGCAGGAATGCCTTCCTCATTAATTATATCGCATGCGACATAAAAGATAATGTTAGCCGGACAATAATAATGAGCAAGAATAATGCATATTTATTGCGGATACTCAGGATAGGTCATGACTCCTCTATGAGGGGTGAGGGCATATCAATTCATGATGCAATAGTCCGCACACGCTATAATGAACATCGCTCAAGCTTTGGTGTAGGAGAAGTTTTACAACTACTCAAGACAAATAGAGAACTAATTGAGGAATGGATATTATATTCGGAGGACAAACGAACAAGCGGCGGGTGGTACATTTTACGGGAAAATGAGATTGGTCGCATCGATGATAAAAATTCAAAGCTGCGGTTCGAATCAATTGAGTAGGCTGCTGCAGAATATATTGTTAGAGAACTGGACTTTTGGGCAGGATTGAATAAAGCCAGCTAACATCAGCATCAATACCGACCCTAAGAACTCTGAAATATCAGAGAGCATGTTATAATAATTCATGCCGATTTATGAATATAAATGCTGCAAATGCGAAGAGGATTTTGAGAAACTCGTCTTCGGAAGCCAGAAGGTCACATGCCCGAAATGCAATTCCGGTAATATAAAAAAGAAGATGTCCACCTTCGCCATGAGCGGGGTTGAAAAGCCATTTGCAGGCTCATCCTCTGCAAGCTGCTCTTCATGCAGCAAACCGTCCTGCACTTCCTGCCATTAAATTTATTTTTTCAGAGCGTTTTTTTTAGCCCATCCCCTGAATAAACGTTATGAGAATTCCAGAGCATCCAGCCGTTAGAGCCGAATTTTTCAGCGGCATTTATCTGGTCTCGTATTTCCCTGCCTGTAAAATGTCTTTTGTCAAAGGCATAATCACTGAATGCCTGCAGCCAGGGCCTGAAACGAACTGGCGGAATATTTGTGCGTTCCTGGGCCCTTTTAATTGAAAGATAAACAATCTCATGCGGATATGCAACAGGATTTCTGTAACCGGGTATCCCAAAGTGAAACCCTGAAGGGTAAAGCATGGGAGACATGTAATCAACAGAAGGCACGAGGTTTTCAAGCCTTTGCCCGATTTTTGTATCATTGAGATTCCAGCACACATAACCGAATATATCTGCAGCAAGAAACACATTGTAGGGCATGAGCCGTTTTTTTGCTTCCATGAGAAATCCCGAGATTGCCTGCACCCTGTTTTCCTCTGTGTTTTCCATGGAGAATTTAAGGCCTGCGGCATCAGGAAACCTGACATAATCAAACTGTATTTCATCAAACCCGTATTGGGCGGCCTCTATAGCAATATTGATATTATACTCCCGCACCTCTTTTCTGAATGGATCTACCCATGCAAGATCTTCGCCATCGCGCCATATCTCTCCGCTTGCAGTCTTTATAGACAAATCAGGCCTTGTCAGGGCAAGAGGATTATCTTTAAATACTACAATGCGTGCAATTAAATAGATGCCTTTTTCTTTTAGGGATTTCATCAAATCCTTCATATCTCTCACAGTTGTTATTTTTTGGGCGCCAACTTCCCTGGCAAGGAGGACTGAACTCTTATAAGGTATAAAACCCCTGTCGCCCTTTATATCTATGACAAGCGCATTCAACTCTGTCTCTTCTATAAGCCTGAGAGCTGAGCCGCGCAGAATTCTTGAGCCTATACCGTAAGGGGAAAGATATAATGCCTTTGGCGTGAAAGGCATCAGCTTTATCTCCAGTGACAGGGTGATTAACGGCGCAATGATAATCTGTTCATTCCTCAGATATCCGTATGCCCTCACAGCTATTTTATTGCCCATGTTCTTTAAGACAAACATGCCGTTTTCATCAGTAAGCACAATATTATTATCCAGAGTCACGAAAGCGCTGCTTATTGGTTTTCCAGTGACAAAATCTATCACCCTGCCTGTTGTATATCCCATTGCATGCTTTGGCATTGACAGGGGGAGCAGCACAAGCAAAACCATTATTAATTTTTTATAGTCTTTAGACAGTGTCATGATATTCAAAAATATTCCTTTCAATTCAATATTTATCTTTACGGTAAGAAGAATTTCCCTTAAGTATGCTCTCAAATGTCTTTCCTCTGTCTGAGTCCGTCATCAGGTAACGCGGAAGGGCCATGATATTCTCAGAAGCTCCGGCATGTCTCCGCTCTATGGTAAATGCAGCAACATATCCTGCGGCAACTGCTTTGGAGATAAGCCTGTCATCATAGATGCCAAAGGGCCATGCCAGCATATCTGCATGAATGCCGAACTCTTTTTCCAGCTTTGCCTTTGACTGTTTAAGCTGCATCTCCACAGATTTTTCATATTCATCAGGCGCCATCTTTTTTTGGTCCTGCTTGAAATTAGGGTGCCAGTATGAATGGGACTGGAAGTCAATAAGCCCTGATTTCTTTATTTCCCTGAGTTGGTTCCAGGTCATGGCATATGATGCATTGGAGATTGCAGAAGGATATATGAAAAGCGTGACAGGAATATTGTATTTCTTTATAAGAGGGAGCATGTCTGTATAGACAGATTTATGCCCGTCATCAGCCACAATCACTACTGACCTGGATGGCGGGGGCGGCCCTTTTCTGAGACAGTAGTCCACAAGCTGTCTGAGGGGTATTACTGTATAGCCGTTATCTTTAAGATATTTCAGATGAGATTCAAATACCCTTGTTGTCACAGTCATGCTGTCTGCAACTGCAGGCCCGAAACGGTGATAAAGAAGAATCGGTATGCGCTCAGCAGGAGGAGTCTTTTTTTCATCTTTTATTCTACCCTCTGCTGCCGGAAGCCATAACAGGAAAATGCTAAATATACAGAAGGCCAATAAACCTGTTTTCATAAGGTAAGTATATCCAGGACATTGTTCACGGTCTATATTTTGGGCGCGCATTTTCTATTTTGACATAATACGTCTTCATTTTGTTTATATCTGTTTTTTTCCTGAAGCACAATAAAGATATATAGAGGCAAGCAATGAAGCTAATACAGCAAATATTTTGACCGTATCTTGTTGAACTCCTCAAGCGCATCCTGCCAGTTCATCACAATCAAATCCGGCTCCTGGCCCTCTTTGATGGCCTGCAGGACCTTTCGCGAGCCGATCATGGACAGTGTTCTATCAACCAGAAACTCTTCGGGATAAAGCTTATAAAGAGCGCTTATTATTTCAACTCCCATTGCTGTCGGGTCCAATGCCTGGCGGTCAGCAAGGACTATCTGCACTCCATGGCACAATTTGTTCTTAAAGCTGCTGCTGGTTGGCGTGAAGCCAACAGGAATAAAGCTGACGCCCTGAATTTTACGATTGTTCAGATAGGCTGCGAGCTCTTCTGCATTAATCCAGGGAGCGCCAAAAAGTTCAAATGGTGTATTTGTTCCCCTGCCAACGCTCACGTTTGCGCCTTCGACCATTGCCACGCCTGGATAAAGAACAGCTTCTGTCAGGGTCCTGAGGTTTGGCGAAGGATTTACCCACCTGAGGCCGGTTTTGTCGTACCAGTCAGCGCGTTCGTAACCGCGCATTTTTATGACGTGCAATTTTACCCCAAGCTTATTTTCTGCATTAAACATTTTTGCCAGTTCACCAACAGTCATGCCATGCCTTACAGGCAGCGGAAAATATCCTGTAAAGGATTTCAAATCCTCATCCATTACAGGGCCCTGGACCATTGAGGCTGTGATTGGATTAGGACGGTCAAGGACGTAAAAAGCAATTCCTTTCCCTGCTGCAGCTTCCATTGCATAAGCCAGAGTAGTTATATAGGTATAGAAACGGGCCCCTGAGTCCTGAATGTCAAAGACCAGCGCATCCAGCCCCTTAAGCATACTATCTGAAGGGCGGTAGGCCTTTCCGTATAAGCTGTAAACACGCAAGCCTGTTTTTTGTTCGCGGGTAAAACTGATTGGCACTATTTCATCTACAGTTCCTGAAAAACCATGCTCGGGGCTGAAGATGGCTTTTAATTTAACACCGCGTGTTTTATAGAGCAGGTCCACTGTGCGCTGGCCTGCAGCATCAAGGCCGGAGTGATTTGTTATCAGGCCCACACGCAACCCGGACAGGGACGCAAATTTTTCAGATTTCAAAACATCAATTCCTGTCCGCACCTTCGTATTCCGCTTGTACGAGGCGTTATAATTATTTTTCTTCATACGATTATAGTAGCTGTTCAGGGGCTGAGAGCTGGCCAGTATCTGCTCAGTCGTAATAGGCCCTATGGCTGCAGCAACTGTTTTTACAATATCTGCACGCAGCTGCTTTACATTGCCTTTGCCGTCAGGGTGGACACGGTTTGTTAAAATAATGATATAAGTTTTAGATACAGAATCAATCCATATAAAAGTTCCGGTATAGCCGGTGTGCCCAAAAGAACCAGCAGGAAACAAATCCCCGCGGTTTGATGCAAACGGCGCATTGATATCCCAGCCAAATCCCCTCAATGCAGTTTTGCCGGGCGGCGACTGCGGCATTGTCATCTCCTCAACTGTCAATGGGCTGAGGACCTGCATGTTGTTGAAGCTTCCACCAGCCAAGAGCATCTGAGCAAAAATGGCAAGGTCGTCAGCAGTTGAAAAGAGCCCTGCATGCCCTGCCACACCGCCCATCCTGTAAGCCGCAGGGTCATGAACTTCTCCCTGAAGCATTTTCCCGCACTGGTATTCGGTTGGGGCGATGCGGCCATGCAGCAAAGGAGACGGCCTGAACCCGGTATCTTTCATCCCCAGCGGCTTAAATATATGCTCGTCACAGTATGCATCAAGTGTCTGGCCTGAGAGCCTGTGAACAATTTCGCCAAGAATTTCAAAGTTAATATCACTATAAATAAACCGTTTTCCGTGGGGAGCTGCGGGTCTTTCCGCAATAATTTTTTTAAGGGCTGTGTTGTAGCCTGACCACTTTGCCCTAAGGCTGAGGTCAGCCCTGAGCCCGGAATAGTGCGTAAGCAGTTCGCGCACCGTGATACCCTTTTTCCCGTTGGCCTTGAATTCAGGCCAGTATTTAGACACAGGGTCTTCAAGCCTGAGCTGTCCTTTTTCAACCAGCTGCATGATAGCAGTTGTAGTGGCAACGACCTTGGTAAGGGAAGCTATATCAAAGATAGTGTCTGAAGCCATAGGAAGCTTATCAGGCAGCAGAGAACGGTAACCGAATGCCTGCCTGTAAATGACCCTGTCCTGATTCCCTATCAGGATAACTGCGCCCG
The DNA here is from genome assembly GCA_016212165.1 of Nitrospirota bacterium. Taxonomy (GTDB): domain Bacteria; phylum Nitrospirota; class Thermodesulfovibrionia; order Thermodesulfovibrionales; family UBA1546; genus SCSY01. The sequence goes on from JACRGY010000168.1 coordinate 63,280, forward strand.
GTATCTGATTATTTAGGATTGCCTCTTCAACTATCCCGGCTATAGGGGCAAGCTGCTCTTCGCGCAGCATGGAAGAAGGGACAGGTTCAATCCGGGCTAGCGCTGTTTTTGCAATTGGTGTTTCAACCAGTATGCACAACATTATTATTAAGACGGCCCTGCCCGGACGGCTCACATCATTTGTCCTTTTAAAGGTTTTTGCCTTTGCAGCATTGATACTCTTTTATAACATATTTAATGTATCCCTGTATCTCATCAACAGGCGGCATATAGACATCCTGTTAAAAGTGTGTAATCATAAATTAAGGAAGAGGACAAAAGAAGCAGGTTAATAGAAATGAGGAGGTTATTATGGTAAAGAATAATTTCTGGTCGCCATACATTGCAGGAATCGGGCTTGGCTTGACCCTCCTTGCAACTTTTTATATTGCCGGGTGGGGGCTGGGGGCCTCAAGTGCATTTTCCTTATTAACAGGCGTTGGCCTTAAAGATGTCAGTCCCGGATATGCAGGCACTCTCAAATATTTTTCAGGCTACCTGAATGTTGAGTCGCCATTAATGAACTGGGTCCTTTTTGAAGTCGGCGGACTTTTCCTGGGGGCCCTCGCAGCCTCGCTTATAAGCGGTAATTTCAAATTCAGGTTCGATAAGGCTGCGCATATGAGGACCAGGACAAGATTTTTAACAGCCTTTGGAGGAGGTATTATTATAGGCTTTGCGAGCAGGCTGGCAAGGGGCTGCACAAGTGGTGTTGCCTTATCAGGCGGCGCGCAGCTGGCAGTATCAGGGTGGATATTTGTCATCGCAATGTTTATAAGCGGTTTTATTATCGCAGCTTTTTTCAGGAGGTTATGGTCATGACAGCTCCTTTTATATTCAGCCAGAATATCAGCCTTTTGGTTGCTGTAATCCTGGGGATTTTCTTTGGCCTTTTTCTCGAAAGAGGAGGCCTTGGCAACCCTCACAAATTGGCCGGAGTTTTTTATCTGACTGATTTTACTGTTCCAAAGGTGATGTTTACTGCAATACTTGTTGCTGCTTCCGGGTTATATCTTCTGTCAGACCTGGGGCTTCTGGACATGGACAGGGTCTGGTTTGTCCCGACTTTTTTCTGGCCTCAGATAGTTGGAGGGGCATTATTCGGGATAGGCTTTGTAGTAAGCGGCTACTGCCCCGGCACTGCTGTCGCAGGTTTTGCATCTGGCAGACTGGATGCGGTGGTTACCATGACAGGCATTGGCGCCGGTTCCTTTTTGTTTGCAGTTCTGTATCCATACAGTGAAAGCTTTTGTATATCTTCGGCAATGGAAGGAGCAACGCTGCCTAAATTGTTAAAAATAAACCATTGGCTTGTGATATTATTTTTGATTGTTTTTGCAGGAGGTATGTTTTATCTTATGGAGAGGTATGAGAAAAGACGTTCCTGATAAATATTTTCTCTGTTTGCGGTTATGTATTATGATATTTTTAGACGAGCAGCAAGGAGGATAAATGGAAATAAAAATAACTTTTCCCGGAAATAAAAAGGTTAACGCAGAGATTAACGGAATGGTCATAAATACTGACCAGCCAAAAGAACTTGGCGGGGACGGCACTGCCCCGAGCCCTTTTCTTCATTTCCTTGCATCAATAGGCACATGCGCAGGGATTTATGTGCTCAGCTTCTGCAGGGAAAGGAATATACCTGTTGAAGGCCTTTCTCTTGTCCAGAGTATAGAATATATTACCACTGCTGACGGCAAGACAAAAATGGACAAGATAGTCCTTGATATTATTGTGCCGCAGGGTTTTCCTGAAAAATACCTCAATGCAATAATAAAAGTGGCTGACCAGTGCGCTGTGAAAAAGGCTATCATGAACCCTCCGAAATTTGAGGTAAAGGCAACAGTTTCTTAGTTCTTTTTCTCCAGCGCCAGGGCCTTTGCATAATGTTTGAACAGCCTTTCGCGGCTTTTAAATTCCTTTGAATGCACTGAACGCCTGCCATTGGCGGTTTTGGCATCCATATCAGCATGGAGCATTTCGTGATAAACAACATACTCAATGTAATATAGCGGCACTTTTCCGGAATCCAGCACAGGGTTTATTCTTATCATGCCATCGTCTTTAAAATAGCTTCCGAGTGTCCTGCGCCTTACAGCGCGCCTCGGGCTTTTTGCGCCCCAGGTGATGCGTGCGGAGACCCTGCTGTTAAAATAATCTTTATTAAGGGAATCATATATCTCAAGAAGGTTATAAAACTTTCCATGCGTGTTGATTTTTAACCTCTTTGGTTTCCTCTCAATACCAACAGCATTATTTTTGATAAACCTGCTTATATGCGGAGTTTTCCCTTTTTTATTTTTTATCATTTCTGCTATCTCGGCAAGAACGCTGATTTCAGCAAGAAGAAACATCCTGTGGAGTCTTAGCGAAACAGAACGCCCATGTATTTTTACTGATATCATGCTGCTGGAATTTTCAGTAAGGGTGAGCGAAACAGTTCTGCCGGCAGTTTTCTCAAGGTAATGCCTCAGGGAGTATTCATCAAAAAACAAAGGAAGCTTCATCTGGCGCTCAGCGTCACTGACAGAATAAACCGGCATAGATGGATATTATACCTGTAATGCCTGAAACAGGCTTAATCAATAAGGCATTTTTTCAGGAGGCCTTCTCTCAGGGACGTATACGTGCGGGATTTTTTCTTCATTCCATTGCTTTGAAACGTAGAGGTTACAGTAGCAGCTTCCAAACTCTTCAACATCCGGAGCCCTGTATACGCAGGGGCAGACAATGTCTTTATCTTTTCCGTAATCTCCTGATGCCAGTCTGCAGGGGCAGGACATATAGCCGTAACGGTCCTTGTTAATGAGAAGGCCTTTCAGAAGCTCAGACACGACATCCTTGTCCTTATTAAAAAGGTAGCCCTTGGGTTCGTGGATTTTTCTCAGCATCTCATAAAGCTGCTCAACAGTGATCATAACCCCAGCGCCTCCCTGATCTCCTTTTCCTTGAACCCGACAATTACCTTATTGCCGATAATAATCGTAGGAAATGTACAATTGGGGTTCAGTTTCCTGATTTCGTCAAAAACAGCCTGCCTTTCTTCACCGGTCAGCAAATCCACATCTGTAAATTCATATTTCACAGCGCATTTGTCCATAAATTTTTTTGTAGCGTTACAGTGGCTGCAGGTACTAAGCGTATACATTTTAACAGGCGGTTGCATATTAGTTTGCCCTTTCCATCTCTTTTCAGAAATATTAACAAAAGCTGCTGACAGATGCAACAAACTGTATAAGTTCCATACAAATGCGACATACCCCCTTTCCGGATAAGGTAGTCAATTGGAGTCATCTTACCAAGAGACTTGTGAATTCTCTTGGTGAGGTAAAA
>JACRGY010000166.1 GCA_016212165.1 Nitrospirota bacterium
GCCCGACACTTCCGGCATTTATTATATATCTTTCCGCTTTCCCGATTTCAGCATTATTTTTGTATGTTATCAGCTCGCCTGACAACAGGCGCTCTATTATAAATGGATAATGAGTATGGCCCAGAAAACAGATTTTTTGCTCAAAATGATGGAAATTAACCTCAGCCTCACTCAGTGTCAGGAGATAATGCCATAGCTCCGGCTCTTTCGGGGTAGAATGAACAAGCAGGGCATTGTCTTTTCTTAATACCTTTATAAGAGGCAATTCCTTCAGGATATCAAGATTCGGCTTTGTCAAAACAGACAAGGTCCATTCTATTGCAAGCCGTGCGTATTCATTAAAGTTCTCAGTATCTGCCAGGCCGGTGAGTGCGCAATCATGGTTGCCTGCAAGCATTATTTTACAGGAATCCTTTAACAGTTCTATGCATTCATTTGGATTCGGGCCGTATCCAACAGCATCTCCAAGAAATATTATATCCTTAGCTTTCCTCTTCCCTGTATCTTCCAGCACTGCCTCAAGCGCTTCGAGATTAGCATGGACATCGGAAATTACTGCGTAATGCACTACTTTGCCTTTTGTTTTGGTTTCGCTTTTCGGGCAATCTTGTCAAGGATTCCGTTTATGAAAGACGCCGACTCCAGGGTGGAATATTTCTTTGCTATTTCTATCGCCTCATTTATCGTTACGGCAGGCGGGATGTCTTTCCTCTGAAGCAGCTCATAGACAGCAAACCTCAGGATATTCCTGTCAACAGCGGCCATCCTCTCGAGCACCCAGTTTTCTGCTGCCTTTTTTATTGCAGAGTCTATCTCATCGAGCATGGAAAGGGTCCCGTCAATAATCTCTGATGCGAATTTCCTGACTTCAGGGTCTTTGTCCTTGTCAGACAGGAATTGTTTTAGATTATTCTTTCTGTGGTCTTTATCTCCAAAATCAGACTGGAATAAAAACTGAAGCGCATATTCTCTTGCCTTTCTCCGTTTCATGCTTTAGCAGACAGCCCATAAGCTTCCAGCTGTCAGCAGAAAAATACTGCCGAAACTCCCAATAACTGAATGCTGTCCGCTGAATGCTGTCATTAGAGCTTCTTTAATAGTTGTGCCATTTCGATCGCTGTTATGGCTGCATCAAAACCCTTGTTGCCGCTTTTGGTCCCGGCCCTTTCAACAGCCTGTTCAATGGTATCTGATGTTATGACCCCAAATGCAATCGGCACCCCTGTTTCCATCGAAGCAGTTGCAATGCCTTTTGACACCTCTGCCGCAACATAATCAAAATGAGGGGTTGCACCCCTTATTACCGTGCCCAGGCATATGATTGCATTATATGTGCCTTTTGACGCCAGTTTCTTTGCAATTAAAGGAATCTCGAAAGAGCCCGGTACCCTGGCAACATCTATGTCGTCTTCCTTTGCCCCGTGCCTCAGAAGCGCGTCCTTTGCGCCGTCAAGAAGCTTGCTTGTAATAAAGTCATTGAACCTGCTTACAACAATTGCAAATTTTAATCCCTTTGCCTGAAGCTCGCCCTCTAACATTTTCATAAATCCTCCTAAGCAGCCTGAATGTTTAGTGCACATATTATATACTTTAGAAGGCGAATTGTGAACACCCCGCAGTTGTATCGGTAATATTTTAACAACAAGGTGAAGAAACAAAAGAGGAAGATGCCGGGAGGGTATAATCTTTTCGCTCATTCTCGGGCTTCGCCCTCCGAGGTATTTTGCCTCTTTATTTTTCTTAAGCACTGCTCAAGGAATATCGGCGCAATAAATCCGCTCAAAGACTATACCCTCCCGCATGAAATCAAGTCCGTTCAAAGATGATTCCCCTCTCTCCTGGCACGAAATCCGCTCAAAGACTATACCCTCCCGCATAGAATAGAACTGGCACGAAGGCTTGGATATTAAACCAGCAATCCAGTAAAATATAAACCATGACGAGGCCGGTTTAATATGCCATTGAGAAAATGGGTAAAGAGCGCCAACTTTGCAATAGAAGGCATCCTCCATGCAGCAAAGACCCAGAGGCATTTAAGATATCACTTCTACAGCGCTGCTATTGTGCTCCTTGCAAGCTATATACTCGGCGTCTCCCGCACAGAATTTCTGATAATCTCTCTTTCCGTTATAGCAGTGCTTCTTGCAGAGATGTTGAATACCGCAATAGAGGCAATAGTTGACATAATATCCACTGAACACAATGAGAAGGCGCGCATAGTAAAAGACATAGCTGCAGGCGCAGTCTTTGTTACTGCCTTTGGAGTAGCGGTTGTCGGCTATATAATCCTGTTTCCCTACATCCGCGACGTTTTCAATAAAGGCCTTTATATAACAAAACACTCAAAGGAAGAGATTGCGATAATGTCTTTTATATTAGTACTGATACTTGTTGTGATAACAAAGGCAACTACAGGGAAAGGGCACCCGCTGCGCGGGGGCCTGCCCAGCGGGCATGCTGCGCTCGCTTTTTCAGTATGGGTGGCAATAACATACATAACGGAAAATTTCATCACATCAATTCTCTGCTTTACGCTCGCTGTATTAATTGCGCAGAGCAGGATTATAAGAAAGATTCACACCAGATGGGAAGTTATTCTCGGCAGCCTCATGGGAGCCTTAGTGACATTTCTGCTATTTCGGCTGTTTTCCTGAGATAGTGCTTAGTCAGCAAGCCGGTAAGTCCTTCTTCCGAGCTATTGAAAACCGGTCGCTGTCCCTATTTGTTTTTGACGTCCCTATTTGTTTTTGACCACTGCTACTTAATCGAATTTTTCTCTGTCAGGCAGCCTTCATCTTGTTCATGTTTTCAAGAACCCACATCCTTACGAGCTGGAGATAACCTATCCCTTTGCTGTCGGCTATCTCCTTCAATTCCTTAATCGTCTTGTCATCAAGCCTTAGCGAAACAAGTTTTTTCTTTGAGCGGGTAAACTTAACCTTAATCTCTTTTGTTTCCGACAGATAGTCAGCGCTATCATGGGTTGCCCAGAAATCTGCCTCTTCCTTTTCCGATTTAAACTTGGGTATTTTTTTCATGCTCTCATCTCCTCCTGCTATTATCGCCATCTATGAGATGTCTCTAAGATAGCTCTATTCACCGGATTTGTCAAGGAGGCGTATCTTGCTGGCTTGCTTACTTGCCCGCTTCTGGACTTTTGTACTTTTGAGTTCTGATTATGGAACTTTTGCTCTATGGCACTTCCGTGCTATGGTTCTATGGACTGTGGAACTATTTGGAAATGGCAATACTTAAGTCTGACCGCTTTTTCATATGCTTGAGATTATAACTGAATCAAGGGATGAGGATAAAGCTGCAATAGAAGTGGTGCGGGAATGTAGAAATATGGGATGTGAGAGGCTGTCTCTAATTTTTTCTAATATTTTTAAGGATAGGCGGGATTTATAAATAATCTACTAAAACTAATACCTTTATTTCTTCTATCTGTTTCAGCTTTCTGTCATTTGTAAGGAATGCGTCTGCTCTTGCATCAATGGCCGCAGATATCTGTATGGCATCAACTGATTTCAGAAAAGTATATCGCCCTCTCAACTTGCCTGCCGCCTCTGCAATCCCTTCCGATATCTCTATCATGGTAAGGTTTTTCCCATGTTTGAGAAATTCAGCAAATTTCCTTGCGAGCTTTTCATCTCCCTGCTCAATCGGTTTTGGCAAAACCTCGGTAAGGGTTATGACAGAAGAAAAGGCATTTAATATTCCCGACTGAAATGCTGTGACTGCTTCTTTTGCAAGAGGGCCAAACTGCGGATGTGCTTCTATGTAATAGATAACAGGCGCTGTGTCTACGAAAATAGAGCTTATTCCAGCGAGTTCTTCAGGTAAGGTCACACCCTGTCCTCTCTTAAACGATTTACGTATTCCTGGGCATCCTCATTTTTCCACAACCCTTTTCCGAGACCATAAAGCCCTTCCCAGTCGAGTTCTTTTTTCACGGCAACACCTGTTTTCTTAAGTTGATGGGCAAGTTTTTCCAGCAATTTCAACTGATCCTTAGGCGTAAGCCTTTCAACCTCTTTCTCTATTTTGCCTAATGTTATTCCTTTCGGCATGTCTTTGTCCTCCTTGCTAACACTACATTATTAGCATAACACAAAATATTTTATCAATTAATATTTTTTGTTTTCTGACCCTCTTCGGGCTATGGTTCTTCCGAGCTATTGAAAACCGGTCGCTGTCCCTATTTGTTTTTCAGCGTCCATTGATATCCCCCTGCATTTCTGTTATATTAGTCTTAATTCTGGTCAACCAGAAAGGAGGTTAGATTCAATGAAAACATTATCGCTTTCTGAGGCAAAGATGAAGTTAAGCAGCCTTGTTGATTCGGTTCACAAAACCGACGAGGAGGTCATTATTACAAAAAACGGCTCTCCTGCCGCAGTCCTGATAAGCCCTGATGAGTTTGAGGGCTGGAAAGAGACAATTGCCATACGCTCTGACTCCGTCTTTATGGACGAGATTAAAAAGGGCGTGGCTTCTTTAAAGAAAGGCAAGGCAAAGCTCTATACACTTGAGGAACTGTTCAGATAAATGAGTATCCGCAGACTAAAAATGTCTGATGAGACAGCGGAATTTGTCCGCACCCTGCATCCGGATATAAAACGAAAGATTAAGGCCGCATTGCAGGCTGTTTTAAATGACCCCCTGTCAGGCAAGGCGTTAAAGGATGAACTCGATGGGCTGCAAAGTTTTAAAGTCGGGAAATTCAGGGTGATTTATAAAACTGCACCAGACAAGGGTATTATTGAAGTTGCAGCCATCGGCCCCCGAAAGACTATATACGAAGAAACCCTGCGACTCTTGCAAAGAGATAAATTATAAAATCCTACTTCTTCCCCCAGAAATCCTCATGCACATAAAGCATCGGCCTGGCATCCGGCGAAGTTCCTGCATCCACAACTTCTCCGACAAATATTGTATGGTCTCCTGCATCGCATGAGCTGACAACCCTGCAGTCAAGATACCCTGCGATATTTTTTAGTATTGGCGAACCTGTAATCTTTGTCTCATAATCCACCTTATCGAACTTATTCACCCTTTTCCCCGATTGAAACCCAAAATGTTTTCCAACATCCACCTGTCCTTCTTTAAGGATATTCACGGCAAAGACCCCTGATTCCTGAATAAGTCCGTGACTGTATCTCGTCTTCCCTATTGATACAGAGACCATTGGAGGTTCGATAGATGCCCTTGTCATCCATGCAACAGTCATCCCGTTGATTTTATCTCCGCTCTTTGTAGTCACCACAAAAAGGCCGCAATGAATATTTCTTAATACATCATCCCATTTTGCCATAAGCCCTCTCCTCCTTTATACAACAAGAAATCATGATTACAGATGCCTTGAAATCGGACCCTTTTGCTCGACAAGCTCATACTTGAATTTCTCTGTCTTCCTGCCAAAGCAGGTCCCGAGGCTTTCAAAAAGCGCTATCTCGCTTATATCAACCTCTCTGCGCTTTATCGCCTCTGAGGTATCTATATAAATTATTTTATTTCCGTCCACATCAACCACCGTGTTCCCTGTCTTGCCTTCGAGCAAAAGCAGGACTGCGGCAGCGCCTGCCCTGTGCCCAAAATTCACGTCAAATGCTGAAGACGCGCCTGAACGTACAAGATGGCCCGGCGTCACCTCCCTCACCTCCGGCGTCTCATAAACACCGGGGGCCCACATGCCTGTCTTTTTCATAAATTCTGTAACTGCAGGGTCAGTCTTCATCCTCTTTTCAAGCTGATGCCTTACATATTTCCCTGCGCCTGAAAGCTTCTTGTGTCCAAAGGCGTCAACCCCAGCAGATTCGTCATAAAGCAAATCACCGCTTGCAGTCTTGATGCCCTCTGCAGCAACAATAATGTACGTCCCTGCCTTAACATCGCTCCTCAAGACCCTTGCAAAAAAAACAGACTTCATGTGCTCATATACAACATCAAAATCAACAGGTATCTCAGGAAGCAGTATGCAGTCAGCCTCAGCTCCTATCCCGCCTCTTAATGCAGTGTGCCCCACATACCTGCCAAAGACCTCCATAACAATAACCCGGTTATGGCTCATGCCTGTTGTCTTGATGTCCCTTGTAAAAATAGATATCCTGTTTATGGCTGAATCGCCGCCTACGCTGTATGGCTGAAGGTCCAGGTCCATTGTCTTTGGAACATGGATGCAGGGGATTCCCCGGGAACTGAGGTCCACAACAACGCTTCCTGTGTCGTCACCGCCGCTTATGATAAGCGCATCTATCCCGAACTTTTTCAGCCCGTCTTTTATGCGCTCGTATTTCTTTTCATCCTTTATCTTGCTTATCTTGACGCGTGAATGGCCTGCCTCAGAACCTGCAACAGACGCCTCTATGCGGCTTACCCTCTCTGCGTTAAGCACAACAACCTGCTCCAGGTCAATGAGGTTATAAAGGCCTGCATATCCGTTAGGAATAACAACTGATTCTATCCCTAAAGCCCATGCCTCCCGCGCCACTCCTTTTATTACTGCGTTCAAGCCTCCGCAGTCACCGCCGCTTGTGATTACCCCGATTCTTTTGATGTCAGCCATAAACCCTCCTGAAAGGTGATTAATTTAATTTCCGTATATTATAGAAATATGACTACTTATTTTCCATCAATGCCTTTACCGGCATTAATCCATAAGGGCTTCCCTGTTCTATTGCAGTGAGCACTGTTCCCCCGCCTGTGAAGAAATAATACTGGGTATTGTCGAGGACCGAAAGATAAAGCCCTGGACAGAGGTTTTTAAATTCCTGGAGAGTATCTCCTCCCCCGTACATTTTTATTGCAGTCCTGTTATGGTCAATCGTGCTGTCCAATGCTGCGGAGCCGGCTGAAAAATGAGGCGTAAATCCCATAACTGCGTTAACAAATATTGTCTTTGCATTCGAGATACTCTCATAGACAAATTTATCCTCAAATGCTTTCGGGTCAATATCAAGGATGTAACTGTATTTATTGCCCTGCTTGAAATCTCTTACTGATATGGTCCTGTATTTCCCTTCAACCCTTCCTTCAAGCGTATCTGACTCAACAATATACGGAAGCTCCACAATCTTCTGGTTTTTCCTGTCCTTTTCAACAAGGTCTTTTGCCGCCTCGATATCGCTCTCTGAAACGCCGGCTATCTTCACTGCGTATTTTGCGCAGAGGAATGTGTTATAGAGCACGCCCCCGAGTATGAGCTTATCCACTTTGTCATATATGGCATACAGGGGTTTTATCTTTGTATCGTATTTTGCGCCTGCAACAACAGCTACAAAAGGCCTTTCAGGGTTCATGACAGAGTGAAGATTCACTATCTCCTGCTGCATAAGGAATCCTGCATAGGAAGGAAGGAGCCTTGCAATGTCATAGGTTGATGCGTGGGGCTGCCATGAGCCAAATGCATCATTTATAAAAATATCTGCCAAACCCGCAAGCTGGAGAACAAAGTTTTCCCTTACCTTGCCTTCTGCCTCTTCTCCTGCAAACCAGCGTGTGTTTGGAAGATAGATGCCTCCGACCTTTCTCTCACGCAGGCTGCGGATTGCAAGATTTATGGATGTATCAATGCCTGTAATCCCGCGCTCTGGGTCAATATCGAATTTTGGGATATGGAACCTTGTATGCAGTTTCATGGCAAGGTACTCAACAATCGGTTCTACGGATTCACCCGGCCTGCACGTGATATCTCCTGTTTTTTTGTCTTTAGGCCTTCCGACATGGGTCATAAGTATCGGCCTTCCTCCGCGCTCGACAATGTTATAAAGCGTGCCGAAGGTTCTGTCTATCCTGTAGGGGTCTTTTATCTCGCCGTCTTTTACAACATTGTGGTCGAACCTGACAAGCACGACCTTGCCGTTGAGGTCTGCATCCTGAATCAAACGCAGCCTTGAATCCAAACCCTTTTTCTCCATAATTGCACCTCCAGAAGGCAAAAAGCCTTTTTCTTACGGCACGCAAGGCAATAATATGATATACTATTATATGCCTTGTGTGAAGATAGGATGCAGCGGTTTTCAGTATGACGATTGGAAGGGCTCTTTTTATCCGGATGAACTTTCGAGAAAATTGTGGCTTCCATATTATTGCAAAAAATTTTCTACAGTCGAGCTGAACGTTACCTTCCACAGGGTCCCTGAAAAAGAGACCTTCTCAAGATGGTACAGCGAAACCCCTGCGAATTTTACCCTTTCCCTGAAAGGGAGCAGGTTTATAACTCATGTCAAAAAACTAAAATCTCCCATAGAACCTCTGGATGTATTTTTTTCAAGGGCCAAGGCCCTGAAAGAAAAACTCGGGGTTATCCTCTGGCAGTTCCCTCCTGATTTTAAGGCTGACGCGGAAAAACTGAGAAAATTTATTGAGGTGCTCAATCAATATAAGGCAAAAAACACCTTTGAGTTCAGAGATAAAAGCTGGATAAATAAAAAGATAATTTCATTGCTCGGAAAGAATAATATCAGCATGTGCATAGCTGACCAGCCTGATTTTCTGTGCGACCTGCCGGCTACCGCTGATTTTGTATACATCAGAAGGCACAGCGCTGACGGTAAATATATCTCCTGCTATAACAAGGAACAGCTTAAAATTGATGCAAAGCTGGTAAACAAATTCATAAAGCAGGGCA
>JACRGY010000167.1 GCA_016212165.1 Nitrospirota bacterium
GCTTTATGGCGGCCTCGTTTGCCTCTGCACCTGAATTGCAGAAAAAAACCTTGTCTGCAAAAGAATGTTCCACAAGCAGCCGTGCAAGTTTTATCTGCGGCTCTATGTGATAAAGATTTGAGACATGGATCAGGCGCTGTGCCTGTTTCTGGATGGCAACCACTATCTTTGGATGACAGTGCCCGAGTATGTTTACTGCAACACCCCCGACAAAATCAAGGTATTCCTTGCCGTCTGAACCCCACACCTTTACGCCGCGCCCTTTTCTGAGGTCAATAGGCGCCCTGTTGTAAGTATTCATTATGTAGCGGCTTGATTCTTCAAGAAGTTTTTTTATTTCCATGCAGTGATAATAACGAAAATCCCGAGAAAAATCAAACCATTGCAATCAGGTTATGAGTTATAATACTGCTATGAAAATAGCAATAACAGGAAAAGGCGGGGTTGGCAAGACAACTCTCTCCGCTGTGCTCAGCCACCTGTTTGCAGCTGACGGCAAAAAGGTGATTGCAGTTGATGCAGACCCTGATGCAAACCTTGCCTCTGCCTTTGGAATAAGCCCCGCTGATGTCGCAAAGATTAAACCCATAGCTGAAATGACCTGGCTGATTGAAGAAAGAACAGGGGCAAAACCCGGCAGTTCAGGCGGCATTTTCAAACTCAATCCGCGTGTGGATGACATACCCTCTGAATACGGTTACAGGTTTGATAATATCGTTCTGCTTGTGACAGGAAAATCAAAAGAGGCTGCATCAGGCTGCTATTGCCCTGAAAATGTATTTTTGCGAAGGCTTCTCAAACACCTTATTGCTGAAAGAGACGAAGTTGTAATCGTTGACATGGAAGCAGGCATTGAACACCTCACAAGGGGCACTGCAGAGGCAGTTGACGCCTTTATAGTTGTTGTTGAGCCCGGGCAAAGGAGCATCCAGACAGCAAACACTGTTAAGGAAATGGCAAAAGGCCTGGGTGTTAAAGATGTCCTGGTAGTTGCCAATAAGGCAAGAGGGAATGAAGATATCGCTTTTATAAAAGAAGGCCTTGGCAACATGAAATTCATAGGGCATATCAGTTTTAGCAACCTGATAATGGAGGCTGACATTAAGGGCATACCGCCGTATAAAAGTTCTCCTGATACTGTTGAAGAGATACGGAAGATAAAAAACGCCATAGAGCATATACTTGATGAAAAATAATGAGATAAAAAGAACCATAAGACGGGAAACCCTGCAGAAAAGAGATGCGATTGCAAAAAATCTCAAGGCTGAAAAGGACATCTCAATAATGCAACGAATCATTATGCTTCCGGAGTTTTCAGTTGCAAAAACAATTCTCTTCTACGCCTCTTTCAGAAGCGAGGCAGATACTATGGATATGATAAAACTCTCGCTTCATTTGGGAAAACTGGCAGTCTTACCCAGGGTCTGCAAAAAAGAGAATATTCTGAAGCTGTACGAGATAAAAAACATGGATGAGCTGGCCCGCGGATACATGTGGATACTTGAGCCTTCGGTTGACGAGGCGAGGTTAAGAAAGTTGTCTGATATTGACCTTGTTATTATCCCCGGGGCCGCATATGACACGCATGGCAACAGGCTCGGATACGGGGCAGCTTATTATGACAAGCTGCTTGCGACAATGGGGAAAAAAATCCTGATTATTGCTCCGGCATACGAGGAGCAGATTGTAGAAAAAATACCCGCAGAGCCGCATGATATAAAGGTTGATAAAATCATTACAGATAAAAGGGTAATAGAGTGCGTCTAGCCTTCTTTGACACTCAATATTCATAAATGTTAGACTTTTAATCCATTCCGGGAAAAAACAAGAGAGGTATTTTTTGGACATTAAAAAAATAGAAAAAGGCGTGAGGCTAATACTTGAAGGCATAGGAGAAGACCCTGAAAGAGCAGGGCTTAAAGACACTCCATCGCGCGTTGCAAAGATGTATGAAGAGATATTCTCAGGCCTTGAGACGCCGACCGAAGAGATACTTAAGCACATAGAGGGCGAAAGCCATGATGAGATGGTACTTTTAAAAGACATACCGTTTTACTCTGTGTGCGAGCACCATCTCCTGCCATTCATAGGCAAGGCGCATGTTGCATATA
>JACRGY010000169.1 GCA_016212165.1 Nitrospirota bacterium
AACCCTCGCTTGTAATGGTTAGCCATTCGCCGTCTTCATAAGCTGTCAACATCGCGACCTCTTCCAGCGTGGAGGCATCGATGATCCGCATCGCCGCATCCCCGGCCACAAAAAGACGCTTGCCGTCCGGAGAAAGGATTATTCCCAGTCCGAACTGGCTCCACTCCGGCGTCTCAAAAATATATTCGCGGAGTTTTTTACCCGTTGCCATATTGCAGAGGCTTACACTTTTCTGCCTTAGTATACGGCCGCTGAGCATTTCTCCAAAACTGTAATTGCCATACTGGAGATGAGTGCCTACAATCGTGTGTTGCCGATCAGGCAAGACCGCGGCTGAAAAAACACCGAATCTTTCCGCCGCAACCTTCACTGTTCGTATAGTCTCGCTGCTTTCAATATCCCAGATCTTCATGTCGCCGTCTGTTCCCCATGAAATAACACGGCGTGGATCAGGCATGAACAGCACCGCTGTTACATCGTATTCACTCCGGCCAAGGAAATCTTTTTTTGAATGTCTAAATGTTTTGATATTTCCCCCGGTCGAGAGATCCCAGAGCCTTACCGTTCCATCGCTTCCTCCTGAAAGGGCATATTTCCCATCTGGCGAAAAAGCAACTGAGTTGACCGTCCCCAGGGCTGCGACACCTTCATGGCCTTTTAAATCCATGATCTTCTTTCCTGAAGCAACGTCCCATAGAGTGAGGCTGCCGCCTCCTGCGCCTGCCAGCAGAGATTTTCCATCCGGCGAGAATACCGTTGAATGATAGCCGATTAAAATAGAAGTTCCTCCGAACTTCCTGATTATCTTTCCTGTTTCCGAATTGATAAGGATCAGATCACCCCCGCCGGCAATAATATATTTCCCATCTGGCGAAAACCCGAGAGATGATGTTATTCCGGCAAAAGTCGTCTCCACTCGCCATATCTGCTCCCCTGTGGCCACATTCCAGAGCCTGATAGGCGAACTAGGGTTGTAGGTGGTACCGGTAACTGCATATTGGCCATCCGGCGAGAGGCTCATTGTAGTAAAAATGTATGCCCTTTGCTTCAGTTCCATTGACAGCCCTGCTGTAACTGCCGATTGCTGTAAATTGATAGTTGGAGTAGTTGCGCATGAGACAAGAAAGAGCATTGAAAGAACAAACAAGATTCTCGGCAGGGTTATTTGTTTGAATATTTTCATTTTATCCTCCTGATTCATTCAATCCTGCACTCCTATGAATTTATATCCCGCCCCATAAACCGTCTTTATGAACATGGGTTTTTGTGTATCATCTTCTATTTTATGCCTTAAGTTTTTTATGTGCGCATCAATGACCCTGTCATAACCTTCAAAATCATACCCCTGAACTATGTTCACAAGCTGCTCCCTGCTGAAGACTATATTGGGCCTCTCCGCAAGTCCAAGCAATATCCTGAATTCAGAGGTTGTGAGCGGTACCGCCTTATCTCTTTTTCTAACTTCCATTGCGCTGGTATCAATCTTTAATGCACCCTCATTAAATGAAAGGCTCTTTCTCTCTCCCTTTTTTGTCCGCCTGAGATGCGCCTTCACCCTTGCAATAAGCTCGCGGGGACTGAATGGTTTTACAACATAGTCATCGGCTCCCATTCCAAGGCCCTTTACACGCTCCTCTTCCGAGCTTTTTGCAGTAAGCATTATTATCGGCACATCAGAGGCCTTTCTTATTGTGCTGCATATTTCTTCACCATCAATGTCAGGAAGCTTGAGGTCAAGGATTATGAGGTCGAATCTATCTTTTATCAATTTAAAGGCTTCCCTGCCTGTCGGTGCCACAGCAACGGTGAAGCCCTCTCTTTCAAGATATGTTTTCACAATATCCGAAATCTTTTTCTCGTCTTCAATGATAAGGATTTTTTCCATACTATTTAATAATGATTGACAGGCAAGACACAGCACCCTCGCTCATTCTCGCTCGTCCGCCTGAGGAGGGCAAGCTCCGAGGTATTTTGCCTCACCCCCTTTTAATTCCCCCCTTTTGGCAAGGGGGGACACAGAGGGGTAGACTATCGGCAAAATAAAACCGCTCAAGCACTATGTCTCGCCTGTCTGTTCATTTTATATATTGGTTTCATTATATGCACTATGGCAGTTTTGGGCAAGGGGAAAGGGAGGAACTTAAGCAGATTATTGCTTAAATAATTTAAAGAACTCAATCAGGCTAAAAGAATATCCTGCTTATCAGCCTCTTTATCCTCAAAAAGCGGGAGCCACCCTTCCTTTGTCAGTACAAAAGTCATTTCCTTTTTGCAGGCTGTGCATTTTCTGAGTTCAGCGGCCTTGATGCCTAGTTTTATTGTCTCAGGCGTCGGACTGTGATGGGAAATTGTTTCATAAGTATGCTTGTGTTTCATGTCTTTGCCCTCCTGTCCTCAATCGTACAATATTTCATGATTTCAGGCAAGATGTGGAATTGCTTTTATATACGGTGCAGAGGGTTTGGGCAAAAGGGTCGAGCCGCTGTGATAACTTTCGCCCCTATCTTCCGTAATGTTTTGTTTTATGCTATAGTCTGCTAAATTATCGGGAAAGGCGATAGTTCGTATAGTAATTGTTCGAACCAATAATGAATAAGGCAATAAAAATAAAACATATCTACACCGTACTGCTTTTCTCCGTCATGATCGTTTTAAATTCTGTATCGACTGTTCAAGCTGAAGAAAGCATATGCGAATGGCTGCGCAGGCTGAAAGCACAGCAACCGATATTTTCAGACAATTCAGATAAGAATTTGCTCACGGTAAAAAAAGTCAAAAATCCGTCTGCTAAAGAATCACAACAAAAGATATCGCCACTCGAGGGCGTTTACTACTTATTATGGGAAAAAGGTGATTCCAAAGTAACTATTTTTATTGGTCGCGAATACAGTCTTGAGTTGAGCGTTCCAAAATATGGTTGGCGTCCTATTTCCGTCAAATGGATTAACCCTAAGCTTATTTACATTAATATTTATTTCAATCCACATTACGGAGCATATTGGATTTATGATATTGACGAGGAGAAGATAATTATTCACGAACTAGAAAACGACGGTTGGGACGCATGGCAGCAATGCGGCGGACAGGAAATAAAGACAGACATAAAATGACAAGGACAAAAGAAGTCCGAACAAAGTCATCCAGCCGACCTGGCATGGCCGTTTTTCGGTTTCAGTCCGGCGTCTGTGGCCGGGTCGGCTGATGAGTGTCGTTAGGCCCATAAGGTTACGTTATGAAAAAATTTATTCTATCGATAATTAGGTTTTTATTCATAACAGCAGTGCTGATGTTTGGAGGCATTCTTCCATCATTTGCTGCTGATTTGCAGATGTTTTCCAATGCAAGATTAATAAATGACCCAGCAAATGACGGAGATAGCTTCCTTGTAGAAGCTGATGGAAAACCTCTTCAGATTATTAGACTTTATTTTGTTGACTGCCCTGAAACTTCCACCGGTTCCATGAGCGATGCACAAAGGGTACGGGAGCAAGCACGATATTTTGGATTGTCCGACGCAGCACGGACAATTCATTTCGGTAACGAAGCAAAAACTTTTGTTGAACGTATCCTTGCTAAACCTTTTACTGTTCATACAGCCTTTGCAAATGCGTTAGGAAGGTCATCCGAAGGCCGAGTATATGGATTTATCACTACTGCTGACGGAAATGATATGGCAAGTCTGCTCGTTAAGAATGGTTTTGCCCGCACTCACGGAATAGGCAGGAAAACACCTGATGGAGTATCGCGTGATGAAATGGTTGAAAGGCTTCGGGATTTTGAGATTTCGGCTATGTTGAAACGTGCTGGCATTTGGTCGGAGAGCGATCCAGATCGGATTGCCGAACTTCGTGCAAACCAACGTAGTGAAGATCGGGAATTAAAGGAATTACAAAACCAAGCAAAAAAAACCCAATCCCCAAAAAGCATGCTCGACCTAAACACTGCCAGCAAAAAAGAACTTCAGTCTATCAAAGGAATCGGCCCTATTCTTGCCGAAAGAATTATAGCCGGTCGCCCCTATAGAACTGTAGATGATTTGCTCAAAGTAAAAGGAATTAGCCCAAAAAAATTTGAAACTATTCGCCCTTATTTCTTCGTAGGTAAAAAATAAATGTAGAAACATAGTTCCACTTCCCGTGTTTCTTGACAAGAGTCCTTACTGCCTTGTGCTGATTGCCTTTTGTCTATATATAATAATACAAGCACAATTCCTTAGATTTGTGCTAAAATTTTCATAACAAGGAGGTATATCATGACGGTAAAGGTTAAGACTGTAGATGCACAGATTAGAAGCCTTGAAGAAGAGCTAAAAGTCCTTAAAACATTGACAGGATATCCCCAAAAAGTGGAAAAAGAGAAGAAGACGTTTTCATCTCTAAAAGGTGTCTGGAAAAACAAATCGCATTTCACAATGAAAGAAATAAAAGGGACTGAAGTGAAAGTTTAGGGCTGATGGTATATATTGTTGATACTCATGCAGTTGTATGGTTTTTTGAAGAAAGCGATGAACTCGGCAAGGAAGCGCTAAATATTCTTAATTCTAAAGATGCAAGGCTTGTTATCCCAACCATTGTTTTAAGTGAAATATTTTATCTTTCGCAGCGGAAACGAATAACACCTTCCTTTGAAGATATTTTTCAGGTCATTGAGCAAGACAACAGATGCATAATCTACCCGCTTGATATAAATGTCCTCAGATTCCTGCCAAAGGGACTGGATATTCATGATGGAATTATATGCAGCACAGCATTAGTTTACAGGGAACTTATGAAGGAAGATGTAAGGCTTATCACGAAAGATAAAGAAATTATAGATTCAGGTATTGTTAAAACCTCCTGGTAACGTGCCGGTTGTCCACTGCCTGCCGGACTACTTTATCTTATACTCTTTTATCTTCGCCCTGAGCGTATTCCTGTTAATGCCGAGGGTCTTTGCTGTTTTTAACTGATTGCCTTTTGTCTCTTTAAGGACAATGCTTATCAGGGCCTTTTCCACCTCGGACATCACGGCAGAATGAAGGTTGGCGGTTTCGAGTTTTGTCATATCCTTGAGATATTTTCTTAATTTGTCCTCGAGAAATTCTTTTATGGAATATGTATTCCCCTCTTCAACGTGAAGGTCGCGTTTTTCTATCGCTGCCCCGTCAGAAAGGATGCATGCGCTCTTTATCGCATTTTCAAGTTCCCTTACATTTCCCGGCCAGTCATATTTTGTGATGAAATCCTTTGCCTCTTTTGAGAGCTCTTTCTGCCCTGTCTCAAACTTTTTCTGGGCTTCTTTGAGGAAATGCTTTGCAAGCGGCAGGATATCTTCTCTGCGGTCTCTCAGGGGAGGCATCTTTATCTGGACAACATTGAACCTGTAATAGAGGTCTTCCCTGAATATGCCTTTTGCAACCGCCTCTTTAAGGCTTTTATTTGTTGCGCCTATTATTCTTGCGTCTGCCTTTGCCGCCTTATTGCTTCCGAGGGGCGTGAATTCATTATCCTGCATAAACCTGAGAAGCTTGGCCTGAAGGTTAAGGTCAAGTTCGGATATCTCATCAAGGAATAATGTGCCGCTGCCTGCTGATTCAATCTTGCCTATGCGTTTCTCTTTTGCTCCTGTGAATGCGCCTTTTTCCCAGCCGAAAAGCTCTGCCTCAAGAAGGTCTTTGGGGATGGATGCACAGTTGATTGCAACAAAGGGCTCTGAACTCCGCTTGCCATTAAAGTGTATTGCCTTTGCAACTATCTCTTTTCCTGTCCCGCTTTCTCCTGTTATAAGAACCGTAATATCCTTTGACGCAACCCTGCCTATTTCCTTGAAAGCCTTCAGCATCTTTTCGCTTCTCCCGACTATCTGGGGCGCTTCTCCCTCTGCTTCTTTAAACTTCCTCAGTTCCTCTCTCAGCGCCATGTCCTTGAACGCCTTTTCAACAACTATCTTGAGTTCTTCGATGTCAAAAGGTTTTTCAATATAGTCGTATGCGCCTTCTTTCATGGCATCTATGGTGCTTTCCATCCTGCCGTGTGCTGTTACCATTATTGCTGTTGCATCCGGATTGGATGATTTTATTTCCCGCAGGCCATCAAGCCCGTTTCCGTCAGGCAGTATGAGGTCAAGCAGTATTAACTGAGAGGCGTCTTTTACAGCCTTCAGGCCTGAAGACAGTTTGGTATGTGAAACAACCTTGTATCCCGCCGGCTCGAGGGCTTTCTGGACAACCCACGCTATGCTCTCATCGTCATCAATTATTAAAACTTCTTTATTCATAGTTTGCTATCTTTCAGGCAATGCATTATGTTTTCGCTCAAACAACATCACCTATATATCATTTCCCCTCAAATGGTATATAGATATTAAAAGTTGTCCCTTTATTAAATTGGCTTTCGACCTTGATAAAGCCTTTGTGATCGAGAATGATCTTTTTTGACAAAGCAAGTCCTATACCAGTTCCATGCTTCTTTTTTGTATAAAACGGCAGAAATATTTTTGGGATGTCTTCAGAAGGAATTCCCTCGCCCGTGTCTTTGATGGATACAACAGCCCAGCGTTTAAGTTTACCTTTTTGTTTAACATATTCCCTGGAAACCCTTGTCACTACTGTAAGACTTCCGCCTTTTTTCAAAGCCTCTATGGCATTTTTTATCATATTCAAAAATACCTGAAGAAGTTTTCCTTCGTCGCCTGTAACTCTCGGAATGCTGGGGTCGTACATCTTATGTAAAATAATCCCTTTGTTTTTCATCGGAATATCAAGAATAGAGAACGCTTTTTCCAGAACTTCATGGATATTTACTGAATGGAATAACGGCCTCTTGCTTATAGTTAAATAGTTTTGAAGTATCGAATTTAATCTGTCCGTCTCCTTAATTATCAGGTTTGTGTATTCGTCAATACCCGCAGATTGTGTCTTATCACGCAGGAGTTGCGCTGCGCCCTTTATCCCTCCCAGGGGGTTTTTTATCTCATGGGCGATGGTCCCAAGAAGATATATCAAAGAGTCAAACTGATAGTCTTCCCTCTCAACAATATCAATGTTTCCCCTGAGTGAAAGCACAGCTCCTTTTGTTTCTCCCTGCACAAAAAAAGGCGAGAGATTGAAATCAACATTGATTGTTTTCCCGATATTTATATCTACTCCCCTGCCGCTGAAAGGCCGTTCTTCGGATATGGTCTTTTTTATAAGCCCTGAGATTATTTTTTCTTCAGGGAATAATTCCCTGAATTTTTTCCCTGTCAGCTCTTTAAGGCTCTTGGCAAAAAACTCTTCGCCTGCCCTGTTTACAAACTGCGCTACCCCTTTTTTATCAAAAAGGACAATGGCATCTTCAAGGCTGTTTATTAATGCTTCGAGCGAGAACATTATAGTTATTTTGGAATTAATTTCATACGCTTAAACTATTTCGTCTGGTTAGAGATTATTATCCTCTGCGGATGCGTATATACATTGAGCCTCTCTCCCCTTACAAATCCTGCAAGGGTAATCCCCCTTTTTTCAGCAATCTCCACTGCAAGATCTGTAGGCGCTGTCCTGCTTGCAAGCACCGGGATGCCCCACCTGGAACATTTGGATGCAATCTCCGATGACAACCGTCCGCTTGCAAGCATTATCTTCCCTTCAAACTTTATAGCTTCGAGCAGCGAATATCCGATAATCTTGTCAACAGCGTTATGCCTTCCTATGTCCTCTGCAAAGGCGATAATGTTCCTGCCGTCTGATAAAGCAGCGCTGTGGACACATCCTGTGAGATGATAAAGCTCCGAACGGTTCTGGAATTCCTTGAACAGATGAAAAAGACTCTCTGCATCTATCGAGAATTCATCCTTTATCTTTTCAGTCTCAGGTTTTTTGGCAAATGTTATGCCCCCCACACAGCCTGATGTCATAACCCTGCCCTCTTTGGATATAACAGCATCTGCCGCCTGTATATTAACAACCACATCATCACCGTATTCAATGCTCATCCGGTCCGCACACCACTCACCCCTTATAATGCCCTCTGTCATAAGCAGGCCGACAACCAGTTCCCTTATCATTAAGGGAGTGCAGTAAAGGCTTATAATCTCCTCTTTGTTAACAGAGATTCTAAGCCTCTGTTCTGCGGCAATGGTATCTTCCGCCTGTTTCATGGAGCTGCCGGTAATCCGCGATATTATCTTTTTTGACGTTGGATTCATTTTTTTATTCCCAAAAATTATAATTGTCTGTAAATTATATCATCAATTAATGCTAAAATATCTGCGGAGCTGAAATATATGACATATAAAGATGCTATTAAAAACAGTTTCGGGCTTGTTCATAAGAACTGGCAGCTTGTGATGGTCCAGGTCGCCATGATGATTATAAGCTGTATTGGCTTTTTCGTGTTTATCGGAATCCCTCTGGCTGTTGCCTTTGTTATGTTTGGACTTGACCTGACAGAACTGACCAGGCTCAAAGACCTCATCGGAACAATGAGAGAGCCTTCTGAGGTTATATCCAGATATATGGGATTATTTATTGTGTTCTTAATCAGTTTTTTAATTTATCTGTTTTTTATTGCGGCAATAGGCATATATGTCTTTGGCGGCTCAGCAGGCCTGATGGGCAGGATTGTGAAAGATAACACTGAAAGATTCAGCATGAACACATTCTTTTCAGAAGGCAAACGGCTTTTCTTTCCCCTGGTCGGGTTCACCACAATTATCGGCGTAATCTTTATCGGCGTTGCCTTTATCCTTGGCTTATTTGGAGGCGGGATAGCAGCTATCATATCCATTGCAAAAGAACATGAAGCAACACTTGCCCTTTTTCTCGGAATATTTTTTTCACTGTTATTATTCTGCGTCGGGCTGATTCTTATTGCCTGCACAATTGCCCTTACCTTATACGGCGTGGCAGCTGTTGTCTTTAAAGGTACGGGGCCGTTGAAATCAACAAAAGAAACGATAAGATACCTATATCATCATCCTGATGCATTATGGCTTTACTGCATTACATTTGGAGGATATATCCTTGCAAGTTTTTTCCTTATCCTTCTCGGTACCCCGTTCAGCCTGATTCCAATAGCAGGCCCTATACTCGCCCTCCCTTACCAGCTTTTCTCCTATACAGTCCAGAGTTATTTAGGGCTTGTTATCATCTGCACAACCTTCATTTATTATTTCTCCACAGAAGTCAGGCCTGAACAGGCGCCTGAACTAAAAGTAGAACCTATAGCTGAATGGGTTACTCAAATACCTGATATTTCTCAGCCTCAAGTTCCCGGGCCAACGCCTCCTCATTCTGAGAAGGAAGAGCCGGAATAAATTTTATATCAAATATTTCTTCAAAAGAACGTTTTATAATGCCCCTGAATTCTTTATCGCTTAGATCAGGAATAATATCCTTCAGCCCGGTCATTGACTCTTTTATGTCCTGAGAAGGTTTCATCCTGAATACCTTCACTGTTGCCGGTTCATCAATAATATACGGGATGGACCCCTGCTGCAAAAGCCCGTCAGCCCAGCGTTTCTGGGCTGAGCCGATAATCTTTTTGTTGTCTATCAGTATTTCTCCGAATGAACTTGACTGAAAACATAAAGGGCTTCCCGCAAGGACCCTGCCCTTTTCCCTGTGTTTTTTCGATTCAGCCTGTATCCCGAGCTTATTAAGCGCGAGATTGAAAACAGCGCTTATCTTTTTATAGCTGTCAAGCAGGCCCTTAGAAAAGGGTTCATTATCTGTTCGTACAGAAAAACTGTAAGTCAATTCATCCCCGTGCAGTATTGCCCTCCCTCCTGTAGGCCTTTTTACTATCTGTATCCGGTTTGCCCTGCAATATTCAATATTAATATCAGACGCCTTTTGAAAGCGGCCAAGGCTTAATGACGGCTTGTCCCAGGAGTATAGTCTCAGTGTGGGCGGTGAATCACCTTTTCTGACAGAGACTGCAATCGCCTCATCAAGCGCCATATTGCAGGATGCGCTGCATGGTTTGGAATTGATAAACCTCCAGGTTTTATGGTAATTTAGCATGTTTTTTTTGAACCTGATTTCAGGTATAATTATAACAGGATGCAGGATACAAGATACACGATAAAAAATCATGAATCGTGCATCGTGAATCATGTATCATAAATGGAGGAATCGTGGTCAGATACATAAATGTCAGAAGCAAACAGAGGAATGAATTCATTGATATAACCGAAAAAGTCAACGAGGTTATTAAAGAGGCAGGGGTAGTCAGCGGAATCTGTTATATCTATGTGCCTCACACAACAGCAGGCGTAACAATAAACGAAGGTGCAGACCCGTCTGTTCAGCGTGACATACAGAATGTTCTCAGCAGGCTGATACCGCACGAAATGAACTATTCCCACAGAGAAGGCAATGCAGATGCACACATAAAATCAACTATGGTAGGCGCCTCTCAGCTTGTTATCATTGACGAAGGAAGGCTTGTACTCGGAACCTGGCAGGCTGTTTATTTCTGCGAATTTGACGGGCCAAGGCACAGACGGGTAGCGCTGAAGTTTATCGCGGACAAATAAAGCAGTGCATAGCCGTTAGTGAACAGTTGTCAGTTTTAAACACTTTTCACGATTCACTTATAGACTATGGCTGAGGATAAAGACAACGAAGAAATCCAGAAGCTCCGCAACGAGATAAAAAGGCTACCATCGCCCCCTCCTGTCCTGAGGCTTGAAAAAGAACTCTTCCAGATATGGAACAGAACCTTTATAATAAACACTAGAGATAGCATCATAAATAATACAGGGAAGACATTGAGCTGCTATTTCAGGACAGGACGGAAAACGCCCTGCCCTTTGAATGCCTGGAAAAGGGGGGTATAATGGATGTGTGTGCAGTATGCGCATGGCGTGCAACATGCCAGAAAAAATTTTCCGTATCAGGCAAAGATATGCGCTGTCCTGATTTTGCAAAGGATATAACAATTAAAGAAAAACCGGAAGAAGATAAGGAAAAGGAACAGGCAAAAAAGTGATATACGATAAGTTTTTCGGGTTCAGGGGAGAGCCGTTCGGAGTAACACCGGATACCAGGTTCCTGTATATGAGCAAGAGGCATGAGGATGCGCTGGCCCACCTGAATTTCGGCATATCGGAAAACAAGGGTTTTGTGATGCTCACAGGAGAGGTAGGCGCAGGTAAGACAACGCTTATAAGATATTTCCTTGACAATCTTGGCCCTGATACACACACTTCCCTCATAATCAATCCCATGGTGGATCCGCTTGAGCTCCTCAAGCTGATAAATCATGACTTTGGCGTTGCCTGTGCCAGCGATACACAGAAAGACCATCTCGATGCCCTTAACAACTTTCTGCTGGAATCTTTTTCGAAAAATGAGAAGGCGGTCCTTGTAATAGACGAGGCACAGGGATTAAGCCTTGAATGTCTTGAGTTCATAAGGCTCCTGTCAAATCTTGAAACCAACACAAAAAAACTGCTCCAGGTAGTCCTTGTCGGGCAGCCTGAATTAAAAAAGATTGTAGCAACCGAACCACTCAGACAGCTTGACCAGAGGATTGCCGTCAGATATCATCTTGAGCCCCTTGACCTTAATGATTCGATTATATATGTAAGTCACAGGCTGAAGATTGCAGGAGGAGGTATGGTAACCTTCCCGGTAAATGGCATAAAGCTCATTTACAGGCATAGCCATGGGATCCCGAGGCTTATTAATATGGCATGCGACAGAGCCCTTCTGCTCTCCTATTCAGATGGCAAGATAAAGATTGATACCGCAATAGTGAAAAAAGCCATAAAAGAATTAAGCACATCCCGATGCAAAGGTGAAACAAATTTTCTTAAGTATGCTGTTAGCGGCATAGCTATACTCATCCTTGTTGTCGCGGCATACCGCAATATATCCCATGAAGAACATTATCTTAATAAGATCAGCGGTATGTTACAGGGGGTCAGGACAGAAGGCGAATTTTTCATAAATGACGGGACATATATGGTCTCGAAAGAGGAGCTTTCTGAAGCAGCCTGCATCTTAAACCTCATGAATATATGGGGAGAAAAAGATATGCGCAGCGATATGGACATATCCAAAGAACCCGGGAAAAGAGGCTATTCTGTTTACAAGTTCGGCAATGACCTTGACAGGGCAATAAGGCTCAATATACCTTGTATCCTTTCTATAAAGCAAAATAAAACAAGCAGATATGTTGTCCTTAGGTGGGTTGTCGGAGGCGATGTAATGCTTATAGACCCGAGGGATGGGAAAAACATTCTCCCGGTAAAAACATTTAGAGACACTATTTCAGAGATTAGCGTATTTTATAAAAACAGATACAATAATAATGACAGGATATCATTGCTGCAGCAGGAACTCAAGAAACGCGGGCTGTACAATTCTCCCGTGACGGGCGAATTAGGTTCAAAAACAAAAAAGGCGCTGATGAAGTTCCAGGAGATAAAAGGCCTTGAACCAACAGGAACCCTTGATGAAGAAACAACAATCATACTTTCAGGCAATGAAAGTGTGCCCAGATTAGTGCCTGAATAATATTCTTAAAAATAAAGGAGGAGCTGCAATGGATCTTAAAAAATTGAGAAATATCCTTTCCGTTACCAATGGCGCCCTTGAGTTAAAGGATAAGGCCGGCTTGAAGGGTATTATGGATGAGCTTGTTTATGAGGCAGTATTTACAGAAGATAAGGACAGGCAGATTGCACTCTTCACTCTGATAAAAGAGGCTGCAAAGGCAGCAGGCGCTGTGCCTGCATCCATACAGGGTTTGTATGAAGATATGGGGAAGAATTATCCCGGTTTTACCGTCCCTGCGATAAATATCAGAGGGCTTACCTATGACACTGCAAGGGCTATCTTCAGAAAGGCAAATCAGGTTAATGCCGGCGCAATAATATTCGAGATTGCGCGCTCAGAGATAGGGTATACAAAGCAGAGGCCTTTGGAATATTCCACGGTTGTGCTTGCAGCTGCGGTCAGGGAAGGGTTCAGCGGCCCGGTGTTTATACAGGGTGACCATTTTCAGCTTGTGAGAAAAAATTATCTCGCAGACCCGAAACCTGAAACAGATTATATAAGGGGGCTGATTAAAGAGGCTATCGAGGCAGAGTTTTACAATATTGACATAGATTCCTCAACACTGGTAGACCTCGACAAGCCGAGCCTCAAGGAGCAGCAGAGGCCTAATTTTGAAAGGGCAGCTGAGCTTGGGGCATATATAAGAGACATCCAGCCCAAAGGGATTGATGTTTCCATAGGCGGTGAGATTGGAGAAATCGGAGGCAAAAACAGCAATCCCGATGAACTCAGGGCATACCTCGATGGGTTTAAAGAGATATTCAGGGCAGGAAAAGGTTTAAGCAAGCTGAGCGTTCAGACAGGAACATCACATGGCGGCGTTGTGCTTCCTGACGGAACACTGGCAAAGGTCAAGATAGATTTTGAAACACTCCGCATATTGTCTGACATGGCGAGAAAAGAATACAGGCTTTCGGGCTGCGTTCAGCATGGCGCATCAACACTGCCTGATGAGGCTTTCCACATGTTCCCGGAGACAGGAACATCTGAAGTACATCTCGCAACAGGCTTCCAGAACATAATGTATGACAGCAAGGCTTTGCCTGCAGAGTTCAGGGATGATATCTATGCATTTATAAAGAAGGAGTATGCCAAGGAGCATAAGGAAGGCCAGACAGAGGAACAGTT
The DNA here is from genome assembly GCA_016212165.1 of Nitrospirota bacterium. GTDB lineage: Bacteria > Nitrospirota > Thermodesulfovibrionia > Thermodesulfovibrionales > UBA1546 > SCSY01. Next base: position 13,655 of record JACRGY010000169.1, read on the forward strand.
CATATACAGCACAAGGAAAAAAGGATTTGGCCCTTTGAAAAGAAAGTGGTGGGACCTTTCACAGAACATAAAAGGACCAATAATGAAAGAGCTCGAGGACAAGTTTGGCCTGCTGTTTAACGAACTAAAAGTTGGAAACACAAAAGATATAGTAAGCAGGACAGTTAAGCCTGTTGTTGTAAAGAAGGTGATTCCTGAGTTGATAGCTAAGGAACTATAGTGAACAGGCAGGGCAGTTTTCGCTTGCTACGATATTTTTCGACAATTCTAAAGCTCGTTCCGCTACATCCTCGAAACTCGTCCCGAAAATCGGGGCTCAAACAGTCGAGGCTGTGGCCGCTCCATTTCACTACGAACTGTTACCGAAAAATCTCTGATGCCGCTCAAACAGCCACTGCCTTAAAGGGATTCATATGAAAGAAACGCTTGCAATAGTTGTCGGCGGCGGGCCTGCACCCGGAATAAACGGAGTCATAAGCGCAGCCACGATTGAAGCAATAAAAAAAGGCAAAAAGGTTATCGGCATAGTAGGAGGTTTCAAAAGCCTCTTTGCCGGGGACAAGAAAAAGGTAATAGACCTCACATTTGATAATGTCAGCAAGATACATATAACCGGAGGTTCAATATTAAGGACCTCCAGAGACTTTCCTGACAAGGTTAAAGAACGCTTTAAAACACTCATGTCAACCCTTAAGTCCCTCAATGTCAGATACCTTATCACAATCGGCGGGGAAGGAACTCTCTATATGGCAAGGTGGATAGAAAAAGAGGCAAAAGGAAGGATTGCAGTTGTCCATGTGCCAAAGACAATAGACAATGACCTTCCTATGCCGGGCGGAATGCCGACCTTTGGGTATGAGACTGCAAGGCACTGGGGGGTCGAGCTTGTCGAAAATATCATTGAGGATGCAAGGACCACCGGCAGATGGTATGTTGTTACAACAATGGGAAGATATACCGGGCATCTCGCCCTGGGCATAGGAAAAGCAGCAGGCGCAACCATAACACTTATACCGGAAGAATTCTCCGCGGGATCCGCCGTAAGCGGAAGGGAAGAGAAACTTTCCTGTAAAAAGGTCGCTGACATACTTGAGGGCTCCATAATTAAAAGGCTTTCACTGGGCAAGGATTACGGAGTTGCTGTGCTTGCAGAGGGGATTGCCAATAAGTTTGACCCAAAGGAACTTCTGGAATACGAGGTATTGGAAAAGGATGAGACAGGCAGGGTGCGGCTTTCTGAAATACAGCTTGGAAGAGTGATGAAGAATATAGTGCAGAAAAGCCTCGAGAGCCGTGGCATAAAAGTTACAATCGTGGATAAAAATATTGGCTATGAACTCAGAGCAGCCGACCCGATACCGTTTGATGCAGAATATACAAGAAACCTCGGTTACGGCGCTGTGAGGTTCCTTTTGATGGGCGGCACAGGTTCCATGACAGTCTTTTATGAAGGCAAACTTAAATCTGTTCCTTTCTGCGAGATGTTCGAGCCTGACACGGGAAAGACAAAGATGAGATATGTTGACATCACATCCGAGACATATCTTGTTGGATGGGAATACATGATGAGGGTTAAGAAGGATGACCTCAAACCCGGAAACATCAAAAGATTAGCGCTTTCTGCACACATGAAAGTGGAGGACTTCAGAAAAAGATTTGCTTATATTGTTTAAATCCTGCCCCAATCTTTACATTTAATCAATAAATGAGCAAAAGACTTTTCCCATTGCCAACCACCATAAATCGGCATTAAGTGAGTTGATGTGCATCTCTTATCCTGAATGTTATATAATAATTGAAGCCGAAGTGGCGGAACTGGCAGACGCGCTAGGTTCAGGGTCTAGTGGTCGAAAGGCTGTGCGGGTTCAAATCCCGCCTTCGGCACCATCTTTTATTCCTCATCAAGTCAATTCTCTAAAATCAAATAATCAGCATCATCTTTTGTGGTCGTGTCCTTACCAAGTCTTCCGGGGGATTCATGGAGGATTACCTTAAAGGTATATATTGATTCCTTTTTTGCCTGCACCGGCATGCCGTATTTCCATGAATGACCTGTTCCTGAAAGCACAATCATCTGCCTCATAGGGTTTTTCTTCATATATTCAATCAGATGCCATGCCATTGATTTGTCCCATACCATCTGGGCCTCACAGAAATTAACAAATAATTTGCCTTTTATTTCGTGTGCCTCATAAGCCCTTTTAACAAATTCCATGTACTTTTCATCTACATTACAGCTTATTTCAGGAGGAAGTTTGCCCAGTTCCTTATCGGTCAATGCCTGGAACCCCTCGCGGGATACTTTATTGGTGAGTTCAGCCGGCACATTAAGCCCTATCATTGGGATCCTGTTATCTTTTGCATACGTAAAAATATCCCTGTACAATGGCCAGGGTAACCGCCAGGCTTTATAATAGACTCTGAGAAAAGTATCGAGGTCTAACTTTCCGGCAACCCAGGCGTCAAGCTCTTTCTGGTTTTCAGCCGTGAACATCTCAAGACCAAGGCCCAGAGGAATTTTTTTATAGTTTAACGCCCTGATAATTTCAAACTCGTTTTTATGATGTTTTTCATTCTCATGGTTCTCGCCTATAAAAACAATGTCGACTTTTTTCAGTTCTTCTATCATCTCCTCAAATGAAATCACGTCCCCGTCGCTCAGGCGCAGGACATGCTCCGTTGCAGAAGCACCATTTGTGATTAAGGCTAGAGATATAAGCGCTGCTATGGAAAACGATTTTAGCTTCATACTCAAATCATAGGCTTTTTAAAGGGCTCTTTCAAAGTAAGCGTAGCCGATATTCCCTTAAATAAAAAAAATGGATGATTCTATAATAGATTTAAATCAAAATCACTGCTTAGAAATTTTTATCGCCTCTTTCAAATCAACTGCACCTGTATATATTGCCTTGCCGGTTATCACTCCCCATAGATTTTTAATCTCCTTCAGGGCCTTTATATCTTCGATAGACGATACCCCGCCTGAGGCAATTACAGGGATATTAACAGCCCCGGCCATATCTTTCATCGCCCGGATGTTCGGGCCTGTGAGCATGCCATCCCTTGATATATCAGTGTATATAATGCCTGCTGCGCCGTTTTTCTCCACATCTCCTGCAAGCTCTTTTGCATCAACTTCCGTGACCTCAACCCACCCCTTTACCGCGACCTTGCCGCCCTTTGCATCAATGCCTACAAGAATCCTTCCCGGATATTTCCTGCATGCCTCAATCAGCAAAAGGGGGCTTTCAATCACAGCAGTTCCGAGTATAATCCTGTTGATGCCAACTCCTGCAAGTTCATCTATTTTTTGCACATCCCTTATCCCGCCTCCAACCTCTATCTCCATGGAAACAGCTTCCCTTATCTTTATTATCGCGTCAAGATTTTTCTGGCTCCCTGTGAATGCGCCGTCGAGGTCAACAACATGAAGGAGTTTTGCCCCGCATTCCTCCCACCTTCTTGCTGTTGATGCAGGGTCATTGGAATAGGCAGTGACCGCGTCTTTTCTCCCCTGAAGAAGCCTTACGCACTGCCCGTCCTTTAAATCTATTGCAGGAATAACAATCATAGAGTAATATAACACAATGTTTAGGGGTCAAGGGGTCAAGGGGTCAAGCAAAAAGAACAGTTTAAACTGCTTAAACCGTTTGAACGGTTATCGTCCCCTCGAATCCTTGAACCCTTTATTGCTTTCCTTGGTTGCATCATCACTTCTACTCACCTTGATTTCACTTGCCATATTTCCAAAGAATGCCTTTTCCTTCAACATCCCGGAGAAACTTGAATATGACCTGACATGGACAGGCATAAAGGCCGGCACATTCGCGCTTGAGATAACAAACTCCGGCAGTGGCATAAAGATTATTTCAACTGCAAAATCAGTAAAATGGGTTTCTGTTTTTTATGATGTTGACGACAGGGTGGAAAGCACTCTGGTAAAAAACCAGGACATATTATTTGTCGGGCAGCCTGTTAAATATAGAATTAAACTGAAAGAGGGCAGGCATAGAAGGGACAAGGAGGTTATTTTTAAACAGCCCGCAGGAAAGGCTGTTTATACAGACTACCTCTCTAATGAAAAACAGGAATTTGCCGTGCCCTTTTTTGTCTTTGACCCTCTGTCAAGCTTCTATTATGTAAGAACACTTAAACTTGAAGTAGGGCGTCCGGTCTACGTGACTATCTTTGACAGCAAAAAAACATGGAATGTCGAGGTCCAGGTCCTGAGAAAAGAAAAGGTCACCCTCCAGACAGGTACAGTAGATACAATTGTGGTTAAACCCTTAATGAAATCAGAAGGAATTTTTTATAGAAAAGGCGATATTTATATATGGCTGACAGATGATGAGAAGCGGATACCCGTAAAACTTCGGTCAAAGGTCGCTCTCGGCTCTGTTACCGCAACCCTGGTAGGAGGCAGATATTGATACCCGTCTCAGTTGTAATTGTAACAAAAAATGAAGAGATGCATATTGAAGGCGCCCTTGCCAGCGCAAGGGATGCCGCTGAGATAATTGTCATAGATTCCCTCAGCACAGACAGGACAGTTGAGATCTGCAAAAAATACACGGATAAGGTATTTCAGAAAGAATGGCAGGGATATGCAAAGCAGAAACAGATGGCAGTTGATGCCGCAGCAGGCCCCTGGGTGCTTATCCTTGACGCCGACGAACGGCTCACGCCTGAATTAAAATCAGAGATTACAGATGCAATAGCGGAAAACAGGCATAACGGATTTTATCTGCCGAGAAAGAATTTTTTTGCAGGCAAATGGATCAGGCACGGCGGCTGGTGGCCTGACCATACCTTGAGGTTATTTAAAAAAGAAGCCGGTTACGTTGAAGAAAGGGAAGTGCATGAAAAGGTAATTGTAAAGGGAAGCGTCTCTTATCTTAAAAATCCCCTTGAGCACTACACCTATAATTCCATATCTGACTATATTAAACGAATGGACAGTTACTCTGCCCTTGCTGCAAAGGAACTCAAAAAAACCGGGACTGTCCCCAATCCATTAAATTTAATTGTGAAGCCGCTGGCTGCATTTATAAAAATGTTCTTTCTCAGGCTGGGTTTTATGGACGGCAGGCATGGATTAATACTTGCTGTGCTTTACAGCTATTACACTTTTCTGAAATATGCAAAGACGCGGGAAGTGACTCCAGGGGATTAATACAGAAAATTTTTCCGGCAAGGGGGAAACAGCCTGTTCCGGGAAACAGTTAAAAATTAAGCCTTAAACTCTTTAACTTTACCCTTTTCGCCTAAGGCGAATCAGCCGAGGCTGATAACTTTTTTTACTTACGCAGTCTTACAGCCGGCAACCAGCTTCAGGTCAGCGCTCTGTACTTTATACGGCAACCTCTCATTTCCGGCACAAGAAATAATTCCCCTCTTCATCTCAACCACAGAAGGATTTTTGCATCTGAATTTTTCTATAAGAAACTGGGCAGCCGCTTCCGGCTTTATAATATCGCCGCATGTGAAAATATCAACTGCCGCATATCCATACTCCGGCCACGTGTGAATTGAAAGATGGGATTCAGCGATAACTACCATGCCGCTTATTCCAAATGGACTGAATTCGTGGAAGGATACATCACTGATGGTTGCCCTGGCTTTTTTAGCTGCTGAGAGCATTGCTTTTTTAACCTTGTCGAGGTTTTTGAGATTTTCAGGATTACAATCCTTAAGTTCTACTAATATGTGTTTACCTAAAGCATACAATCCACTACCTCCCTTCAATCCGATTTTTAATCCGAGAGTTCAACAACTCTCTTTTATTAGCTAAATAAATTACAGTAAAATTATATACCTTGTCAAGAATTTTTTAAACAAAAAAATGATTTTGGTAAAAAAATTTTGGGCGAGACAGTCGTCGTCTTCCATTTTGAATGTCATTAAGCTATATTATTATGGAACCGGAAGAGGAGAAAACATGATTGATGCAAAGATAGCAAGAGAAAATACACCGAAAGTCCTTGAAGCGCTCAGGAAGAGAAATTATGATTCTTCCGTCCTCGACAAATTTTTAAAGCTCGAAAAAGAACGAAGGGGCCTTCTTAGGGTTATCGAGGAGCAGAGGGAGCAGAGGAACAAGCTCTCCCAGGAGGTTGCAAAGCTTAAGAGAGAAAAACTTGACGCAGCTTCACTTTTAACCGAAGCAAAAAAGATCTCTGACTCTATTTCAGAGGAAGAAGAAAGGCTGAAAGTATTCGAGGAAGAAGCCTCGCAGGAACTCCTGCTTATTCCAAATATCCCGCATGAATCTGTTCCTGTAGGTAAAGATGAAACAGAGAATGTGGAGATAAGGAAGTGGGGAACTCCGAAAGAATTCGACTTCCCTCCGCTTAATCACTGGGACATTGCCGAGATGCACGGCATTATTGATTTCGACAGGGCAGCAAAGATTGCAGGCGCAAGGTTTTCTTTGATGAAAGGCATGGGAGCAAGGCTTGAAAGGGCCTTGATGAATTTCATGCTCGATACAAACACATCAAAAGGCTACAAAGAAATATTCCCGCCCATACTGGTGAATAAAGAATCCATGACAGGAACAGGACAGCTTCCAAAGTTCGAGATGGAATTATTTAAAATAGCTGACCCTGAATTTTATCTCATACCTACTGCCGAGGTGCCTGTAACAAATATCCACAGGGACGAGATTCTGAATGAAGCTGACCTCCCGATTTACTATACAGCGTATACTCCCTGCTTCAGGCGCGAGGCCGGATCTTACGGGAAAGACACAAGGGGATTAATAAGGCAGCACCAGTTCAATAAGGTCGAGATTGTGAAGTTCGTGAAACCTGAAGATTCATATAATGAACTTGAAAAGCTCACGAATAATGCCGAAGATATTTTACAAAAACTCGGGCTTCCTTATCGTGTTGTAGCACTCTGCACAGGAGATATCGGGTTCTCATCTGCCAAGACTTATGATATTGAAGTATGGCTGCCGGGGCAGGACAGGTACAGGGAAATCTCGTCCTGCTCTAATTTTGAGGATTTTCAGGCAAGAAGGGCAAATATCAGATTCAGGCGTGAAGGCAAAAAAGGCACTGAGTTTGTGCATACCTTAAACGGTTCTTCTCTTGCTATCGGCAGGACAGTCGTGGCCATCCTCGAAAACTATCAGCAAAAAGACGGGAGTGTTTTAATCCCTGAGGCATTAAGGCCGTATATAGGGGTTGAGGTGATAAAGTAAGACCCCTGCTGCCTTCCCTGCTAAGCCTCAGGCATCAAATCTCAAACTTTAGCGGCTGCTACACGGAGTAAGTAAATAATACGGTTTTTTAGAGCTGTTGATTTGCGGGAGAAGTATGCTTAACGCGCGCGTCGCTGTGGACGCGCTCGTTGGTATTCAGTGGTTACTATATATCGATTGAAAAATAATATGCCCGTTTTTTGAAACCGTTTTTTTCATAAAAACCATGAGCTGATGTTCTATGAAAGCTCGACTCCAACTCTAGTTTTTTACAGTCTCTCATTTGTGCTATCGCAATCGCGCGTTGAAGGAGTTTTTTCCCTATTCCTTTATTTCGATATGCTTCATCAACTACCATTGTTGATATCTGCGCAATTGTTCCTTCTTGCCAAAAATTGTTAGCAAATGTTATTGCACAAAAGCCTACCGTTTTGCCGTCCAGTTTCACTGAGAGGCATTTGTCGTTTTCTGACTCAATAGACTTTTTAAAGACTTTAACCAATTCATGACTATTAACAGCCTTGTCTGGCCATAATTGGCGAAACAGTGAAACGATATCTTCAAGGTCACTTTCTTTTGAGTCAACTATTTTGATCTCTGTAATCATAGCGCGGATGCTCAAACCAACGCCAAGGCTGACCAATACGGGTTTATCCCGCATATGGTCAAGCCGTTTGTTAAGTGAGGTTTAATTATGAAAAAAATTGAATTTGAATTATTTGATTTCGGTTGCCAGATAGGAATTTTATTTTTTGGGAAATATAGCATTAGGATTCATCTCCCTGCTGGATTGCGTCTGAATCGTAAAGGAGCATTGATGCGTCTTTTAGATTTTGTTGCATTTGGGGTGAATCATGCCCCTTATAAAGAGAAAGCTCAATTTTTTCACCAGTTGTTTCAGACAGATGCTTTTCCCATTTTCGATGGTAAAGAACCCATTTTTCTGTTCTCTCATCTTCCGAAAAAGGGTGAAGAAACTCTAATGAAATATCAATGTCCGAAGGGTTTTGTTTGCCCTTTAAATAAGAACCGAATAGATGAATACGAGTGCGATACTGAAGAGATTGTGCCCAAATAGTGATAATTTTCTTGAGTTCATCTATTTTAATCATTTTACACTTAACAATTAATATACCAACTTGGTATTTTCTGGTTTCATGCGAGCAATATAGCATATTTAGCTAAAAAGAGAAAACAAAAAAATCTTTAAAATCACTGGTAACAAAATGATTCTGCTTGGCATTTTGTGATAATAAGGACTAAAAACCAGGCTGGTTTTTTGTGGCAAAAGTGTCCAACACTGTTTATTCCCTTTTAAAGCCTTCAGTATTTTTACTTATCTAAAAGGTGTGAGTACAGGAAGATTTTTTCAGGCTGCTGCAAGTTCTTGCTGGTTCTGGATAATAATCTTCGCCCTTCCCCACCCTCATTCTTGCCCCTGTGCTTTAAATTTAATGGCATTTTCTGGGATAATACAGATATGGAACTCATACGAATACCCAGGATAATGCAAGACACAGCCGGAGGGCATTTTCTGCATGGGAGGAGCATCGGCCTTGTGCCGACAATGGGAGCTCTGCACGAGGGCCATCTCAGCCTTGTCAGGAGGTCAAAGGGAGAAAATGATATTACAGCTGTGAGCATATTTGTTAACCCCCTTCAGTTCGCACCTTCAGAAGATTTACAAAAGTATCCCCGGGATAATGACGGAGATATTGCGAAGCTCCGCAAGGCAGAGGCAGATGTACTTTTTATGCCTGATGCGCACTTAATATATCCTGAGGGGTTTTCTACCCATATTGAGACAGGAAAAATTTCAGAAAAACTCTGCGGCGCTTTCAGGCCGGGCCATTTCAGGGGAGTTGCTACGGTTGTTGCCAAACTGTTTAATATCGTCAAGCCGGTAAGGGCATACTTCGGGCAGAAAGATTTTCAGCAGGCTGTTATCATTAAAAAAATGGTTAAAGACCTTGATATGGCTATAGATGTGGTTATCTGCCCGACCATACGGGAAAATGACGGGCTTGCCATGAGCTCAAGGAACTTATATCTGAATAAAGATGAGCGAAAAGCCGCAACTGTCTTAAATAAATGCCTTGTCCAAACCACCGAACTTATAAAATCTGGTATAATTGATATAGAGAGTATAAGGAGGTTTATGAAAGAAAAACTTTCAGAAGAACCTTTGATTACAGAGATTCAGTATGCCTCCATGTACTCCCCTCAGACACTGGATGAGCTTGAGAAGGTGGGAAAAGGGGCATTGCTTGCAATAGCCCTTAAGATTGGCAAGACAAGGTTAATAGATAATATGCTTGTAAACCCCTAGAGGGGTAGAGGCGCAAAATAAAATAGCGGGGAGGTAAATTATGCTGCGAAGAGTGTATATACAAATACTCGACAACCCGACAGAAGACATTATCTTCTCCACCGAAAGATTTGATGACTCAGCAACAAATAAGGTCCTTGCGGAAGAATTGCAGAAAGAGATGAGCAGTTCTTATCCTTATGTTGTTTCAGTTGAATACATAGACCTGTTTATGGATGACGAGAATGAATTTCCGGAGATAAGGGAACTCCTGAGGCATGGCGCCATTAACACGCCTGTTATCCTCATAAACGGAGTGCCGAAGATTCACGGCGGCATTCCATATGCTGTTATCAAAAAAGAGGTTGAGAAGGTCCTGTCTTCAGGGCCGGTGCATTAGTATTCAGCGATTATGTGAATACAGCAGAGGACTGTCCTCTGCTGTATTCCTGCAAACAAAATGTTATAGATTGACTGCCTGAACAAGAACAGTGTCATCCATTATTTTTTCTTCTGCCTTTTTAAAGCCCGCCATTAAAAGCCATTTTTTCATCTCGTCAGGCGAATAGCTTCTTCCTCCGGGAGTATTAACGAGCATATTCACAGAGAAAAGTGAACTGTTTGCGGGGCGGGTTCTGTCTTTTTCAAGATAGAATTCCTGAATGACCAGCCTTCCTTTTTTATTCAGCGCCTTCCGGCATTTTTTAAACAGATGTATAATTTCTTTCTCCGAGCATGAGTGAAGTATCTGGCTTGCGAATATGAGGTCGTAGCCTTTACCGATATCGTCATAGAGGAAATCACCTGTGATGAAATCCATGTTTTTCATCCCTGCCTTTCCCGTAATATCCATCGCAATCTCTATGGTCTCAGGCCTGTCAAAGAGGCTTACCTTTACTCCATGCCTTGCCATCTCTATAGAATATGTCCCGGGCCCTCCTCCGAGGTCCAGCGCAGTCTTTGCTCCCTTTAACCTAATCTGTTTAATAATGTCTTTTGCTTTCAGCAACGCAAGGTTATGCATCCCAAGGATGAATGATTTGTGGTCATGCGCCCTGCGATATGGCTTGCCTGTCTTCATCACCTCATCAAGTCCTGACCAGTTCTGCCACAGTGCATCTGCGTGCCTCAGGATATCGCCCTGATAATAAGGTTTGCCGCTGACAAGGAATTTGGATGCGAGCGGTGCATTTGAATAAATGTTCTTATGTTTTTTCAAAAGGCCTATGCCTGTGAGCGCATCAAGCAATATCTCTGTTGCCCTTGTATCTGTCTTCAGTTTTTGTGATACAGCTTTGGCTGATTTTGCTTTTGTAAGATGGTCAAACACTCTGTAGTTGTTTGCGGTCAACAATACCCTTGAGGCCCTGAAACCTCCCCAGAGCTTCATTAACTCCCTTGCCTCATTCATAATCGCTGACATGGTAGTCCTCCTTTTAGATTTTGATTAAGAAATCCTGAATGCTTATTCAAGAAGCGAGGGCTTATCAACATCCATATTTTCATCAAGGGCAATGGCCTTCTGCTTTCTTAAATCGTCAATTTTCTTTAACGGCCTTTCAAGCATATTGCTCCTGGTTGTAACAAGGAGGTCAAACTCTTTTTTTGCATCATCAAGTCTTTTGCCCATGGCTTCGAATCTTTCTTTGTATAAACCCCACTGCTTTGAAAATTCTCCCAGAAGCATAAGTATCTCAGATGCTGTTTTTTCAAGATTGAAATTACCTACCGCCTGTCTTATAACAGCAAGCACGGCATATAGCGTAAAAGGCGAACATAAAATAACCTTCTGCTTCAGCGCCTCATCCATTATTGCGGGGTCAGCTTCGTTGACAAAGCCATAAACCTGCTCATTTGGAATAAAGACAATAACATAATCTACTGTATTGTCGGCCGTATCTATATAAGCGCGGTTTGTTACCTGCTTAATCATGGTCTTTGTGTTTCTGATAAGTTCTTCTTTAAATCTTTTTTTATCGTGTTCTGTCTGCGCATCCAGGTAGTTCTGATAATTTTCGAGCGGGAACTTAACATCCATATTTATCTTCAGGCTGTTAGGCAGAAAAAACGTGTAATCAGGCCTGCCTGATGAGCCTTCAAGGGTTTTTTGCTTTATGTAATTTATGCCTTCTACAAGCCCGACAAGCCTCAGGATATCTTCTGCCATGCGCTCGCCCCACTCGCCCCTTTTTTTGGAACTTGCAAGCGCATGTTTAAGATGCTCGGTTGTGTCTTTGAGCTTTGATGTTATATCTGCATGATGTTCAACAAGGGTTGATATCTTGACGCTCCCCTTTTCAACCTCGGATAATTTCTGCTGCATCTCTGTGAGGGTCTTTGCAATTGTTTCGACGCTCCGGTCAATAAGTTCTTTTTTGCCCTCAAGTTCTTTTTTGCCTTCGACAGTTTGTGATTTAAGTTTCTCTTCAGCAAGTTTCAGGAACTCGGCAGAGTTTTTGGAAAGGGCATCTAAAGAAATGGAGCCCAATTTGTCGGTAAGCCACGTCTCTATCGTCAGAAGGTTTTTTTCCGCCTCCTCGTATTTTGCATCCATGGAAGCCCTTGCCTGTTTCTCACCTGTTAATTCTTTTCTTATTTGCTCTAATTTGTCATCTTTGTCCTTTATTTTGATATCGCTATCTGCAATCTGCTGCCTGAGTTCATTGTTCACAGCCTCAACGCTTTTTGCCCTTGAAGATGCAATAAGCCAGGCAATAACGCCGCCGATGATGAAGCCTATGGCGAGAAAACCTATTGTTGTCATCTAATCACCTCTGGTATTAACCCGAAAAATGCATTTCACGGGGTTAGAGTTTCTATGGCGTTGAAACAGGCTGCTGGCCAACAGTCACATCCCGTACAAGCCCGTCTTTTTTCTCGATTGCCTCTTTGACCTTATCCGGGTCAACCATATTAAGGGCATTGAGCTCTTTCAGCCTCGCCGTAATTTTGTCATTATAATTTATGCGCCTTTTATAGAAATCCTTATAGACCTCGACAAGGATTCTGCCATCAGATGTTTTTGCTGCCTTTACCGGCTCATATATGATTTTGCCTTTTGTTCCAACAGGCACTTCCTTAAAAAGGAGTTCCGCAACCTCAGGCCTGAGCCTCATACAGCCGTGGCTCCTGAATTTATATATGCTTTGAGGCGCATTTGTGCCGTGAAGGCCAAGCCCCTCAATAGAAAGCTGAAGCCAGTATCTGCCGAGCGGATTTTCAGCTCCCGGCGGCACTTCTATTAAAACATCCTGCCCGTTTTCCTCCATCTCCTTCTGGATTGATAATGGCACATGCCACGTCGGGTCCTTTGCCTTTATTGTTATAGTAAAATCTCCGAGATTTGTCTGCCACGTTGGTTTTCCTGCTGCAATAAAATAATAATCCTTTAGTTTATTGTCAGCAAATCTGTAGAGGGTCCTGTCAGGTATATTTATGACAATGCCGTTGTCGAGCATCATTGGAATAATCCTCCTGAACTTTACCTTCAGTTTCTGGCCTATTTCCAAAGCCGCATTGGGATTTATTGAATTGGCTGCTGCAATATATCTCCAGCTCAGGCCTATCTTGCCTTCTATCGTCTCGCCATAATCGCCCTTAACAACTGTATAGACTATGTCTTTTTCGATAATGTTCTCATCAGCATATAGCGCCACAGGAAGGGCCAATAAGAACAGCAATAATAGTTTAAACGGCTTCATTGCTTTAATAATTTAAGCGCCTCCTTATGCAGATTCTCATTCCCTGCTGCAAGCAATGATACACTTTTTTTAAGGCTGATTTCCACATAATCAACCGGATTACCTTCGATATCTGTAAACATGCCTCCTGCTTCCTTAACAAGCAGCCAGCCCCCGCCAAAGTCAAAGCTCCTTGATAATGACGGGTTTGCAAATATGCTTATTGAGCCGCATGCAAGATATGCAAGGTCCAGCGCTGTTGCGCCAAGGCACCGCGTTTTCATTGACTTTGACAGTAATGGAATGATGCGCGGTATATCTTTTTTAGGCGACTGTGCCTCGTATGCCACAAGATATATCCCGCTATCCTTCTGGGCGTAAATCCTTTCACCATTTAAAAATGCGCCTTTATCTTTCTCTGCCCAGAACTCATCACCGCTTATAAGATTTATGATATATGAAAGCTCTATATTCCCTATTTTATCACCATCAGCAACTGCAATGGATGTGCAGTAAAACGGAATCCCTGCAACTGCATTTTTGCTGCCGTCAATTGGGTCTATCAATATTTTTTTGCCGCCGCCCTTTATATCTTTAATGCCGAATTCTTCAGAAACAATAGTCAGAGGCTCTCCTGTTGCCTCAAGCCCTGAAATGATAATATCCTCTGCTTTTTTGTCTATTGGAAAGGTCTTGTCTCCTGCTGCGCCGACTCCGAGCGCAGTCTGCATCAGTGGTTTCTGCTTTAACAGGGGAAGTTCTTTAAGGAGCTGCCTGCCGATGTTCCTGAGAGTATTAATGTCCACAAGGGTATTTTACGAAAAGATTTCAGGATAGGCAATATATTAAACCGCAATGATGCCGGCAGGGGCAACAGGGTATCCCGCCCTCAGTATAGTGCCCTTTCATCAACCTTTGCCCTCTCTTGAAATTCCTGCGCTTCAAGGGGTATGATTGAGGGGAATTTTGGGAGGCACAATGAAAACGCTGATTCCAATCGAAATGATTGAACAAAAAATTCTGACAAAGCGGAGTTCGAGAACTTGAGGTTCCAATTTGGCACCTCAAGCCATTGGGGAGGCCGGCATGACACCGCCGGAGACGAAGAAAAGAAAAATAGGGTTTGAGGTCAGGGAGCGTAGGGCGAGATATGGGCCATCCGTGCGGAAAAAACCGACGAGGTAAATTTTATGTTTTCCTTGGTGTTACATAGAAATTCCGATGTTATCGAGAAAACTATCTAATAACTGGTTGTACGAAGATATTAAATTGAAAATCAAAAATGATGTTCTGCTACTTGTCTGATATTTCGACCTTAAGGAGGGAAGAATTATGACAATAGAACCGGAGCCTTCGACTAATGCTGATGTAGATGAACAATTTCAATTTGCTCTGATTAAAGTCAGGGAAGAATTTCATGTTCTTACTGCTGGAAACCCGGATATGAATATTAAAGAAGCAATTGAGTTGAGGGAATACATTAGAAAAAGAACCGACTTAGAAAAAGCAGATGTTGATCTATCTCCCGAGCAAAAGGCGTGGAAGATATTGTTCCATAGTATGAATAAAGAATTATCTGAAAAATTCGGAAATAAAGAGAAGGAAAAGATTGATAGTGCCTTGTTGGAAATGGCTAAGTTGGATTTGATATCAGAGAATGTTAATCAATTATTACTGTTGGGCAGGCAGATTGAGGAATTACTGCTTCATCAACATGCATATTTCGATGTCCATTTTGATGATAATTCAGCATACAGAATGAATGATGAAAAAATGGTCGCAGAGATGTTAGCTGAATCCACTCCAAAGTCAAAAAGAATCGACATAGCTAAAGACATTTTACAAATTGTTGATAAGTACAAACAAATTATTATAAAACCCTTATTTGAGGATCAAGATAAGATACACTAATTATTATCGAAATTCAGGGCACTGTATGAACAAACGCCCTTTACTGTAGCAAATAA